>NZ_JAAFYV010000053.1:0-25317 GCF_011770055.1 Rhodococcus sp. B10 | reverse complement strand
GGGTGGGCTGAACTTCATGCTCGCGTATCGCGCCGAGGACGTGTTCGGCTTGAATGCGCCCCAGCGCGGTGTGCTGCTCACCGTCTTCGGGCTGACCGGCATCCTGACGGCGCGGGCGGTCGGTCGGTTGATCGACCGTCTCGGCTCGGGCCGAACCGTCGTCATCGGCGCTGTCGCGGGTGCTGCTCTCGTCGCCGTAGCCGGAACAGCTCCGGCGCTGTGGGCCGTCGGAGTCGCGTGGGCACTGGCGGGCGTGGCATCGCAATTCGTGCTCGTCGGCGTGAACGCCGCAGTACTCGGCGGTGGGGCGAATCGGGGCGGCGCGGTATCGGTGGTTCAGGCCTTCCGCTTCTCGGGCGCCGCCCTCGCGCCACTCGCACTGACGCCGCTCTACCTCGTACACCCTGCAGCCGGATTCCTGGTCCCCGCACTTCTTCTCGCGGTGGTGGCGCCGATTGCGATGCCACGGGCCGCGCCCCCTGACAGGGGGTCCACGCCGGCTGTGAGTTCTTCCTGAGTCGACGCCCGGCCAGCTACCTGCGCGGGAAGGAGCGATCGGACGTCTCGCTTGTCCGCGCAGGTTCCAGCCAGCGCGCACGTTGCAACCCGCGCAGCTGCTGCAACCTGCGCGGACATGACGTCCGCTGCGAAATTCCCGCGAATCCGTCGACGGGTGGGAGTCGCCTCGGCAGCTGATTGCACGAGAACGAACGTCACGTGTTTTCGCTCCCACACGCGCACCCCCTACCCTGTTCCAGTGAGCGATTCGGGTGACGACAACGCACGTGCGATGGGCGCGGCGACGTTTCTGCAGGAAGATCGCCTCAAACTGTTCGCGTTCACCGTGGCAGAGAAGCGGCACGAGTATCTCTGGGTGCTGCGCGCGTTCGACATCGCCCGTGCCAACTACGTCGTTCTCCTGCACGCCGCCGACATCGCCGACACCCTGGCCAGGAACGCGCCGGACGATGCGCAGCTGAGCGCGTCGGAAATCGGGCCGTTGCTCGAACAGCTGCATTCTTGGGAGCTCCTCGAACGCAGCTACGACGGCTCACGCGCCGCGACGCTCGCCGAGTACCGCAAC
The DNA here is from genome assembly GCF_011770055.1 of Rhodococcus sp. B10. NCBI lineage: Bacteria > Bacillati > Actinomycetota > Actinomycetes > Mycobacteriales > Nocardiaceae > Rhodococcus > Rhodococcus sp. B10. Next base: position 24,233 of record NZ_JAAFYV010000053.1, on the reverse strand, counting down.
CGCCACTTCGTCTATCAGTTCAGTCAGGCCGGCTACAAGGCGTTCCGTGCCGTCGAGGACGTGCTGGGCGCCCGCCTGGACGACGCGTCGCTCTCGCGGCTCGTGCTCCCGGAACTCCTGGCCGACATGCACGAACTCGCCGACGCGAACCGTCAGGCCGACGGCGACCTGATCTACCGCAAACTGTCGCGGCTCGACTCGACTCTGTCGGAGATGGCGACGCGTGCCGCCCACTTCTACCTCGTGCTCGGTGACCTGGTGCGCACCACCGAGATCACTCCCGAGTCGTTTCTCGTGCACAAGGACGCGCTGCTGACGCACATGCGTGAGTTCAGCTCCGACCTGACGCGCTACGCGCCCAAGTTGGCCGAGGCGATCGGCGTCGTCGAGGCCACCGGCATCGACGCGTTGATCGACCGTGCTGCGGTCAGCGACGAGCGAGTGTTCCTGACGGTCGACGAACGCCGCGCCGACTGGCGTGCCCGGTGGTCCGGCCTGTCGCACTGGTTCGTCGCGGCGGAATCCCAGCTCAGCGAATCCGAACGACTGCGTGAGGGCACGATGAGCGCCATCGCGGCAGTTCTGTCGCTTCTGCGCCGCGTCACCGAGACACGGAAGGGCGGCGTCAGCCGCGAGAGCCAGCTACGTCACCTTGCCGGGTGGTTCGCCAACAGTCCGACCGAGGACAGCGCGCACGCGCTGTTCCATGCGGTGTTCGGGCTCGGACGCCCCCGACACCTGTCGATGGTGCATCCCGATGCGGACATCATCCCGACGTCGCGAAGCTGGTGGGATGCTCCCCCCGTCGAGATCTCCCGGACGCTCGCCGAAACCGGCAGGACGCCGTCGCCCGGCGTCCCCGGCCGGTTGCAACGCAACGACGGCAGTATTCGACGCCTCCGCGAGCGCCAACTGGAAGCCCAGCGCTCACGCAGCGTCGCGGCGCAGTCGCTGGCGACGGCAGGTGTCTTCGAACGCACTCTCGACGAGGAGGAAACCGAGGTCTTGTTGAGCTTGCTCAATGCAGCCCTGACCGCACGCGTGAAGGTCAGCGGTCGAACGTCGGGATCCACGGGGTCCGACAGCGGCGTCAAGCTGACGCTGAGCGACAGCCCGACGTCCACTGTCGTCCGAACAGCAAGGGGCAGACTGCATCTCGACCGACTCACGCTCGACGTCGCAGAGGTGACGCGTCGATGAGAGCACGCGACATCCCCACTCTCGCACTCGATTCCTATCAGCGTGCAGCGCGGGTAGCGCTCGCCAACCACCTCGTGACGACGACCTTTCCCGACCGGATCGCCCTCCCTCTGCTCCGACGCTGGGCGACCGAACTGCGCGAGGACCTGCTCGAACTCTTCGGGTATCGACTCGAGGTCACCGAAACCACCGCCCGGCTGTTTCCCGTGCTCGACGCGCTCGACCCGACTCAGCCGGCGCGCACGGCGTCGGACCGCGTGTTCGATCGGCGACGGTACGCGTACCTGGCACTGGCGCTGGCAGCTCTCGGTCGAGCGGGAAACCAGATCACGTTGTCCGAATTGGCCGATCACGTTGCCGGAGAAGCAGCTCAGGTCGACGGCGTCGAACTGGCAACCGACCGCGCCTCGGACCGCGACGCGTTCGTCGACGCCGTGGGCTGGCTCGGTACTCGCGGCGCGATCTCGCTCGCCGACGGCGATGCAGGCGGTTGGGCGAACAACCCTGCATCCGGTGAGGCGCTCTACGACATCGAGCGGTCCGTCGTCGTCGCCATGTTCCGGCCCCCGCGTGCGATTCAGCACCTCCGATCGGTAACCGGCCTGCTGGCGGGGTCGGACGTCGTCACGATGGAGGACGACGACACCCCGGTCCGCTCCGATCCGAAGGAGACCATTCGACAGGTGCGACGGTTGCTGGTGGAACGGCCCGTCGTCTATTTCGACGACCTGGATCGTGACGAGCGTTCGGCGCTCGCAGCCGACCGGACCGTCGCCGACGTCGAATTGCTCACCGGGTTGGTGTCCGAACGGCGCGCCGAGGGCGTCGCATTGATCGACACGTCAGGACGGTTGTCGGACATACGGTTTCCGAGTACCGGCACCATCGCCCAGGTCGCGTTGCTGCTTGCGGGCGAGATGTCGGATCGGGTCGTCGATCCGGACGCCGACGAGTTGGCCACGCACACGATGCCGGACGACTCGGATCTGATCGACCGCCTCGACGCCGCGATCCCCGGTGGCGGCATCTTCGACGATCTTGCCGAATTCGGTTCCGCGACAATGGCTTCGAAGGACGACACGGAGGCCTCGACCTACCCGTTCCTCGAGAACAGCTGGCTCGCAAGCGTTGTCGCCGACCTGATCGAACGCTTCGGGAAGACGTTCGCCGCGCAATGGCAGGCGGACCCCGATGGACTGCGCGAACGCGCGATCGCGATGCTCGACCGACTTCGCTTGGTGCGCAGCGTGTCCGGCGGAGTACTCGTGCTCCCCGCGATCGCCCGCTACCGCGACGTCATGGTCAACGTGCGCGAGCGCACGCCCCAGGACTCCCTTTTCGACAACTCGAACTCAGCAGAAACCGAGGCGTACTAGATGACAGCACACACACAGCGCTTCCGCCCCACCCGCGCGGGCATCATCAACCTGTGGGACTACCGCGACCAGGAGTTCTCCTTCGCCGACGGGCGACTGGTGTTGCGCGGACCGAACGGTTCGGGGAAGACCAAGGCACTCGAGGTGCTCTTCCCCTTCGTGCTCGACGGACGTATCGAACCGCGCAGGCTGAATCCGTTCGCCGGTGAGGAACGCACGATGAAGTCCAACCTCCTGTACCGCGGACAGGAGAGTGCGCACTCGTACGTCTGGATGGAGTTCGGGCGCGGTTCGACGGACGATCCCGAGTCGGTGACCGTCGGCATCGGCATGCGCGCCACCAAGTCGAACGACAAGGTCACGCGGTGGTACTTCGTCGCGGACGGCCGTGTGGGCGTCGACTTCTCGCTGATCGGTTCCGACGATCGCCCGCTGACCAAGAAGCAGCTCGCCGAACAGCTGGGCACCGATGCGCTGACCGATCGCCCGGTGGACTACCGCGCTGCGATCGACGCCCGCATGTTCGGACTGGGCGCGCAACGCTACGACCAGCTGATCAACCTGATCCTCACGCTACGTCGGCCCCAGCTCGCGAAGAACCTCGACCCGAAGGGCCTGTCGCAAGCGCTGACCGACGGTCTGCGTCCGCTCGACGAACAACTCGTTCTCGAAGCCGCACGATCGTTCAGTGACATGGAAGAGGTCGGCCGCGCCCTCGAAGGGCTCGCCCAAGCCGATCGAGCCGCGAAGAGCTTCGTCTCCGTCTACTCCAAATACCTTCGTGTGCAGGCACGTTCGGACATCGAGACGGTGACGCGCCGCCTCGAAGCCGTTACGCACGCGACGACGGCACACTTCGCTGCCGCAGCGCTGAAGGAACGACGCCTCGGCGAGCGCGAGGCGGCCGAGAAGCGGTTCGACGACGCCGAGCGTGCACTGGACCAAGCTGTCGCCGACCGCGAGACGTTGCAGCGCTCGAGCGCCTACGAGGGCAAGCAGCAGTTGGACGATCTCGCCGAGTCCGCCGAGAAGCTCGCGGTGTCCGCGAAGACCCAGACCGATCGTGCACGAGGCGCCCAAGCCGAACTCGAGAAACGGTCCGCGGACGCGACCCGAGCAGAGGCAGCGCTGCGCGACTCCGTCGCAGCACTCGGTCGGGCGGAGGACGACCTTCAGGCGGCAGCCGAAGACGCGGGCATCGTGTGGACGCCGTTGCCGTCGGGTTCGCGTAGCGACCAGTTCACCACCGCACTTCGTGGCCACGCCGAGGAACGTGACGGCGACGTCCGCGCTGTGCGCGAGGCGCTGAGTACCGTCGAGAAGGCGGCGACCGAACGGGCACGGGCCGACAAGAGCAGTTCCCGGGCTCGCGAACTTCTCGACGCGGCCCGCGCTGCCGTCACCGAGGCCGAAGCCGCCGTCGAACTGGCACGGGCCCAGTTCGCGTCGGGACTTCGCTCGTGGTGGTCGGAGCACTCGACGCTGTACGCGTCGGCCGACATCGGTGTCACGGCGTTCGAACAGCTCGACGCCGCTGTGCCGCACATCGGTGAAGACGACGCACCGAGCCTCGACGCCGTGCTCTCCGACGCGTCGGCGGACGGTCTGGAGTCGGTGCGTGCACGACGGGCGCAGGCATCGATGACAGCGACAGCGCTGTCGGAGGAACTGGCGTTCATGCGATCCGAGCGCGACACGATCAGCGCGGAGCACGACGACGCTCCCCCGCCGTTCGCGGCCCGCATCAGCTCGCGCGACGGTCTCGTCGGCGCACCGCTGTGGCAACTCGTCCGGTTCGCCGACGGGGTCGACCCAGCCGATGCGGCGGGCGTGGAAGCGGCGCTGCAGGCGGCGAACCTGCTCGACGGGTGGGTCTCGGCGTCGGACGCGCCGACGTCGCTCGAATCCGACCAGTTCCTGGTCGCTATACCCGAGACCGACCGCCCGCGTGGTTCGACGCTGGCGGACGTTCTCGAGGTGGAGCCGAATACGGATGTTCCCGAAGGGGTGGTCAGCGCGATTCTGGAGTCGGTCGCCCTCCGCCGCGACGGCGCGTCCGAGAACTCGGCGGTGTCAGTCGGCGTCGACGGCCGGTTCTGGCAGGGCGTACAGCAGGGCCGTCACGTCAAGAGCGACGCGGAGTACATCGGAGCCACGGCACGCGCACGGCGTCGCGCCGCTCGTATCGCCGAGCTCGACGGGTCGATCGTGTCCACCGAGGCCGCGCTGACCGCAGCCCAGGACACCGAGCGCGCGGCCGGTGAACTGCTCCGAGACTTGACCACGGCCGCCAAGAAACTGCCGAGAGTGGCCGCCATCGCCAAGGCGCAGAAGTCCGTCACCGAAGCTGCCGGTGCGCTGCGCACGTCACAGGCGGCGTCGACGGCGGCCGACCGCGAACTCGACCAGGCGATCGCCGAACTGTCCGCCCGCGAGAAGCATCTGCGAACCACCGCCGTCGCGCACCGCACCCCGCACACCGCTCGGGACGTGGACTCGCTCGCCGCGGCGATTCGGCATTTCGAGAACCAAGGTGCGCTCGTCCTGCGCCGACGCGGAGACAACGTGCGCGAAGCCGAACGCCAGCGGGAAGCGCAGAACCGTCTGGAAGAAGCAACGGGTCTCGCCGAGGAACTCGCCGAGGAAGCGGCGATCGCCGAGGAGAACCATCACCAACAGGTACAGCGTCTCGAGCTTCTGCGTGAGAATCTCGGTGCCACCGCCGACCAGATCGACGCCGATCTCGAGCAGGCGCGCGAGCGTATAGAGAAGTGCAAGGTGGAACAGCGCGCTGCCCGCAAGGCCGACAAGGAGGCAGGTGAGGCGATCGGCAAGGCCGAGGGCGCGTGCAACACCGCCCAAGAGAGCTTGCGGGCAGCACTGACCGAAACTCTCGGCGACGCAAACCGTCTCGCACCCTACGCACGCAAGGATCTGCTCACGATCCTCGGCGTGGACGAAGTCTATGCGTGGCCGGCCAGCGACTCGGCGTGGCTCACCGTCGATCAGATTCTGTACCGCATCCAGCACGCCTCCGGCCCGGACGAGGAGATCCAGGTTCTGCCACCGGTCGTGCACGAGATGCATCGGGCGCTCGACGCAGCGACTTCGTCGGTGAAGGCGAGCGATTCGTACCGCAAGAGCACGCGGACCGCGCTGACCGGGGCTTTACAGGAGTTCGATTCGCAACTCGCCGGGTCCGGCCAGGACTACCGACTGCAGTGGGACGCGCCGGACGGCTTGACCGTCGTCCGCGTCCAGGACGAGCAGGGGTACTCGTCGGTCGGCGAATTCGCCGAACGCATCGCCGATGCACGGTCGAACCAGGAGCTGCTGCTCACCGAGCACGAGCGACGCATCCTCGAGGATGCCCTGCTCACCGGATTGGCGCAGCAGATCCACGAACGGACCGTCGACGCCCGCGAGCTGATCGCGCAGATGTCGACCGAGATGAAGCAGCGAAAGATGTCGTCGGGCAACACGATCGGCGTGCACTGGGTGCTCGCCGACAATCTCGACGACGGCGCCCGGGCGATCTCGAAGCTGCTCGACCGCGACGCGTCGGCACTGAATGCGGAGGATCTCGCCACGATGCGTGCCCATTTCGCGTCGGAGATCCGGATCGCACGTGCCGCGCACCCCGAACGTTCCTATCCGGAGATTCTCGCTACGACGCTCGACTATCGACGTTGGCGCGTGTTCTCGTTCTCGTTGATCCGCGGCGACGGGACGGAAGACCGTCTGACGGTGGCCCGTCACAGTGCACTGTCCGGCGGTGAGCAGTCGGTGTCGCTGCACCTGCCGTTGTTCGCCGCTGCCCACGTCATGTTGTCGTCGGCCGACCCGCATTCGCCGCGACTGCTCGCGCTCGACGAGGCGTTCGCCGGCGTCGACGACAACGGTCGAAGCGAATTGCTCGGTCTCAGTGTGCAATTCGATCTCGACCTGTTCATGACCGGGTACGACCTGTGGATCACGTACTCCCATGTGCCTGGCTGCGCGCACTACGATCTCGCACACTCGACCGCCGAGAACACCGTCAGCGCCGCACTTCTGGTGTGGGACAACGGAGAACTCTTCGCCGAGCACGACGGCACCGATCTTGCTGCGGCACTGGGTTCCCCGCTGACGCGTCGGGTCCCGACACGCGCCGAGGGCGGGCTCGAGTTCGCTCGCTGACGCCCGAGAACCCCGTGCGCCGACCCAGCGCACGGGGTTCGAGGTGCTTTATCGGTCAGCGCAGATTCACACCGAGCAACGCATCGACGGCGTCCGCGAAGAGACCGGGTGCCGACGTGTCCGAACCGCCCTGTGCAACAGCAAAACTCGCCCATGCGTCGAGCGCGTCGAGCGCCTTGGGGGTGTCCAGGTCGTCGGCGAGGTGCTGACGCAGTCGGGCGACGACGTCGTCGGCGCCGACGGCAGATTCCAATGCCGCGGCACGACGCCACAGCGCCAGACGCTCCTGCGCACGCTCCAACACCTCGTCGGTCCACGCTCGGTCCTGGCGGTAGTGCCCGGAAAGCAGACCGAGACGAATGGCCGCCGGATCCACGTCCTGCGCGCGCAGCTTCGACACGAAGACGAGGTTGCCGCGACTTTTCGACATCTTCTCGCCGTCGAGACCGATCATGCCCGTGTGCACGTAGTGGCGCGCGAAACGGCCGTCGCCGGATGTTGCCTCGGCGTGCGCGGCCGAGAACTCGTGGTGCGGGAAGATCAGGTCGCTACCGCCGCCCTGGACGTCGATGCCGGATCCGATGCGATTCAGTGCGATTGCCGCACACTCGATGTGCCAGCCGGGGCGACCGGGACCGAACGGGGACGGCCACGACGGCTCACCGGGGCGCTCGGCACGCCACAGCAGCGCATCCAACGAATCCCGCTTGCCCACGCGATCGGGATCTCCCCCGCGCTCGGCGAAGAACTTGTCCATGGTCGCGCGGTCGTAACCGGACTCGTATCCGAACTCCGGCGTCGCGTCGGCACGGAAGTAGACGTCCGGGTACTGCTCGTCGTCGACGACGTACGCCGCACCCGAAGCGAGCAGCTTCTCGACCAGTTCGACGACCTCGTCGACCGACTCGACCGCACCGATGTAGTCACGAGGAGGCAGTACACGCAGCGCCTCCATGTCCTCACGGAACAGCGCGATCTCCCGGGCACCCAGATCACGCCAGTCCTCACCGTCTCGGTCCGCACGCTCGAAGAGCGGATCGTCGACGTCGGTGACGTTCTGGACGTAGTGCACGTCGTGTCCGGCGTCGCGCCACAGACGGTTCACCACGTCGAACGTCAGATACGTTGCGGCATGACCGAGATGCGTCGCGTCGTACGGGGTGATTCCGCAGACGTACATCTTCGCCTGCTGACCCGGAGTGACCGGCCGCACTTGCCGGTCCGCGGTGTCGTACAACCGAAGTGGTGGCCCCTGACCGGGGATCGACGGAACGGCTGTGTCGGACCAAGACTGCATGCAGACGAGCCTATCGGAGTCGTCTCAGAAGGCGGGCCACGGTATCGGCCTACTCGACCGAGGCTCGGGCATGACAGGTCGTGCGATCAGTCCGCGTGCTCGCGCGAGCAGTGCATCGATCTCGTGTTCGGTGATGTGGCCGCGCAGTCGCGGTTCGACGGCGTCGGCGAACGTGTCGACGAACTCGACGATGTCGCTCATCGACGCGTCGTCGATCGCCCTGCCGGACCAACCCCACAGCACGGTGCGCAGCTTGTCCTCGGAGTGCAGGCAGATGCCGTGATCGACGCCGTAGACGTAGCCGTCGAGTCCCTCTAGCGCGTGGCCGCCCTTACGGTCGGCGTTGTTGAGCAGTACGTCGAGGACGGCCATGCGCTGCAGACGTGGATCGTCGGCGTGGATGAGGGCGACTTCCTGCCCCTCGCCGTCGTAAGCCTGCAGAACCGGAATCCACCCCTCCGGCACGAGTTCGGGTGGACAGAGGTCGACGAGGTCGATGCGCGTACCGTCCTCCCCGTGCGGCTCGGGAGTGTCGATCCAGCGCTGCACCATGCCGGGCCCGAACGGCCCGTCGCGCAGAATCGTCGTCGGGATGACGCCCCAGCCGAGCGCGTCGGAAATCTCGTACGACGCGATCTCACGGCCTGCGAGAGTGCCGTCCGGGAAATCCCACAGCGGCACCTCGCCGCGAATGGGCTTGTAGACGCAGCGCACCGGCTCGGAGGATTCGGTCGACGTGCCGGAAGCGTCACCGTCGAGGGTTGCCTCGCACACCAACGTCGCATTGCTCGCGGACACGACCCGACCGACGACGGTCAGTTCGCCGGTTTCCATGACGGCACGCCCGGCGAACGGTGGCCTGTCTTCGATCAAAGTTCGTCGCCCAGTTCGGTCGCGGAGCCGAAGGTCGCGTCACGCCGGTATCCGTTGGATCGCACACACGTGTGGCCGTCCTGCGCCAGCGGCTGACCGCACAGCGGGCACGGGGCCCGTCCGGCGGCGATCACCTTCTCCGAGCGCAGCGCGAACTCACGCGCCTGGATCGGTGTCAGGAACACCCGAACGGCGTCGGGACCCTCGTCGGTGTCGTCGAGCACGACCGACTCGTCGACCTCGGTCTCGCTGATGGCCAACAACTCGACGACGACGGCGTTCGCGTCCGCGTCCCAGCCGAGACCCATCGTCCCGACGCGGAACTCGGTGTCGATCGGCGTCAGCAGCGGACTCGTGTCCCCCACCGTCGTCTCCTCCGGTGGTACGTCCGCGCCGAACCGACGATGCACCTCGTCGAGTAACAGACCCATACGGTCGGCGAGTACCTGAACCTGCTGCTTCTCGAGAGCGACCGACACGACTCGCGTCTCGTGTACGGCTTGCAGGAAGAACGATCGGTCGCCGGGCTCACCCACGGTTCCTGCGACGAATCGATCAGGGGTGCGGAAAACATGTATTGCGCGTGGCATTGCACCTCCTGGGTTCATGGCGTACGAGCTCGAAAGAACGTACCGAAGGGATCCGCCCTATCGGACCCCGCACTGTTTCATTATCCGCTATCGAGCGGACTACGCTCCGGAACCTCCGCCCGGCACCGCGTCGGAATCCGACCCGGTCTGCGATTCCGACGCCGATCCGGACGACGTGGACGACGCCTTCTCGACGGCAGGAACCACACCCGACAGATCCAGCCCCGTGTCGTTGGTTCGCAGCACGAACGGCCTGGTCGAGGTGTACCTCACGACGCTCACCGATGCCGGATCGGCGACGATGCGCTGAAAGGAATCGAGGTGGCAGCCGAGGGCGTCCGCCAGCACCGACTTGATGACGTCGCCGTGTGTGCAGGCAACCCACAACACGTCTCGCCCGTACTCCTCGGCGAGTCGTGCATCGTGCTCACGGACCGCTGCGACCGCTCTCGCCTGAACCTGCGCGAGACCCTCGCCGCCCGGGAAGATCGCGGCGGACGGGTGTTGCTGCACGACCTTCCAGAGCGGCTCGTTCACCAACTCCTTGATCGCCCGCCCGGTCCACGACCCGTAGTCGACCTCGAGCAGCCGCTCCTCGACCACCGGGGTCAGCCCGCGCTTCGCAGCCAGCGGTTCGACGGTCTGCTCGCACCGCTGCAGCGGCGAACGCACGATCTCCTCCACCGGGAGCGAACCGAGCCGCTCGGCGACGAACGCAGCCTGCTCCACCCCGCGGTCGTCCAGGCCGACGCCCACCGACCGGCCCGCCAGCGTTCCGGCCGTGTTCGACGTGGACCTACCGTGGCGCAACAAGATCACCGTCATGAACGCCAGCCTAATAGGCAGACTGAATCAGGTCGTTTCTCCCAGGCTCCACGCCCGGCCTATCAGGTCGCCGAGACGACGCCCGTCGCCAACAGCGCCATGACTCCCACACCCAGCACGATGCGGTAGCCGACGAACCAGTACAGCGAGTGGTTCGCGACGAACTTCAGCAGCCATGCGATCGACGCGTAGCCGAGACCGAAGGCCACCAGCGTCGCCACGATCAACTGCGGTCCCGACGCGTTCAGACCCTCGCCCGCCGGCGCGAAGGCGTCGGGAAGCGAGAACAGGCCGGACGCGGTGACCGCGGGGATCGCGAGCAGGAACGAGAACCGCACCGCCGCTTCGCGTTCGAGGCCCATGAAGAGGCCCGCACTCGTCGTGGCACCCGAGCGAGAGACACCAGGAATCAACGCGAGGCACTGCGACAGTCCCATGACCAGGCCGTCGCGCGTCGTGATCTGCTCGATCGGCCTGCGCTTGGTGCCGACGTATTCGGCGACGGCGATGACGATCGCGAAGACGATCAGCATCGTCGCGATCAGCCAGAGATTGCGAGCCCCGGTACGGATCTGGTCCTTGAACAAGAACCCGAGCACACCGATCGGAATGGTGGCGATGATCACGTACCAGCCGAGGCGGTAGTCCAGGGTGCGCTGAGTCTTGTCCCGGAGGCCGACGAACCACGCTTTCACGATGCGCACGATGTCGCGCCAGAAGAACAGCAGCACCGCGGCTTCGGTGCCGAGCTGCGACACCGCGGTGAACGACGCGCCCGCGTCGTCGCCGAAGAAGACGCTGGACACGATGCGCAGGTGACCGGACGACGAGATCGGCAGGAACTCGGTGAGCCCCTGCACCGCTCCGAGGACGATCGCCTGCAACCAGGTCATGGACTCACCGATCATCGGACCTGCCCCCGTCCGGTGATGCGGCGTCCGTTCGGACGGCTCCGAGCTGTGGATTCGGCGAGCATGTTCACGATGCTGACCGTACCTAACAACCGACATGCGCACTGGGCGACACTCGCACCGCCCCGCGTCGCGCACTACTCTGCTGACTCGGCGCGCCCCCGTGCCGCAATCACTCGAGTGAGGAACTGTCGAACGTCATGAAGCAGAGATCTGTCGGCTCCAGCGGGCTGCGTGTGTCGAGACTCGGACTCGGCACCCTCGGATGGGGCAGCGGCACCGACGGCGACGACGCCGCTGCTCAGCTGTCCGCGTTCGCGGACGCCGGTGGAACTCTCGTCGACACGTCGCCGGCCTACGGTGACGGCCGCGCACAGCGAGTTCTCGCCGAGGTCCTCGACGACGTCGTCCCGCGCCGCAATCTGATCGTCAGCGGTGCTGCCGGCGTGTCGACGCAGCGCGACACCTACCGCGTGGACTGCTCGCGACGCGCTCTGTTGGGCCAGTTGGAGGAAACTCTGCGCGAACTGGGCACCGATTACCTGGATCTGTGGCAGGTCGCGGCCTGGGATCCGAATACACCGGTCGACGAGATCGCGGCCACACTGGACTACGCGGTGACGAGCGGCAAGGTGCGCTACGTCGGGGCGCGCGGTCACCTCGGGTGGCAACTCGCGACGGCGGCGGGAGCGGCAGGAGCGGGCCGCATTGTCGCGACACAGGCCGAGTACTCCCTGCTCGCACGCGGCATCGAGGACGAGCTGATTCCTGCGGCGGTGCATCACGGCGTCGGCGTCCTTGCGGCCGTTCCGCTCGCGGGCGGTGTTCTGACCGGCAAGTACCGCAAGGGCACGCCTGCGGACTCGCGCGGCGCCGACGACCTGCACGCACACTCCATCGCCGCGTATCTCACCGACACTTCCGACAACGTCGTCGACGCCACCGTCACCGCGGCCAGTGGACTCGGCACGTCGCCTCTCGCGGTGTCGCTGGCCTGGGCGCGTGATCGACCCGGCGTCAGTGCTGCCATCGTCGGCGCCCGCGATCTGGCGCAGCTGACGGGCGTACTGGTCGCCGAGGATCTCGAACTCCCGCGCGCCATCACGTCGGCGTTGAACGACGTCAGCAGCTGATCATGGACAGGCTAACCTTGTTCGCGTGAACGGATTGCGCGCGAAGCGGACACGGCTGGCCTTCGGAATCGTCGCCGCGGTGTCGTCCGTCGTCCTCGTCTCGTGCGCGGGGACGGATGCCGGGAACGGCGGTGAGTCCGCGGGCTCGATCGGACCGCGCACGGCGGTCGTCGAGAATCCGGATCCGGAACCCATCACCGACGCGCCTGCACCCGCGCTGCCCGTCACGACGCGGAGTCTGGACGGAGTCGACGTCACGGTGTCCGACACCAGCCGGATCGTGGCAGCCGACCAGTACGGCACTCTCGCCACGACGGTGTATGCCCTCGGACTCGGTGACAACCTCGTCGGCCGCGACACGTCCGCCGATTTCCCGGCGGTCGCCGACGTCACCGACGTGACCCCTGGCGGCCATTCGCTCAGCGCAGAAGGAATCCTCGCGCTGAACCCCACCGTCGTGCTGACCGACACGAGCATCGGGCCACGCGCGGTCCAGGACCAGTTGCGGGCTGCGGGCATCCCGGTCGTCTACTTCGACCCGACGCGCACTCTCGACGGCGTCGGACCGCAGATCGAGGCCGTCGCGTCGGCTCTCGGCGTTCCCGACCGGGGCGCACGACTCGCCGAGCGCACAGCCTCCGAGATCGACGCCGCGACACGCGCGGCGCCGACCGACGGTGACCCGCTGAAGATCGCGTTCCTGTACATGCGCGGTCCCGCGATCAAGATGCTCGCCGGACCCGGCTCGGGAGCGGATTCGCTCGTCGCAGCGCTGGGCGCCGACGACGCGGGGACCGCATCCGGCCTGACCCAGCAGTTCGTGCCGGTCACCAGCGAAGCGCTGATCGCAGCCGCACCCGACGTCATACTGATGATGACCGACGGCCTCGAGTCCATCGGCGGCATCGAGGGCCTCGAACAGGTGCCCGGGATCGCCCAGACGCCGGCCGGGCAGTCCGAGCGCATCGTGGACATGGCCGACGGCGTGATCCTCAGCTTCGGTCCGAACACCGGAAAAGTACTCGACGCCCTCGCGAAGGCCGTCTACGAACCGGCTTCATGACGTCCCACGCAGAGACACAGGTCGGGTCGACGCCGGAACGGCACCGACACCTGCGCACCTGGGCGGTGTTCGGTGTGCTCGCGGCACTCGTCGTCGTGCTGGCTCTGGTCTCCGCCTGTACGGGCCAGGTGCAGACGACCCCGTTGGAAGTCGTCGGAAGCATCTTCCACCGCATCGGTCTCGACGTCGGCCCCATGCCGTCGCATCCGAGCGGCGACGTCACGCTCTGGCAAGTTCGCTTCCCGCGCATCGCGCTCGGAGCCGTCGTGGGCGCAAGCCTGGGCTGCGCGGGCGCATTGCTGCAAGGCGTTTTCGCCAACCCGCTCGCCGAGCCGGGCGTCATCGGTGTGTCGTCGGGAGCAGCGGTCGGCGCGTCGTCCGTGTTCGTGCTCGGAAGCGCATTCGCGGGCGTCTGGTCGGTCGCCACCGCCGCGTTCCTCGGCGGGCTGATCACGACCGTGCTGGTCTATCTCCTCGCGCGCGGGGGCGGCCGGACCGAGGTGGTGACGCTCATCCTCACCGGCGTCGCGATCAACGCCTTCGCGGGCGGCTTGATCGCGTTCTTCACGTTCGTGGCGTCGCCCGCGGCTCGCGATCAGATCGTCTTCTGGCAGCTCGGATCGCTGTCCGGGGCCACCTGGCAGGCTGTCGCCGTCGTCGCTCCGCTGGCGGTGGTCGGGATCGCGGCGTCGATGGCCATCGCGCACCGGCTCGATCTCCTTGCGCTCGGCGAGAACGTCGCACGACACCTCGGCGTCGACGTCGAACGGCTGCGACAGTTCGCCATCGTCGTCGTCGCGCTGTTGGTGGCGTCCGGGGTCGCGTTCACCGGCATCATCCTGTTCGTCGGGCTCGTCGTCCCGCATCTGATGCGCATGCTTCTCGGACCGGCGCACCGCACGCTGATTCCCTCAAGCGCATTGGGCGGTGCCGTGGTGTTGATCGGCTCCGATCTGCTGGCCCGCTCGCTCGTCGCGAACGTCGACATGCCGCTCGGCATGATCACGTCGCTGATCGGCGCGCCGTTCTTCTTCTGGATGTTGCGCCGCACACGAGCGAAACAGGGCGGATGGGCATGAGGCTGTTCTCCCGCCGACACGACGAACTCACCCCCGTCACGCCGGGCGACGTCACACTGCGCGCCCGAGGCGTCGACGCAGTTCGGTCCGGTCGTACCGTTCTGCGGTCGCTCGACCTGGACATCGTCGCAGGCGAGGTTCTCGCACTCGTCGGACCGAACGGGGCAGGCAAGTCGACGGCCCTCGGAGTGCTCGCCGGAGAGACCGACCCCCAGGCGGGCACGGTCGAACTACAGGGGCGACCGTTGTCGTCGTGGTCGGACGTTCGAGTCGCGCGTCGGCGAGCCGTTTTGCCCCAACAGCACACCGTCGGTTTCTCGTTCACCGTCGAACAGGTCGTGAGGATGGGCCGATCGCCGTGGAACGGAACGCCGTACCAAGACGGGGACGACGTATCGATCGCGGCCGCGATGGACGAGTGCGACGTCGCTCGGTTCGCGCACCGACCGTTCTCGAGTCTGTCCGGCGGCGAACGAGCCCGCGCGTCCCTCGCCCGAGTTCTCGCCCAGGACACCACGACCCTGCTCCTGGACGAGCCGACGGCCGCGCTCGACCTCGGTCACCAGGAAACGGTGATGTCCGTCGCACGTGGACGCGCACTCGCCGGGAGTGCAGTCGTCGTCGTTCTGCACGATCTGGGTCTCGCAGCCGCGTACGCCGACCGGATCGCGGTGCTGCACGACGGCTCGCTCGAAGCCGTAGGTAGCCCGAGGACGGTCCTGCGGGCGGACCTGCTGTCCCGGGTCTACGGTCATTCCGTCGAGGTACTCGATCACCCCGTGACCGGCGCTCTGCTCGTGCTGCCGGTGCGCGACGGCTCGTCGCGCCCGGAGTCAGCCGACGTCGATCAGTGAGCTCATCCGCCCCAGAAGCGACCTCATCGGTGACGACTCGCTGGTCGACGAGTCGACCGGAGTCGCATGGTTGACGGCGTCGCGCACCGCAGCGATGACGCTGCGTTCGTCGGCGATGTCGACCTCGGTCATCGACTGCTCGGCGACGGCCGAGACGTCGGACTCGTCCGGGACGGCGGACGACATGGTCGCGCGGTAGACCGCCAGATACAACGTGCCTCGGTGAACACGGAACGCGAACGGCCGACCGTCGTCGGTCCTGCCGAATCCGTTGGCGTGGGATCCCGTGGTGATCTCTTCGACGTCGAATCGGTCGGATTGGGCGTGCTGGAGTGAAGTGCCTGCGGTGTCGAAACGATCTTCGGTTTCCAACTCGACTCCTCGTTTTCTCCCCGCGAACCACGGTACCGCCACGCGCAGATCGGTCCGAGTCGGGTCCGACGACGGGCTCGCCGGAGCGATCAGGCAGGCTTGGGAGCGGTCACCGAGAACACGAACGTTGTCAGGAGCAGACGAAACCGATGGAACACACACAGTCGCCGCGGCGGATCGCTCTGGTCATGGCGGCCGCTTCGGCTGTGCTTCTCGCGACGGCGTGCTCGAGCGACAGCAGCGACGAACCCGATGCCGTGAACCTCGAACCGGTGACGAGAGTGGACTCCCCCGACACTGCGGTACCCCCGATCGGCGTCGTCACCGACTCCCCTTCCGGTCTGCATTCCACCACATTCGACGCCGACACGCGCTCCGTCGTCGCGCTGTCCGACGACCTGATGTCGCTTGTCGTGTTCACCGCTCCCGACGGCCAGATCGCCGACCAACCACCTCGTGAGATCTCACTACCGGGAGCGGCCGCCGGGATCGCCGACGCCGGTGACGGTCGCCTGCTGCTACCGATGGACCGATCGCTCGTCGAAGTCGATCTGCGCACGTCGGACATCGACTCCATTCCGATCGACGCGAATCTGACGAGCGCGGCGCGCCTCGACGACGGCCGCTTCGCCGCGGGTGACGACGGTGGCACGATTCACGTCGTCGACCCGGACGGCGATCGGTCACAGGTCGAGACGGTCGGCGGTCTGACGTCGGTCGACGCGCTGGCATCGACCCAGTACGGCGTGACCGCTCTCGACCGCCACCAGACCTCGCTCACCGAGGTGAAAGTCGACGACGGTTCCCTCGGCCTCGCCTTGCGAGCCGGCGAAGGAGCGGCGCACCTCGACACCGACAGGTTCGGACGGATTCTGGTCACCGACACCGTCGGACGCGAACTGCTGGTCTACTCCTCCGAGGATCTGCTGCTCCGTCAGCGCTTTCCGGTCGATGCGCAGCCGTGGGCCGTCGCCTACGATGACAAGTCCGACGTCGTCTGGATCAGTTTGCCCGGAGACAACGAAGTGGTCGGATACACGCTGGACACGGGCATTCCGGTCGAGGTCGCACGGTTCCCGACCGTCCGGCAGCCGGATTCGATCGCGGTGGATTCCGACACCGGTGACCTGTTCGTCGGGTCGGCGACCGGGAATGGACTGCAGCGAATTTCGGTTGCCGAGGGGCGATAGAACACCAGCGAAAGGCAATGCCACAGTGCCGAAATCCACAGTGCCGAAATTCACTGCGCCGAACACGACCACCGCACGCACCCGCGTTCCGTCCGACTGGGACATCACCTCCGAGGACTGGGAGTACATTCCCCTCCGCTTGCCTCCGGACGTCACACGCGTGACAGCATCGATGCGGCTCGCGATTCAGGCCGAGTTCGGCGGCTGGGAGCTGTCCCGGGTCCGGCTGTACACGGACGGCAGTCGACGGGTTCTGCTCAAACGCAAGAAGACGGCCTATCACGTTCCCGAACCGGGCATGTAAGTGTCCCTCGACCGGGACTCCAAGTAGAGAGAAGATCTGTGGGTCACACGTTGTATCGCGCTTTGCTCCGGCTGATGTTCCTTCTCCCGCCCGAGAAGATTCACCACATTGCCTTCGGCGCGATGCGCGCTGTGACCGCGTTCGCACCCCTACGGGCGCTCGTGCAGAAGATCCTCGTCGTCGACGATCCGTTGTTACGCAGCACGGTGTTCGGCGTCGAGTTCCCCGCGCCTCTCGGTCTCGCGGCCGGATTCGACAAGAACGCCGACGGTGTCGACGCCTGGGGTCCTCTCGGGTTCGGGTTCGCCGAGATCGGAACCGTCACCGCTCAGGCTCAGCCCGGCAACCCGCAGCCCCGCCTGTTCCGCCTTCCCGACGACCGAGCCCTCGTCAATCGCATGGGCTTCAACAATCACGGCGCAGGCGCTGCGGCCGGAATCCTGCGGGGTCGTCGGGGCATGATTCCGATCGGCGCGAACATCGGCAAGACGAAGGTCACACCGGCCGCCGAAGCCGCCGCCGACTACACCGCAAGCGCAACCCTCCTCGGACCGCTGGCCGACTTCCTGGTCGTGAACGTCAGTTCGCCGAACACACCGGGTCTGCGTGACCTGCAGGCAGTGGAATCCCTGCGGCCGATCCTCTCCGCAGTACAGAGCGTCGTGTCGATTCCGGTTTTGGTGAAGATCGCTCCCGACCTGTCGGACGACGATATCGACGCCGTCGCCGATCTGGCGGTCGAGCTCGAACTGGACGGAATCGTCGCAACGAACACGACGATCTCGCGGACAGGCCTGCGCACCGATCGTGCCGTCGTCGAGGCCGCGGGCGCAGGTGGAGTGTCGGGCGCGCCGGTGGCCGAACGCTCGCTGGAGGTGCTCCGACGGCTGTACGCCCGCGTGGGGGGCCGGATCGCGCTGATCTCCGTCGGTGGCATCGAGACGCCCGATCAGGCATGGGAGCGGATCACGGCAGGCGCGTCCCTCGTGCAGGGCTACACCGGATTCATCTACGGTGGCCCGTTCTGGATGCGGCGCATCAACAAGGGCATCGCCGAACGTGTTCGCGCAGGCGGCTTTTCGACGCTGTCGGACGCGGTGGGGTCGGCGAGCCGCTGACGATCGTGTGGGGCGCGCGGACGACACACCGCACGCCCCACACCATCACGCCTCGTAGACGCCGGTCAGCAATGCACGTCCGATGGCGTGCGAGAAGAGATTGAACCCGAGGTACGCCGGCGTGGCCGTGTCGTCGACCTCCAGTCGCTCCACGTCCACGGCGTGCACGGCGAAGATGTACCGATGCGGGCCGTGTCCGGCGGGCGGCGCGGCACCGATGTAGCGGGCAAGGCCTGCGTCGTTCTTCAATGTGATTGCCGAGCTGGGGATTCCGGTGCCGCCGTCGTCGCCTGCACCCGCGACGAGCGACGTCGTGTCCGCCGGAATGTTCGCGACGGCCCAATGCCAGAACCCGGATGCGGTCGGTGCGTCGGGATCGTACGCGGTGACCACGAAGCTCTTGGTGCCCTCGGGGAAGCCGGACCACGACAGCTGCGGTGAATTGTCGTGTCCTCCCGCGCCCATGATTCCGCTGACCTGCTGCAGATCGAGCGTCGCCCCTTCCTGGAGATCTTGCGAGGTGAGCTGAAACGACGGCAGGTCGGGCAGCGCGGCGTACGGGTCGAATGTCATCGACGGTCCTTTCGTAGCGATCCTGAGTGCAGCTGGGGGTCTCAGCTGTGGAGCAGAAAGTGTTCCAGTACCTGTGTACCGAACTCGAGCGAAGCGACGGGTACCCGCTCGTCGACTCCATGGAACAACGCGGCGAAGTCGAGTTCCGGTGGGAGCCTGAGCGGAGCGAATCCGAAGCAGCGAATTCCCAACCGCGCGAACGCTTTGGCGTCGGTGCCGCCGGAGAGCATGTACGGAACGGTCCGCCCGTTCGCGTCGTGAGCCAGGACGGCGTCGTTCATCGCGTCGACGAGGTGACCGTCGAACGTGGTCTCGTACGAATCGAGCTTGGTGATCCATTCGCGTTCGACGTTCGGACCGATCAGTTCGTCGACCTCACGCTCGAACTCGGCCTGACGACCCGGCACGACGCGGCAATCGACCATCGCCTCGGCCGTCTGCGGAATCACGTTGGCCTTGTATCCCGCCTTCAGCATCGTCGGGTTGGCCGTGTCGCGCAGCGTGGCACCGACGATGCGAGCGATACTTCCCAGCTTCTGCAGGGTGCCGTCGAGATCCGGAGACGTCGGATCGAAATCCAGACCGGTCTCTTCGGAGACCGCGGCAAGAAACTCCGCGACAGAATCGGAGATCACCAGTGGGAACGTGTGATTGCCGAGTTTGGCCACTGCCTCGGCAAGGTAGGTCACCGCGTTCTCGTCGTGAAGGAAGGATCCGTGTCCGGCGCGCGCCTTCGCGGTCAGCTTCATCCAGCCGAGACCCTTCTCGGCCGTCTCGACCATGTACAGCCGCCTCTCGGTGCCGTCCGGACGCGCGACGGTCAGCGAGAAGCCACCGACCTCTCCCACTGCCTCGGTCACACCCTCGAACAGGTCGGGACGGTTGTCGACGAGCCAGTGCGAACCCCACTTGCCGCCGTTCTCCTCGTCGGCGAGGAACGCGAACATGATGGTGCGAGGCGGAACGGTTCCGCGCGACTTGAACTGTCTGGCCAGCGCGAGCGCCATGCCGACCATGTCCTTCATGTCGACGGCGCCACGTCCCCAGACGTAGCCGTCCTCGACCGCACCCGAGAACGGATGGACACTCCAGTCGGCGGGTTCGGCGGGAACGACGTCGAGGTGGCCGTGGATCATCAACGTGCCGCGGTCGGGATCGGCGCCGGCGAGTGTCGCGAAGACATTGCCTCGGCCGGGAGCACCGGACTCGACGTATACCGTCTCGTATCCGACCTCCTCGAGTTTCCGCGCCACCCACTCCGCGCATTCCTTCTCGCCCTTGGTGGTCTCGAGTTCGCCCGTGTTGGACGTGTCGAATCGGATCAGGGCACTGACGAGATCGACGACCTCGTCCAGTGCTGTGGTCGGGACTGTCGCTGGTGCGGAGTTATCGGTTGAAGACACCACACTTTCCTACCACCTGTCCGGGATGCGCGGGTGACGTGACGGGTCGCATGACGTGCGGATTTGGGAGATCGGGCGTCTCTCGTATAGCTTTAACGAGCACACAGCGACCGGGTGTGCGAGCGACGGAGTGCTCGTCGAACAACAGAACAACGCAAACTGGTCCGAGTGGCGGAATGGCAGACGCGCTAGCTTGAGGTGCTAGTGTCCTATTAACGGACGTGGGGGTTCAAGTCCCCCCTCGGACACCAGAGATCGACACCGACGCCTCGGTGAGATCGAACAAGATCTGAGTTGAGACAGACGACGTAGGCCCCGATTCCTTTGGAGTCGGGGCCTACGTCGTTGTTCTCGATTCGGTCGTCGTCCGGCTACAGTCCTTGTCCGGATGCAGTCGAGTGACAGGCGCCTGCCTGGGAGGAAAAAGAAGATGACCGACGCCGACACCGGTATCGATCCCGCCGATCTCGAGACGTGTCTACGGGTGCTGAAGCTCGCAGGCGATCTGGACAAGAATCACCCTGATTCCATTGTCGTGCAGCGGGCGTCGGGGCAGATGTTCAAGGACCTCAAGCGGGCTCGTCGTATCGCTGCCCGCAACGCGAAGTCCGAAGCGGACCGGGCCGTCGTCGCCGCCACCGCAACGGGCTCCCCCGACCGCATCGACGACGAGACGGCAGGTCTGTCACTGACAGCACGTGCGACGGGGGAATTCGCGGGCACGCTCATCCGTCCTCGCCCCTGCTACATCTGCAAGCAGCGCTACACCCAGGTCGACGCGTTCTACCACCAGCTGTGCCCGGACTGCGCTGCGACGAACCGCAGCAAGCGCGACGCAGGCACCGACCTCACGGGACGGCGCGCGCTACTGACCGGTGGACGCGCCAAGATCGGCATGTACATCGCCCTGCGGCTTCTGCGCGACGGTGCCCACACCACGATCACCACTCGCTTCCCGAACGACGCGATCCGACGGTTCAGCGCCATGGAGGACAGCGACAAGTGGCTGCATCGTCTGCGCATCGTCGGAATCGATCTCCGCGACCCCGCTCAGGTTGTGGCCCTTGCCGATTCGGTCGCAGCCGAGGGTCCGCTGGACATTCTCATCAACAACGCGGCGCAGACGGTGAAGCGCTCGGCCGGGTCGTACAGTGCGTTGATCGACGCGGAATCCGAAGCGCTGCCGTCGGGTCCGCGGCCCGACGTGATCACCTTCGGCAAGACGAGCGAGGCGCATCCGGCCGCACTGACGAGCGCGTTGCCCGGCACTGCCGTGGGCGCGGTCGCAGGCACGTTGACGGCGGACGCCGTGAGTTCGCTTGCGCTCGTGGCCGGTTCGGCAACAGCCGAACGTATCGAGCAGGGCATCGCCATCGACGCCGGTGGTCTCGTGCCCGATCTCGCGGACACGAACAGCTGGGTGCACACCGTCGAGCAGGTCGATCCCGTCGAACTCCTCGAAGTGCAGCTGTGCAATTCCGTCGCGCCGTTCATCCTCGTCAGTCGTCTCCGTGCCGCCATGGAAACCTCGCCCGCGCGTCGCAAGTACGTCGTCAACGTCTCGGCGATGGAAGGCCAGTTCGGCCGCGCATACAAGGGTCCCGGTCACCCGCACACCAATATGGCGAAGGCGGCGCTGAACATGCTGACGCGCACCAGCGCCAAGGAGATGCGCGAGAAGGGCATCCTCATGACGGCCGTCGACACCGGTTGGATCACCGACGAGCGCCCGCATCCGACCAAGATGCGGCTCGCCGACGAGGGATTCCACGCACCGCTCGACCTGGTCGACGGCGCAGCACGGGTTTACGACCCGATCGTCCAGGGCGAACTCGGGGTGGACCTCTACGGCCAGTTCCTCAAGGATTTCGTGCCCTCTCCCTGGTGATCGTGTCGCTTACGTTTGTGCTGCGACGGTCACGGTTATACGAGACACTCGGCAACATACGGGGCGAAAACAGGGTGGTCACAACATGGGCGACGACGTCGACCGGCGCAAGTTCACCCGTCAGGACCGGCATCGGTTCCGGCAGAAGGTCCAGGACTGTCTGGACGCACTCGCGACGATGCTCGCGCACGACACGTTCGACGTCGGCGAGCCGAGAATCGGCATGGAGGTCGAGCTGAATCTCGTCGACGACGAGATGGCTCCCGCGATGGCCAATGCGACGGTCCTCGACGCCATTGCCGATCCGGATTATCAGACCGAACTCGGCCAGTTCAACATCGAGATCAACGTCGAGCCGCGGCCGATGCGCGGCGACAGCATCGGGGCGTTGGAGTCGGACCTTCGTCGGTCGCTCAACGCCGCCGACGAGCGAGCGCGTGAGTCGGGCAGCCGTCTCGTCATGATCGGAATGCTTCCGACGTTGACCGAGAAGCACTTCGAGCATCGGTGGCTCTCGTCGAATCCTCGATACGATCTGCTCAATCAGCAGATCTTCGCCGCGCGAGGTGAGGACATCGAGTTGCAGATTCCCGGCGTTCGCCTGCCGGGATCGACCGCCGCCGAAGATCTGAACACGATCACCGACACCATTCTTCCCGAGGCTGCATGCACGTCGATGCAACTGCACCTGCAGGTCTCCCCCGACGACTTCGCCTCGTACTGGAACGGTGCGCAGGCGCTCGCGGGCATTCAGGTTGCGCTGGCGGCGAATTCACCGTTCCTCGCGGGCCGCGCGCTGTGGCACGAAACTCGAATTCCGTTGTTCGAGCAGGCGACCGACACCCGCCCGCTGGAGCTGAAGAACCAGGGCGTCCGCCCCCGTGTGTGGTTCGGAGAACGCTGGATCACGTCCATCTTCGATCTGTTCGAGGAGAATTCGCGCTACTTTCCCGCCCTGCTCCCGGTCTGCAGCGACGAGGACCCGAAAGAGGTTCTCGCGCAGGGTGGTACACCTGAGTTGTCGGAGCTGCGGATGCACAACGGGACGGTGTACCGCTGGAACCGCCCGATCTACGATCGCTCCGACGGCGGCCACCACATCAGGCTGGAGAACCGAGTACTGCCCGCCGCGCCGACGGTCGTCGACAGCCTCGCCGATGCCGCGTTCTATTACGGAACGCTACGGACTCTCGCAGAAGCCGATCGTCCGCTGTGGTCGCAGATGTCGTACGACGCGGCCGCCGAGAATCTACATTCCGCGGCCCGCAGCGGATTCGATGCGCGTCTGTACTGGCCCGAGGTCGGGTGGGTCAGTCCGCAGGAACTGGTGTTGCGACGCCTGCTGCCGATGGCCGATGCCGGTCTTGCGGCGTACGGCGTCGACGCGGAGGTGCGGGACCGCTATCTCGGTGTGATCGAGGGCCGGTGCCTGGCGAAGGTCTCCGGTTCGGTGTGGCAACGGAACTCCGTCGTCGACCGCGAACGCGCCGGGCAGTCTCGTGACGACGCGCTCTCGGGCATGTTGGCCGACTACGTCACGCAGATGAACGAGGGCGGACCCGTACACACCTGGTCGTTCTAGCGCCTACGATCGACACATGCTCTACCGAGCTGTCGCCGACGTCACGGTGGTGGTGCATCTGGCATTCATCGCCTACGTCGTCGCGGGCGGGTTCGTGGCGTGGCGTCTGCCGAGAACGATCTGGCTCCACGTCTGCGCCGTCGCATGGGGTTTCACGTCGGTCGTCGTCGGCGTCGACTGCCCGCTGACGGCGGTGGAGAACTGGGCGCGGGTCCGTGCCGGCGTCGCGGAACTGCCGTCGACGGGCTTCATCAGCCACTACCTGACCGGCGTCGTGTATCCCGAGAGCGCGCTGGGCGCCGTAAGGCTGGCCGCTGCGTTCGCGGTGCTCGTCTCCTGGATCGGATACGCGCATCTGCGGGTCCACTCCCACCGGGAGGCGGGAGTGGAGCCTGCGGAATGACCCGGGGGGCGGGAGTGGAG
>NZ_JAAFYV010000052.1:0-26958 GCF_011770055.1 Rhodococcus sp. B10 | reverse complement strand
CGTGTGCTTCAGGTGTCCATCGATGCAGCAGCCGACACATCACGGGAAAGACAGCCATCGGCGTCAGCGCGGAAACGAGTCAAACCACTGCATCGACGAACCATTCCAGTATCACTGCGCGGAAAGTTGGCCTCTGGTGCAACTATCCGCGCACGGGCGGCGCAGCCGCACCGAACACCCCGCGGTAGACGAGCGCGCCCAATGCTCCACCGACGAGCGGGAAGACGACGAACAGCCAGACCTGTCCCATCGCGCCGGGCTGCCACGGGGCGACGGCCAGGCTTCGGGCCGGATTGACCGATGTGTTGTCGATCGGAATCGACACCAGATGGATGACCGCCAGCGTGAAGCCGATCGATACGCCGGCGAGCGGGACGTCGGAGATCTGGTCGGTCGAGGCCAACACGACGAAGACGAGCAACGCCGTCAGGAGCACCTCGACGACGATCGCTGCCGTGATGCCGTACCCGTTCTCCAGGATCCCGCCCAACGGGCCTTCGATCGCCGACGGGCTGTGCGGTCCCCAGCCGTTGGCGCCGAGGCCGTCGACGCTGCGGTCGTACGAGGGAAGACTGTTCGCGATCGCGAACAACACCGCGCCGGCTATCAAGCCGCCGACGACCTGGGCAACCATGAACAGCGCCGTCTGAACGATCGTCAGACGGCCGACGAGCAACTGCCCGAACGTCACGGCCGGATTGACGTGACATCCGGAGATCGGGCCGATCGCGTAGACCAGGAACAACAGGGTCAGGCCGAAGGCGAGCGCGACGCCCAGATTTCCCACCTTGTCGCCGGCGAAGACCGCGGTACCGACTGCGGCGAACACGAGCACGAACGTGCCTATCGCTTCGACGATGTACTTCTTGGTATCGGAGATGACCTCGGGTTCCACATACTCCTGTGCCGTCGACATAGCCCACCTCTGCTCGATCGAAAAGTCGAAAAGAGAAACCTGCCGAGCAGTAGGTTACGCCAGTCGTGTGATCTCTACCACGACATCGAGGTCGGTGGAACCACCACCCGAGTAGATACCTTTCAGGGGTGGGACGTCCGCGTAGTCGCGTCCGAGACCCACCGACACGTGCTGTTCGCTGACGGGAATGGCGTTGGTCGGGTCGTAGCCCCACCAGGCGCCGGTCCATGCCTCGATCCACGCGTGGCTCTGCCCCTCGACCGACGCACCGACGACTGCTTCCTTCTTCGGGTGCAGGTAGCCGGAGCAGTAGCGACTCGGGATACCGACGCTACGCAGCAGCAGAAGCGTCAGATGCGCGTAGTCCTGGCAGACGCCCTTCTTCTCCGACCACGCCTCGACAGCCGACGTGTGCACGCCCGTCGTGCCGGGGACGTACGACATCTCCTCGTGTACCCATTCGGCAATTGCGACGACCGATTCCTGGGGCGGTAGGCCCTTCGTCAGCTTCTTCGCGATCGACGCGAGTTGCCGATTCTGCGGCACGTAGACCGTGAAGCCGAGGACTTCGTCGAAGCGGTCGACGACTGCTTCGCTCGCCAGGTACTCCCACGACGCCGTCTCCTCGGGCGGCGTGAACGGGTCGGTCTCCACGACGGACGACCCCGTCACCTCGAGTTCGGTGTGCGGCGCGTGCAGGTCGAACGCGGTCACCGCGGTTCCCCAGTAGTCGGTGTACCGGAACGATCGAGTGACCGGATTGGTCTCGACCCGGTTCAGAATGACGTTCTGTCGGTGGTCGCTTCGTGGCGTCAGACGCGCCTCGTTGTACGACGACGTCACCGGCGCGTCGTACTTGTAGCCCGTGGTGTGCACGACGCGCATACGCCAACTCACAGCTCACCTTCCAGTTGATCTTCGTAGCTCCCCTTGCCTGCGTCGGTCCACGCGACCCACGGCGCGGCGTGAAAGTACTGCTTGGAGATGGCGTCGCCGAGTTCGCGGCACGTCTCCTGCAGCGCGATCAGCCGGTCCTGCAGATCGTCCAACAACGCACCGGGGCGCAGGAACTCCAGTTCGCTTCGGGCTCGACCCAGCAACCGCTGGGCTTCCGCACGAGCGCCGACGCGGCTGTTCGGCTGATGATCGAGCTGATCGAGCGACCGCTCCGCCTCGCTGAGCGCATAGAACACCGATCGCGGAAAAAGCCTGTCCAACAACATGAATTCGAGCACGCGTTGCGCGTCGAGCGCCCCTCGGTACGTCCGAAGGTAGGTGTCGTGCGCACCTGCCGCGCGCAGCACCGTCACCCACGCGGGCGACGACGGCCTGTCCCCCGCGCGTGAGAGCAGCAGCCGCACGACCATGTCGACGCGTTCGACGGAACGGCCGAGGATGAGGAAGCGGTAGCCGTCGTCGTGACTGAGAGTCGAGTCGGCGAGACCGGCGAACATCGCCGCCCTCTCCTCGATGTAACTGAAGAACTCGTGCGGACCGGTGCGTTTCGACGCGCGGATCCGATCACTCAGCCCGTTGTAGGTCGTGTTGAGGCATTCCCACATCTCGGTGGACGTGACTTCCCGTGCGCCGCGGGCGTTTTCGCGCGCACTGGACAGCGAGTCGACGATGGACCCGCCGCCTGTCCGGCTGAACGCGACGAGCTCGGTGAGCGACCACACGTCGAACGACTCGTCGGGCTCGTACCGAAAACCCAGCACGCGCAACAGAACTCGCGAGATGTGGTCCGGGTCGACGGTCGCGTCCTCGAGCAGCTGGTGCACCGTGACGTCGAGAATGCGGGCAGTGTCGTCCGCCCGCTCGACGTATCGCCCGATCCAGTAGAGCGATTCCGCGTTCCGAGCGAGCATCTAGCTGACACCACCGTTCGACTGCTGCTGCTGTTGCTGCTGTTGCTGTTGGTCCATCGTCAGTTCGGGGCCCTGCTCGACCGTCGGCGACTCGGGCGGTTCACTGACGATCTCCTCGCCCGCGAGCTCCTGCTCCTCCTGCGACGTTCGCGTCGCCAGCACCCAGGTGTCCTTGCTGCCGCCACCCTGACTGGAATTGACCACCAGGGACCCCTCCGGGAGCGCGACGCGCGTCAGACCACCGGGCAGCACCCAGACGTCGTCCCCGTCGTTGACCGCGAACGGGCGAAGATCGACGTGACGCGGCACGAGCCGGTCGCCGATCTTGGTGGGAACCGTCGACAGCTGGACGACGGGCTGAGCGATCCACCCGCGCGGATCGGCACGGATCTTCTTGCTGATGGTCGCCAGTTCCTTGGGCGACGCGTCGGGACCGAAGACGATGCCGTAGCCGCCGGAACCTTCGACGGGCTTGATGACGAGTTCGTCGACGCGATCGAGCACTTCCTCGCATTCGTCGTCGAGCCAGCAACGAAACGTGTCGACGTTCGCGAGCAACGGTTTCTCGCCCAGGTAGTAGTCGATGATCGTCGGTACGTACGTGTAGACGAGTTTGTCGTCGCCCACACCGTTTCCGACGGCGCTGGAGATGACGACGTTGCCGGCACGCGCGGCGTTGACGAGCCCAGCGACGCCGAGAACCGAGTCGGGCCGGAACTGCATCGGGTCGAGATAATCGTCGTCGATGCGTCGATAGATGACGTCGACCTGACGCTCACCCTCGGTGGTCCGCATGTAGACGACGTTGTCGCGGCAGAACAGGTCTCGCCCCTCGACCAGTTCGACGCCCATCAGACGAGCGAGCAGCGAATGTTCGAAGTAGGCCGAGTTCGCGACTCCCGGGGTCAGAACGACGACGGTGGGGTCGGCCTCGTTCAGTGCGGCGGACGCACGCAGGGCGCGAAGGAGGTGCGACGCGTAATCCCCCACCGCGCGGACTCGATGCGTCGCGAACAGATCGGGGAACACGCGCGCCATCGTGCGGCGGTTCTCCATGACGTAGGACACGCCGGACGGCGAGCGCAGGTTGTCCTCGAGGACGCGGAAGGTGCCCTGGGCGTCGCGCACGATGTCGATGCCGGCGACGTGGATACGGACACCGTTCGGCGGGACGATGCCGATCGCTTCGCGGTGAAAGTGCTCACACGAGGTGACGAGGCGCTTCGGGACGACGCCGTCGCGCAGAATCTCCTGGTCTCCGTAGATGTCGGCGAGGAACATCTCCAACGCCTTGACGCGCTGCTTGAGGCCACGTTCGAGTCGAGACCACTCACCCGCCGCGATGACGCGCGGCACCTGGTCGAGCGGAAACGGCCGCTCCTGACCGGACAGCGAGAACGTGATGCCCTGGTCGATGAAAGCGCGGCCCAACGCATCGGACCGCGCGTCCAGGTCGGCCGAGCTCGACGGTTCGAGTGCAGTGTGAATTCCTTTGTAGGGCGTTCGGGTCTTTCCTTCGCCGTCGAACATCTCGTCGAACGCCGAGCCGTACTTCCCGTTGTCGAGGTAACCGTCGAACACCCCGTCGATGACGGGATTCGCACGTGCCGCGGATTTGGACTTCGTCTTGGCCTTGGCCTCTGGGGCTGCGGCGCCTCCGGATCGCGGACTCATTGTCGACATGTTGCTACAGAGACTGGCGTCGAGCGCGCTGGACACGTTAAATTCTCGAAACACGGCCCGTCCCGCACGGCCCGGCGCGACGCCGCGTCGACGGATTGGGTTCTGCGACGCCCAGCTGGTATTCTCGATCTTCGGCGCTGGGCTGCAATGGCTCCGCAGCAGACTTCGGGCATTCCAGCATGGATCGCCCTGACCGGAATACCGACGAAGACAGAAGGATTTTACGCGTGGCCAACATCAAGTCCCAGAAGAAGCGCATTCTCACCAACGAGCGCAACCGCCTGCGCAACCAGTCGGTGAAGTCCTCGCTGCGGACGATCATTCGCTCCTTCCGCACCGCTGAGGCTGCAGGCGACAAGGCAACGGCGTCCGCCATCGCCGTCACCGCAGGTCGTCAGCTGGACAAGGCAGCCAGCAAGGGCGTCATCCACAAGAACCAGGCAGCCAACAAGAAGTCGGCTCTGGCTCTGGCTGTCAACAAGCTCTGATTCAGACCTTCTCGTAGAGAACCTCGCAAGAACCCGCTCGGATCACCGAGCGGGTTCTTTGCTGTTCGCTCCGCTTCGGCCGGTCAACTACCGAGGCCGGCCACGACGGCCACCGCGTGCTCGACGGCGTAATCCGCGTCGGCTGCTTGGCCTTTGACGTCGGCGTTCAACTGCGCGACGATCTGCAACGCCTCCCCGATCGACTGCCCGTTCCAGCTGCGCGCCTGGGCCTGCGCCTTCTTGATCTTCCACGGCGGCATGCCGAGTTCACTCGCCATACGGAACGGGTCCCCGCGACCCGCCGACCCGACCAGCGCGATGGTCCGCACCGCGTCGGCGAGCGCGTCGGCAAGCAGGACGTGGGGCACACCCCGGTGCATCGCCCACCGCAGGGCCTCCAGCGCGCCTGCACCATCCCCTGCGACGGCCTTCTCGGCGACGTCGAAACCGGAGACTTCGGCTTTGCCCGAGTAGTAGCGGCGTACCGCGGCCACGTCGACCTTGCCCGCGGTGTCGGCGACCAGCTGCGAGCACGCCGCCGCTAGTTCACGCAGTTCGGAACCGACGGATTCGACGACGGCCTCGACGACGTCGCCGCTGACCCTGACACCCGCAGCGGTGAATTCTCGTTTGACGAAGTCGGGGCGGTCGCCGGGCTTCAGCTTGGAGCAGTCGTGCGTGACGGCACCGGCCTTCTGCAGCGCACCGGCCATCGCCTTCGCGCGGCCACCGCCGGAATGCATGACGACGAGGACGGCCCCGGCAGGCGGATCCGCGGCCGCGTCGAGCACGAGGGCGACGGCGTCCTTGCCCGCCTCGGCTGCCGCCTCCAGCACGACGACGCGGTCCTCCGCGAACAGAGACGGGCTGAGCAGCTCGGCGAGTTCGGGGGCGGTGGCATCGCCTGCACGCAGCTTGGTGACCGGCACCTCGTCACCCTCGGGTGCCCCGGCGCGCACATCGGCGACGATCGACGCGACCGCCCGATCCATGAGCAATTCCTCGTCGCCGAGTACGAGGTGCAGAGGAGAAACCGAGGCTGTCGCAGTCACAGCACAGATCGTGCCATGCCGGTCCGACGCTCTCCGAATGCGCCGACGTCACAAGAGTGCCGTTGCCACCCACGCGAGTGTCGCCGCCGCACAGAGCACTCCGCACACCCATCGGATGGGCCGGAATCGCAATGCCACGAGGACGACAAGCGTGCCGCCGAGAACGAGCCCTGCACCGGCGATGCCGTCCGGAACGACGATCGCACCCCCGGGAGCCGACGCGGCCCAGTGCGCGACGGCAATCAACCACCACAGCGGCGCGGACGCCAGTTCGAGGACGAGTGCGGCGAGTCCGATCGAGACCGGTGCGATCGTTGCCGCGGTCGCACCGACGACGGTGATCGGCGCGACGACCGGCGCGACCACGATGTTGGCCAGTACACCGACCACCGAGAACGTGCCCGCCATCGCCGCCACCACCGGGGCCGTGACGGCGTGAGCCGCCACCGCCACCGCGACGATCTCGGCACCGGCCCTCCCCCACCCGTGACGACGCAGCCAGTCCACCCAGACCGGCGCGAGCACGACGAGACCGGCGGTCGCGAGCACCGACAACGCGAATCCGAAGTCGACTGCCAGTTCCGGCCACCACGCGAGCAACACCAGCACTGCGGTGCACAACGCGGGGACCGCCTGACGACGGCGCCCCGTCACGAGCGCGAGCAGTCCTATTCCGCCCATCACGGCCGCGCGCAACACGCTCGGCGACGGACGCGCGACCACGACGAAACCCAGCAACACGACGGCACACACCACCACCGTCGGGCGTGGACCGATTCCGATCCCCCGCGTCAACAACAGCACGGCACCCAGGACGATCGAAAAGTTGGCTCCCGAGACGGCGTTCAGATGTGTCAGACCTGCTGCCTTGAAATCGCTTTCGACGTCGTCGGGCAGTGCCGAGACGTCTCCGACGACGAGACCGGGCAGCAGCCCGGCCTGATCGTCGGGCAGCGCTGCCCCGGCGGCCGACGTCAGATCACGCCGTATCGAATCCGCTGCGACGCCGATCGGACCTGGATCGCCCACCAGCAGCGGCGGTCCCTGCGTTCGAACGACCGCGAGCGTCAGATCGGCGCGGTCCGGCAGTGCGAGCCGACCACGCAGCGTCACCGATTGGCCTGGCACCACGTGCTCCCACCCGTCGGCGGGCGCGACGACGAGAATTCGACCGCCGTGACGAACGGGAACACCTCCGATGTCGATCTGCTCGAGTTCCGCTCGTACCGACACCGTTGCGGGACCGGGGTAGCGCAACCGACGGGGATCCTCACGAACCACGACCGCCGCGCTGACCCACGCCTTGTCCGCCGCTGCCGACGTGACAGGGCTCGATTCGATTGCCGACGAGTGCAGTGCCGTCGCGCCCGAGTAGCAGGCGCCCGCTACCGCGAACGCGATCAACCCGACGCCCCATCCCACTCCTCTGGTCGAAACACACAGCAGCGCAGCAACACTCGTGCAGACGACGGCGAGAACCACGGCGACGGCCGATCCGAACAGCACCCCGGCGACGGTCGCGGTCCACGCCGCGGCCGCGGCGGGTACCAACCGAATATCGAACGGCCGGATGGCCGGTTCGTTCACACCGAGACCTGAGTGCGCAGCTTCTCCAGTCGGACCGGGCCGATGCCGTCGACCTCCGACAGTTGGTCGACGGAGGTGAAGCGACCGTTCACCTCCCGCCACGCGACGATGTTGGCGGCCGTGACAGGACCGACGCCCGGCAGCGCGTCGAGCTCGGCCACCGACGCGTCGTTCAGATTCACCGGACCGCCGCCGACAGGGCCGGCTGCCGCCGTCGAATTGCCCTGCGTACCAGCCTGACTCGTCGTTCCGCTGACGATCGGACGCCCCTCGGGCGGCAGCGCGCCGACCACGATCTGATCGCCGTCGGCGACTTTCGCCGCGAGATTGAGCGCGACGACGTCGCCGCCGTCGCGGGCTCCACCCGCCGCGGCGAGGGCATCGGCGACGCGGGATCCGACCGGGAGATGAACCAGACCGGCGTTGACGACGAGCCCGACGACACTGACGACGATGTCGACCGGCGGTTCGGGAACTCCGGACGAAGCACCATCGGACGCAGCACCGCCGGACGCAGCATTACCGGACGCCGAAGCGCCCTCCGAAACAGGCTGCACGACAGGGAGAGCCGGAACCGGGGCTACGGCGGGCGCGTCACGAAGCCAGCCGTACGCCGCCACGAGGACGACGACCAGGCCCACCCCCGCCAACGCGAACATTCCCTTGCGTCCCGGGTCCACGCGCGCGCCGCGCCACCGTTCGGGTAGATACGCCGACAGGGCTGTGTCGCGACGATCGTCGGCGAGCAACCAGTTCGGTTGTCCGGTGCGATCGTCGTCGTGTTCGCCCGTCGATCGTGGCGGTGCAGATCCGGCGCGCGACACCGTACGGTTCTCGAGACTTGCCATGGGCCGACGCTAACCCGGCGACGATTCCGGCCTGGCTCCTCTGCGCTGGTGAGAAATTGCCCTGTGGACAGACCGGACGGCTGTGGACGATCAGGCGTCGGGGCAGACCGCGACGCCGACCGCTCCCGGCCCGACGTGCGCACCGAGCACCGCTCCGAACGGTGTGACGTCGACGCGGTCGACCTGCGAAACACGTTCTGCCAGTTGCGATGCGAGCGTCTCGGCGCGTTCCGGGCACTGCATGTGATGCACCGTCAGCGCGACGCCGTGCTCGCCTGCGACCGACGCGACCGCGTTCACGAGTTTTCCGAGCGCCTTCGTCGACGTGCGCGCCTTCTCCGCGAGGACGAGCCGCCCCTCGCTCAGATGGAGGACGGGTTTCATCGCGAGCGCCGTCCCGAGCAACGCTGCGGCTGCGCCGATCCGGCCACCGCGGCGCAGATGGTCGAGTTTGTCCACGACGATGAACGAGCGCACGCGCACCGACACCGACACCGCTGCGTCGTAGACGGCGTCGAGGTTCCCGCCTGCCGCAGCCGTCGACGACGCCGCCAGCGCGGCGTACCCGACGCCCATTCCCGCCGCCCCGGAGTCGACGACGCGTATGCCGTCTCCCAGTTCGGCGGCAGCCTGCCGGGCCGCCTCCCACGTGCTGGAGAGTCCGCGCGAGATGTGCACGGCGACGACGCCGTCGCCGCCACTGCGGTCGAGCGCGTCACCGTAGATCCGTCGCAGTTCGTCGGGCGACGCGCCGGCCGTCGTCACGGGGCCGTCGGCGGCGAAGTCGTCGGGAATCGGGTCGATCCCCTCACGAAGATCGGCACCTCCCACGAACACGTGCAGCGGCGCGATTGCCATGCCTTCTCGCCGGGCTACGGCGTCGTCGATGCACGCCGAGGAATCGGTGACGACGACGACGCTCATGCCTGCTGCCCGTCCGCGCTGACGCGGGGACGCAGTTCCGCGAGCATCGCGTCGGCGACAGCGACGTGTGCGTCCCAGCCCCAGTGGATGCCGTCGGGATTCGCGTTGTCGGACATGATGTTCGCGCGGACGGCCTCGGCGAGATCGACGAGCGGCACGCCGGTGTCCGAGCTCCAGCGCCGCAGTGCCCGCTCGGCTGCGGGCCGCCCGGTGTGCACGTTGCCGTACGCGTCGCTGCGATGCACCGAGGGCAAGGTGCCGACGACGGGCAGGTCGGGTCGGACGTACGCCAGAGCGGCACGGGACTTCTCGAGATATTCGACGCTGAGCTTGGGTGGCAACGCGACGGGCCATCCGAGCGGCGACAGCCGGGGCTGCGCCCACTGATATCCGTTTCGAACGAGACGACGGAGAGCCGGCGGCCTGACGTAGCGAATCTGCTCGCGCAACGCCGTCGGCAACGGTGACGGCAGCGAGTCCATGCCGCCGACGCCGAACACGACCGCGCCCGCTTTCGGGATCGCTGCCCACACGCGGGGGTCCTGCGTCAGTGCCCACCACACGTCTCGGCTGGTCCAGCCGATCCGAGCGACCAGTTCGACCGTCCACCCCAGCTCCGACGCCACCAGATTGGGCCAGATCCTCGGGTCGTCGACCGGCAGGCCGCCCTTGGGGCCGTAGTAACTGAGCGAGTCCGCCAACACCAGCAGTACCGGCGGCGTCCCCTCGGCCACCGGTGGTGCCGAGTAGTCGTCAGAGGACGTCACTGGCCACCCGCGCCGACGCGTTCCACACGTCCAGACGCCATCCCAGGTCGGCGACGTCGCCGTGGCTGCTGAGCTGCACCCAACTGGTGTTCGACAGCCCGCCGAAGACCGGCCATCGGTCGACGGGAAGATCGAGCAACGCTGCGGTCAGTGCAGCGATCAGGCCGCCGTGCGCAACGAGGACGACCGGATGATCGGCGCCGGACGCACCCCATTCCGGCAGCGCCGCGACCAGTTCCTGTACCACCGGCACACTACGGCGAGCGACGTCGACACGGTTCTCCCCACCGGGCGGAGCCATCTGCGCGTCGGCGCGCCACCGGAGCCGCGCACCCGGTGCCACGGCGTCGACGTCGTGATGCGTCAACCCCTGCCATTCGCCCAGGTGCGTCTCACGCAGGCGTTCGTCCGAGGTGACGGCGAGGCCCGCCGCGTCGCCGAGAGCCGACGCGGTATCGAATGCGCGCTTCAGGTCCGACGAGACGATGCGGAGCGGCGAGCGCGCCGCCAACACGGCGGCCGCGTCCTTCGCCTGCGTGCGACCTAGTTCGGTCAGATCGGTGTCGAGCTGGCCCTGCATACGATCGTTCGCGTTGTATTCCGTCTGACCGTGGCGCAGCAGGATCAACTGCCGCTTCGCAGCGATACTCACTGCTCCGATTCCGAGTCGGCGTCCCGGCGTTCGCCGATGCCGGGAACCTCGACGGTCGGGCAGTCCTTCCACAGACGCTCGAGAGCATAGAAGTTGCGCTCGTCGTTGTGCTGGACGTGGATCACGACGTCGACGAAGTCGAGCAACGCCCACCGGCCCTCACGAGTGCCTTCCTTGCGGACCGGCTTGTATCCCGCCTCGCGCAGTTTGTCCTCGACGTTCTCGACGATCGAGCTGACCTGGCGCTCGTTGGGAGCGGAGGCGATGACGAAGCAGTCCGTGATGACCAACTGCTCCGAGACGTCGAGAACGACGACGTCGGTCGCCAGTTTGTCGTCGGCCGCGAGCGCCGCGATTCGTGCGACGTTCACGGCCTCGTCAGTTGCAGTCACTTAGCTTCTCTCCCACTGGTTCGGGCTCGACTCCTCGGTCACGGAATCGGCCTGCTTGATCTTCTGGGGCACCGGCTCCGACATTGTGACGGAACCGTCGAGGCGTTGCTCGCCTCTGGGTCGATAGAGATTTCTCTTCGAGATGTACTGCACCACGCCGTCGGGCACGAGGTACCAGACCGGCCGATTCTCTGCCGCCCGCAACCGGCAATCCGTCGACGAAATGGCCAGCGCCGGAATTTCGATGAGCGTCAACGCATCGTCCGGAAGCGCCTGCAGGTGGTCCGCGAGGTGCTCGACTCCGAGCTCGAACCCAGGCCTCGACACACCGACGAACTTGGCCAGTTCGAACAGTTCCTCCCAGTTCTGCCAGGTCAGGATACTCTCCAGCGCGTCCGCTCCCGTGATGAAGTACAGCTCGGCGGTCGGGTGCTGGGCTCGAAGGTCACGCAGTGTGTCGACGGTGTACGTCAGCTTCTCGCGGTCGACGTCGACCCGGCTTACCGAGAAACGTGGATTGGACGCGGTCGCGATGACCGTCATGAGATACCGGTCCTCGGCGGGGCTGACCGCCTTGCCTTCCTTCTGCCACGGTGTTCCGGTCGGGACGAAGATGACCTCGTCCAATCCGAAGCTGTTCGCGACCTCGCTGGCAGCGACGAGGTGACCGTGGTGAATGGGGTCGAACGTCCCGCCCATCACACCGAGTCTGCGGACCGCAGGACGGTGTGCAGACGAGTCGCTGGTCTGGGGTGGTCGGTGCACGATTGTCGAGCTTATCTGGCGAGTGTCGTCACACCGGCAGCAGACGTGCGACGAAGTCCGAGAGCTGGACCGCCGAACGACATTCGTACATGCCGATCACCTCGCCGTACACGTTCGCCGCGGAGTCACCGCTCCCCCATTGCCCCTTCGGTTCCGGGTTCAGCCAGTAGGCGTGCTTGGCGACGGACACCGTGCGCGCGAGCGCGTCGGTACCCGGGTCGCGGTAGTTGGTCCGGCCGTCTCCCAGCACCAGAACCGAGGAGCGCGACGTCACCGCCGACGCGTACCCATCGTCGAACGTTCGGAACGCATTCCCGTAGTCGGAGTGGCCGTCGTACGTGATCAGATTCGCTTCCCTGACGATGCGCGTCATCGCGGCGCCGAGGTCCGAGCCGGAGTCGAAGAACTGCGTCACCTCGTCGGTCGAATCGATGAACGCGAAGATTCGGACGCGTGAGAACTGTTCGCGCAGCGCATGAACCAGCAGCAGCGTGAAGTGGCTGAAACCAGCGACGGATCCCGACACGTCGCACAACACGACCAGCTCGGGACGCGCCCGGCGCGGCTTGCGTTGCACGAGGTCGATCGGGACGCCGCCCGTCGACATGGACTTGCGCAGCGTGCGTCGTAGATCGATCGCGCCTGCCCTGCTTCGACTGCGTCGCACGGCCAACCTGCTGGCCAGAAGGCGCGCGAGCGGAGCGACACTGCGTCGAAGCGCAACCATCTCGGTGTCCGACGCGCGAAGGAAGTCGACTTCCTCGGCCAGCTTGGGAACTCCGTAACTCGCGACGCGTTCGCGTCCCAACTGTTCGGCGGCGCGGCGGCGTGTTTCCTGGTCGACCATTCTGCGCAGATCTGCGAGTCGCTGCGCTGCGGTCCGCTTGGCCACCTCGTCCTGGTAACCGCCTGCCGACCGGGTGGACCCGTCGTCCGCCTGACCGAGCAGTCCTTCGAGAATCCTGCTGAGCAGCGTGTCGGGTGCGACGTCGCGTAGCGCTTGATACGCCGAGAACGACGGACCGTTCGTGGACTTGTACTGACCGAGTTCTTCCACCATCTGAGCCGCGAGCAGTTCGGTGAGTTCGACGGCGTCCGGGCTGCCGTCGATCAGCAGCTCGGCGATCAGGTCGCGCAGTGCGGGGAAATCGACCTGCCCGTCCGGTGTGCGCGGCAGCGACGTGTCGATGTTTCCCGACTCCCGATGCCCCGACGCGGCGGGGAACCACAGGTCGAACAGCGCGTCGAACGTGGCCCGATGCGTCGGGCGACGCAGCAGCGAGCACGCGAGCCCCTCGCGCAGCGCCTCCCGGTCCATCAGGTCGAGGACCGACACGACCTTGCCCGCGTCGACGGTCTCCGACGGCCCGACGGCCACACCACGCCTGCGCAACGCCTCGACGAAGTCGACGAGATGACCGGGAAACCCGTGCGGGGAGTGCATGTCAGTTCAGCCGAAGCTCGGCTGCAGCCTTGTCCTGGTCCGACTGGTGCTTGAGCACCACGCCGAGCGTCGTACGCACCGCGTCGTCGTCGAGGGTGTCCAGCCCGAGGGCGAGCAGCGTGCGTCCCCAGTCGATGGTCTCGGCAACCGACGGCAGCTTCTTGAGCTGCATCGCGCGCAGCACACGGACCGTACGGACCATCTGTTCGGCTACGGCTTCCGGAAGCTCGGGCACCCGGCTGGCCAGAATGCGTCGCTCGAGATCGGCGTCCGGGAAATCGAGGTGCAGGAAGAGGCACCGC
Organism: Rhodococcus sp. B10; assembly: GCF_011770055.1. Taxonomy (NCBI): domain Bacteria; kingdom Bacillati; phylum Actinomycetota; class Actinomycetes; order Mycobacteriales; family Nocardiaceae; genus Rhodococcus; species Rhodococcus sp. B10. The sequence continues at coordinate 13,270 of NZ_JAAFYV010000052.1, read as the reverse complement.
CGCTTCAGCGCCTCCGACAGCTCGCGCGTCGCGTTCGAGGTGAGCACGACGAACGGGGTGCGCGTCGCCGTGATGGTTCCGAGCTCGGGGATGGTGACGGCGAAATCGCTGAGTATCTCGAGCAGCAGGCCCTCGATCTCGACGTCCGCCTTGTCGGTCTCGTCGATCAGCAGGACCGTCGGTTCCTCACGACGAATGGCCTGCAGAAGCGGCCGCGCGAGCAGGAACTCCTCGGAGAACACGTCGAGCTTGGTCTCGTCCCAATCCTGCGCGCCGCCGGATCCCGACTGGATACGCAGAATCTGTTTCGCGTGGTTCCACTCGTAGAGCGCTCTCGCCTCGTCGACGCCCTCGTAGCACTGCAGTCGAACGAGCTCGGCGCCCGACGTCTGTGCCACCGCCCTGGCCAGCTCGGTCTTGCCGACACCGGCAGGACCCTCGATGAGAAGCGGCTTGCCGAGCCGGTCGGCCAGGAACACGGACGTCGCCGTGGCCTTGTTCGCCAGATATCCGGTCTCGGCGAGTCGTGCGACTACGTCGTCGACACTGCCGAACAAGGGAGGGGAAGTCGGAAGCGCTCGATCCACGTCTGGTGTCCTTTGCTGTCAGCTCATGCTTGTCGGGTGTGGCCTTCGCCCCAGACGATCCACTTGGTGGAGGTCAGCTCGGGAAGACCCATCGGCCCGCGTGCGTGCAACTTCTGCGTCGAGATGCCGATCTCGGCGCCGAACCCGAACTGCTCACCGTCGGTGAACGCCGTCGACGCGTTGACCATGACGGCGGCCGCGTCGACTCGGGTGGTGAACTCCTTGGCGGCCTTCAGATCCGAGGTGACGATGGCCTCGGTGTGGCCGGTGCCGAACGTGTCGATGTGTGCGATCGCCGCGTCGATGCCGTCGACGACCTTCAGCGCGACGTCGAGCGACAGATACTCCTCCGACCAGTCCGTGTCCGTCGCCGGAACCAAACCGGGCAGGTCGCCGTGTACGACGACGCTGTGCGCCTGCAGCGCCTGCAGCAACTGTGGCACGGCGGTCTCCGCGACGGCCGCGTCGACCAAGATGGTCTCGGCGGCGTTGCACACGCTGACGCGTCGGGTCTTGGCGTTCAGCACGATCCTCTCGGCCATCTCGAGGTCTGCTGCCGCGTGCACGTAGACGTGGCAGTTACCGACGCCCGTCTCGATGGTCGGAACCGTGGCGTCGCGCACGACCGCCGAGATCAACCCTGCGCCTCCGCGAGGAATGACGACATCGACGAGACCACGAGCCTGGATGAGGTGGGTCACGGACGCTCGGCTCGCGCTGGAAAGCAGCTGTACGGCGTCCACCGGTAGGCCGCGCGCAGCGAGCGAACCCTGGATCGCGTCGACCAGGGCAGCGTTGGACCATGCAGCCGACGACGAGCCGCGCAGCAGCGCGGCGTTGCCGGACTTGAACGCGAGCCCGAACGCGTCGACGGTGACGTTGGGACGAGCCTCGTAGACCATGCCGACGACGCCGAGCGGAACCCGCAGTTGACGAATGTCCAGGCCGTTGGGAAGCGTCGATCCGCGTACGACCTCGCCGACGGGGTCGGGCAGCCCGGCCACCTGACGTAGTCCTGCGGCAATGCCGTCGATTCGCGCCTCGGTCAGGCGAAGTCGGTCGAGCAGTCCCTCGTCGGTCCCCGCGGCGCGAGCAGCGTCGACATCCTCGGTATTCGCTGCGATGACCTGCGGCGCGGCGGCCAGCACCGCGTCGGCTGCCGCATGCAGCGCCGCATCCTTCTCTGCGGTGGTCAGCAGGGCCAGTGCCCGCGACGCCACCCGTGCACGCCGAGCTGCAACGTGCACCTGCTCACGCTCGTCCGTACCGCCGGTGGCCTGAGACTCCGCAAAGGATGGTGCAGTCATGCACTACACAGTAACCAGAACGGCCCGGCGGGTTGCAGCGTGATCGAGGGAATGCACCTCCGCTCGGGTGGGTTACCGAAACGGCGAGTGTATTTCGACGAAGGAGAGTTTCTTGAGTGCCCTGTTCGAACCCCTGACCCTGCGCGGCGTGACGTTCCCGAATCGCGTGTGGATGGCACCGATGTGCCAGTACTCCGCCGATACCGCAGGTGACCGCGTCGGAGCGCCGAACGACTGGCATCGGACCCATCTGATCAGTCGTGCGCTCGGCGGAGCGGGTCTCATTCTGACGGAGGCCTCTGCGGTGAGCCCGGACGGGCGAATCAGTCCAGCGGACCTCGGAATCTGGAACGACACGCAGACCGAGGCGTTCGCCGAGATCGTCGCGAAGATCGAGGAGCACGGCTCGGTTCCGGGGATCCAGCTCGCACACGCAGGACGGAAAGCGTCGACGACCGCTCCGTGGCTCGGCGGCAAGTCCATTCCTGCCGACGAGGAACTCGGATGGGAGACCATCGGACCCAGCGCTGTCGCGTTCGGTGACTACTCGACGCCGCGCGCCGCGACGACCGAGGACATCTCGCGGATCGTGCGCGACTTCGTCGCCGCGGCGGAACGGTCGTTGCGCGCCGGCTTCAAGGTCGCGGAAATCCATGCCGCGCACGGGTATCTGGTGCACCAGTTCCTGTCCCCCGCCAGCAACACTCGCACCGACGAGTACGGCGGCGACTTCGCCGGCCGTACCCGGTTGCTCGTCGAGATCGTCGACGCGGTGCGTGAGGTCTGGCCTGCCGAACTGCCACTGTTCGTCCGTGTCTCCGCAACCGATTGGCTCGACGAGGACACCGAGGGTCTCGAGGCGCCGAGTTGGACGTCGGATCAGACCGTCGCGCTCGTTCAGTTGCTGGCCGACCACGGCGTCGACTTGATCGATGTGTCCACCGGCGGCAACGTGCGCGCGAAGATCCCGGTCGAACCCGGCTACCAGGTTCCGTTCGCGAAGCGAGTGCAGAACGAGACGAAAATCCCTGCCGCGGCCGTCGGCCTCATCACCGAACCGAAGCAGGCCGAGGACATCGTGTCCTCCGGTGAGGCGGAGGCCGTCCTGCTCGCCCGTGAACTGCTGCGCGACCCGTACTGGCCCCGCCGCGCGGCGCGCGAACTCGGTGCGGACATCGCGCCCGCCGTGGCTCCGCAGTACGAGCGCGCTTTCTGATCCACGTGCACGAAAATACGTAGCCCGCTGTGTATTTTCGTGCACATGGGGTCAGCTCGAGACGAAACCGAGCTTCTTGTCGACCACGTTCTCGAGATCGGTCGACGACGCATACCGCTCGAAATTCGCGACGAACAGATCCGCCAGGCGGCGGCGCCAGCCCACGGCGTCGCCGCTCATGTGCGGTGTGACGACGACGTTCTCGGCAGACCACAGAGAGCTGTCCTCCGGCAACGGTTCGGTGTCGAACACGTCGAGCGCCGCCCCGCCGACGTGACCACTGCGTAGCGCGTCGAGAAGCGCTGCGCTGTCGAGTAATTCACCGCGCCCGACGTTCACGACGCGAACACCCGGTTTGGCCGCGGCGAGCACGTCTGCATCGACGACCCGCCGCGTCGCGTCGGTCAGCGGGGCGATGAGAATCAGATAGTCGACGTCGTGCACCACCTTTGCCAGCGTCGAACTGGCATGCACGACACCGAAATCGGGGTCCCCGTCGCGAGAGGTGCGTCCGACGCCACTGACCTTCATGCCCACCGCCGTCAGGATGCGGGCGATTTCACGGCCGATGGCGCCGGTACCCACCACCATCGCGTGTGTGGTGTCGATCAGTTCCGTTTCTCGATGCCGCCATTCGCGTCGCTGCTGCAGCTGCGCGGACACCGCGGAATCCTTGGCGAACGCCAGGATCTGGCCGAGTACGAATTCGGCGATGGGACGGTCGAAAACTCCTCGCGAATTGGTCACGACGACATCGGATTCCGCGAGAGCGTCGAACATCAGCGAGTCGACGCCCGCCGCGGCGATGTGAATCCATCTCAGCGAATCGCAACGATCCCACACATCGGGGACCGCCGACGAGAAGAAATCCCACAGCAGCAGGACGTCCGCGCCGGGCATGGCGTCCCCGAGGGTATCCGCCGTGGCGTAACGCACCTCGGCCACAGCGGATACCGCGTCCAGCCCCTCGGGGAGGTGATCGGCGTGGAGGACGACGACGATCGGCCGATCGACCGTCAACCCTTGTACCCCACCAGCTCGACGCCCGACGCCGCGACCTCGTCGTCGTTGTCACCTGGACACTGGGTGCCGCGCAACGAACGTCCTGCAGTTTCCGGCATCAGCAGAATCGGAACGAAAGCGATTGCGGCAGCCAGCATCATGTAGAAACCGGGCACCAGGTTGGAGCCGGTCCGGTCGATCAGGAACGTCAGGATCAGAGGTGCGGTACCGCCGAACAACGACGTCGAGACGTTGTAGCCGATCGCGAACGCGCCGTACCGAACCTGCGTCGGGAACAGCGCGGGCAGCGTCGACGACACGCACGAACACATGATGACCAGCAGGATGCCGAGACCCAGCAGACCGATCGTCTGACCGACCAGTCCGGTGTTGATGATGAGCAGGAACAGCGGCACGCTGAACACGAAGTAGCCGACGCACGCCGCCAGGAGCAGAGGCTTTCGGCCGACGCGGTCGGACAGCGATCCGATCGGGTTGATGATGGCCATCATGACGAGCATGATCACGACCAGCGTGAAGTTGGACTGAGTCGTGCTGTGCCCCAACGTGTCACTGAGGTACGACGGCAGGAACGTGAGCACCGTGTAGTAGGCGATGTTCAGCAGCAGAACGAATCCCATCAGGATGAGAATGCGCTGCCAGTACGTCATCGTGGTCTTGAGCGACGCGATCGCGCCGCCACCCTCCGAGCCCTCGGAGACGGTCTCGCCGTCGGCCTTCGCCTCGGAGAACACCGGCGAATCTTCGAGTCGCGTGCGGAGCCACAGCGCGATGATGCCGAGGGGCAACGTCACGAGGAACGGAATTCTCCAACCCCATGCCTCCATCGTGTCGTCGCCGAGACCGAGGTTGAGCAACGTGCACAGAGTGGCGCCTGCGACAGTGCCTGCGAGAGTGCCGAATTCGAGGAACGAACCGAAGAATCCGCGACGCTTGTCCGGGGCGTATTCCGCCATGAACACGGCGGCGCCACCGTATTCGCCACCGGTGGAGAACCCCTGCACGAGCCGGCAGACGAGGAGCAGGATCGGCGCGAGGATGCCGACGGTGTCGAAGGTCGGCAGAATGCCGATCGCTGCGGTCGCGACCGACATCATCGTGACGGTCAGGACCAGCACCTTCTGGCGACCGATACGGTCACCGAGTGGTCCGAGAACGATTCCGCCGATCGGGCGAATGATGAACGACGCCGCGAGAACCGCGAACGTGGACAACAGGCTGGCCCCGCCGTCCTCCGACGGGAAGAAGTTCGCGGCGACGTAGACGGCCAGGTAGCCGTAGACCGCGTAGTCGAACCATTCGACGGCGTTACCGAGTGCAGAGCCACCGATGGCTCGATGCAGAACTTTCTTCTCCTCCGGGTTCAACTCTTTGGTGTCCGGCGGATAACCGGTGGTCGAACTGTCGGACTCGCTACTGCTAGACCCACTACTGGAAGATCGTGTCACGGTCCATTACCTCTCGCTTTGTGAACAACGTGGAGCGTCGGGCAGGTACTTCGCAGCGTTTCACACTACGGAAGCAAAAATTCGACTTTTCGCACTACCCCTAGGTTTTTGTCATAACTGCTGGTCGCACAATGGTTCTGGACGCCATCAATGCGTACGCCCTTGCGCTGTCGCACAATTGCCGAACCGACACCGATTCGTCGGGCTGGTGAGCCTGCGTTTCTATTTCTCCTGGGCCGAACACGACGGTCGGTGTACCCAGATCGCGCGCGACGAAACCTCCGTCGCACGACGCCGTCCACACGTCGGTTCCGCGGAATCCTGCCGCATCGGTGACGGCGCCGACGACCGTGCCGACGACAGCGGCATCGTTCGAGGTCAGGAAACCGGGCATCTCCATCGCGACATCGACCGACACGTCGATTCCATCGCCTGTGATGCCCGCTGCGCGGACACGGTTCGCCAGGTGTGCTGCGATGTCGTGCGCATCCTCGCCGGGAAGAAGCCGGCGGTCGGCGGTGATGACGCAGCGATCCGCGACCATCGAGGTACCCGTGCCGCCCGCGATCGTTCCGACGTTCCACGTGCCCGGCCCCAGGGTGGGGTGCGCGGATGCCCTCAGTTCCTCGGCCATGGTGTCGAGGAGCCCGACGATGCGCGCGGCTGAGGAGATCGCATTGCGACCGTTGCTGGGCCGCCCCGCGTGTGCGGACCGACCGGTCACCGTGATCTCGAGATTCGCAGCGCCCCGGCATCCGACGATGGTCACCAGATCCGTCGGCTCGGCGACGATGCACGACGCATACGTCCTCCGATGCGGCGCACGCACGTACGCGCGAATGCCGAGTCCGGTGTCCTCTTCGTCGACGAGACACGCGAGCGACACCGGTGAAGCACCCACCGCGCCTGCCTCTTTCAACGCAGCCATGGCCATGACGACCGCTGCGAGACCACCTTTCATGTCGCACGCTCCACGGCCGAACAGTCGGCCGTCTCGCACCGTTGCGCGGAACGGGTCGGACGTCCATCCGCTCCCCGCCGGAACGACGTCGGAGTGGCCGACGAACAGCACCCCCGGCTCGTCGGAACCGCCCACCGACACAACGACATTGGGACGACCGGGCGCGACATCGTCGATCTCGACGTCGAATCCGAGAGCGCGACAATGCTCGTCGAGTACTGCCGCGACGGAGCCCTCCGTGCTGCCGGGGTTCTCACCACCGGCATCGATCAGCGCCGACGCCAGGGACACGATCGCGTCGTCGTCGATACGTTCGAGAATTCGACGCTCGAGGGCGTCCGTCATCGACGGGAGCTACCCGATCGTGCGTCGACGACCTTGTCGACCGCCACCGCAAGGCGTTTCACACCCTCGTCGATCCGATCCGGAGTCGACGACGCGAAGCACAGCCGCAGCGAGTCGTGGAACGCGCCCGCGACCGAGAGTGCAGGTCCGGGAATGTAGGCAACACCCTCGGCCAGTGCGACTTCGAACAACTCCTGCGTCGAGATCGACGCGGCCTCGCCGCGCAACGTGGCCCACAGGAAGAATCCACCCTCGGGGTCGGTGGTCACGAGGCTGTCGCCGAAGTACGTCGCGATGCTCTGCTGCATGGCGATCTTCCGTGGGCGGTAGACCGCCGCGAGCGACCGAAGATGAGCGTCGAGGTACCCGCGTCGAATGAATTCGGCGATCATCCGTTGGTTCGGCAGGTTGGTGCACGTGTCCATCGCCTGCTTCGCGTTGATGATCAGCTGCCGAGCCTCGGGGGCGGCGTCCACCCATCCGACGCGTAGGCCCGGAGCGATCATCTTGGAGAACGTGCGTACCGAGAACACGAGCGGATCGTTCGGGCTCAGCGACGGGAAGCTCGGAATGTGCTCGCCCTCGAATCGGAGAAGCCCGTACGGGTCGTCGTCGAGGATCACCGAACCCCATGCGTGCGCGAGCTCGAGCAACATGGTCCGACGCGCGAGCGACATCGTTGTACCCGAGGGGTTCTGGAAGTTCGGGATGACGTAGATCATCTTGGGGCGTCTGCCCGCGCGCTCGACCAGCTCCGGGAGGGCCTCGACGACGAGACCGTCGGAATCCATCGGCGCTTCGAGAACGTCGCCTCCGTAGCTCAGAATCGTCGCCGTTCCGTTCGTGTACGTCGGACTTTCGACGATCACCAGATCTCCCGGATCCACGAACAACTTGCACGCGAGGTCGAGACCCTGCATACCACCGGAGGTGATGACGAGTCGGTCCGCCGACGTCGGCTCCCCCACCGAATCCAGATAGCCGAGCAGCGCGTCGAGCAACGCCGGATCACCCTCGGTCGCAGCGTAATCCATCGCATCGGCCGTCAGGACCGACGACGCGATCTCCGAGAACGCCTGCGCCGGAACCGTTTCGGCGGCAGGTGATCCCATGGCGAATCGAACGATGTCATGCTTCTGCGACGCGAGGAGCGATGTCGAGGAGTCGATCACCGAACCCACGAGCTTGTCGGTGCGCATCGCCCAGGGCAGTGTGGTCGCAATCATTTCACTCCTTCGTCAGCAGGTGCCGCGGGAAGGACGTGAACGTCTCGACTCCGCTGTCGGTTACTCGGACGGCCTCGGATACCTCGTATCCGTAGTCGTCCATCCACATTCCCCCGATGATGTGGAAGGTCATGTTCTCGGCGAGAACCGTGTCGTCGTCGGTGCGGATGCTCACCGTGCGCTCGCCCCAGTCGGGTGCGTAGGCGATGCCGATCGAGTACCCGATGCGCGACGGCTTGTGCAAGCCGTGCTCGGCGAGAGCGATGTTCCAGGTCTGCGCCAGATCGCTGGTCGTGGCACCGGGACGAACGGCGTCGAGAACGGCGTTCAAGGCCTCGCCGGTCGACTTCGCCAGATAGTCGAGCCGCGTGCTCGGAGTGCCGAGGACGATCGTGCGGGCCATCGGGACGTGGTACCGACGGAACACACCGGCCAACTCGACGACGGTGGTCTCACCGGCGATGAAAGCTTGATCGGACCACGTCAGGTGAGGTGTGTCCGCGCCCGCACCGGTGGGAAGCATGGGCACGATTGCCGGGTGGTCACCGCCGAAGGCGTCGGTGCCCTTCACCTGCGCGCTCATGATGGCGGCGGCCGCGTCGCACTGCCGCCGTCCGATCTCGACCGATTCGAACGCCGCCTCCATCGCCGATTCGCACACACGCGCGGCGCCCCGCATCAGATCGATCTCGGCGGGTGACTTCACGACGCGCACCCAGTTGACCAACTCGTAGGAATCGGTGAATCGATACTCGGGCAGTGCCTTGACGAGAACCTCGAAGGCGCGCGGGCTGAAGTAGTAGGAATCCATCTCCAGACCGACCTGGCCGTGCGAGAAGTTGTTCACCACACCGAGTTCCCGCAATTTCTGGCCGACCCACACGAACGGGTGCGTATCTTTGCGCTGCACGAACGTTTCGGGGTAGCCGAACGTCTGATCCTGCGGCAACCACGACGTCCGGAATGCGCCTGCCGCGTCCATCGCCCGCGCGAAGAAGTACAGCTCTCCTTCGAGTGGGACGTACAGCATCTGCGGGGTGTAGAACGACAAAGCGTTGTAGCCCAACAGGTAGTAGAGGTTGGACGGGTCGGTCACGATGAGGGCCGTCAGATTCTGCCGGGTCATGCGTTCCCGCACCGCGGCCAGACGACGGGAGTACTCGTCCTCGGTGAAGGTGATCGGCGTGCTGTTCGGCAGATCCACGTATTCGGCGAGACCCGGTGCATGCTCCGGTCCGACTGCGCTGGTGAGCGCGACGACGGGATGTTCGTTCTCGTTCACTGGTACCCCCTTTCGAGATGTCGCGGACGGCAGCGACCAGCCTGTACGCGTTTTGCAGATTGTTGACAATCAGGCTAGGTGCTGAAACCTACCCACTGCAAGGGATGTCGTGTTACTTCTGCGTTGCGGACAGCCGACGGCGGCCCGGACCGCTCAGGACGAGGCCGGGAGTGGAACGTGCTCGGCGGGGGCCGACTCCGCCGCCATCGCCGTCGTCAGATCGTGGACGGCCGTGTCCATGTGCTCGTGCAGGCCCGCTTCGAGCGCCGCCCAATCCGAGCCGAGCAGCAGGTCGACGAGTAATTGGTGTTCCTCGACGAGTGCTTCCGGTCGGTAGTACGCGGTTTCCAGATTGGCCATGCAGATTCGCGCTTCGGCCGCGAGCGTCGCGTACATCCGAGACATCCTGCTGTTCGACGTCGCCGCCACCAACGCGGTGTGGAAGGCCAGGTCACGCTCGGCGAGCCCGAGCCAGTCGGCACGATCGATGAACGGCTGCATCTGACCGACGATGTCCGACAATTCCACTGCGGTGGACTTCAGGACCGCGAGATCGCCGTTCACGAGCGTCCACGCGGCGCCCACCTCGATCGCGGCGCGCGCCCCGTAGATCTCGGCGACGTCGTCGACACTGAGTTCGACGACGAAGACACCGCGGTTCCGGTAGCTGACGAGCAGACCTTCCTGATTGAGACGCTGCAACGCCTCCCGGACCGGTCCACGTGAAATCTGTAGTTCTGCAGCGACATTCGCCTCGTTGATCTGCTCCCCCGGTGCGTAGGAGCCGTCGATGATGCGATCGCGGATCTGATCCGCGATCACCATCGAGGTGTTCCGCGCATCGATCGGCGTCAACCGCCTCGAACCGGTCATCGTCATGCCTCCTGTCAAGACCTCGGGATCGCAAAGTATTTGTATTCCAAGAACTCGTCTATGCCAACCTTGCCACCCTCACGACCGAGCCCGGATTGCTTGACGCCTCCGAACGGCGCCGCCGGATTGGACACCAATCCTGTGTTGAGTCCGACCATGCCGACCTCGAGCCGCTCCCCCATGCGCAGCGCGCGGTCGATGTCCTGCGTGAACACGTACCCGACCAGTCCCCACTCGGTGTCGTTCGCGAGCGCGATCACTTCGTCCTCGGTGTCGAACGGTACGACCGCGGCGACGGGACCGAAGATCTCGGTCGACATGAGATCGGAAGAGGCGTCGACGTCGTCGAGCACGGTGGGCGGATAGAAGTAGCCGGGTCCGTCGTCCTGGATCCCGCCGACCACCGCACGAGCCCCCCGGGACAGTGCGTCGTCGACGAGGCGTTGCACCTTGGCGCGTCCGTCCTGGTCGATCAGCGGGCCCACCTCGACACCGTCCCGAGCGCCGGCACCGACCGTCAGCGACCCCATGCGGGCGCCGAGCTTGTCGGCGAATTCCCTTGCGACGCTGCGGTGGACGAAGAATCGATTGGCGGCGGTGCACGCCTCCCCCATGTTGCGCATCTTGGCGACCATCGCCCCGTCGACCGCTCGATCGATGTCGGCGCCCTCGGCCACGATGAACGGTGCGTTGCCACCGAGCTCCATCGACGCCCGCATGACGGTCGGTGCAGCCTGCGCCAGCAAGATCTTGCCGACCTCGGTCGAGCCGGTGAAGCTGATCTTGCGCGCGAGGCCGCTCGCCATCCACGAGCCAACGACGTCCGACGCGTTCGTCGTCGGAACGACGTTGACGACACCGGCGGGCACGCCTGCCTCGCGCAGAATGTCCGCGAGCGCCAGCGCAGTCAGCGGAGTCTGCTCGGCGGGCTTGAACACGACGGTGCATCCCGCAGCCAGCGCAGGCCCGATCTTGCGGGTACCCATGGCCAGCGGAAAGTTCCACGGCGTCACCAGAATGCACGGCCCGACGGGCGCACGCGTGACGATGATGCGGTTCTTGCCGTCGCCGGTCGACGTGTGATCACCCGAGATGCGTACCGCCTCCTCGGAAAACCATCGGAAGAACTCCGCGCCGTAGGCGACCTCTCCGCGGGCGTCGGCCAGCGGTTTGCCCATTTCGGCGGTGATCACGGCCGCCAGTTGCTCCGTGCGCTCGACGATCAGCTCGAATGCCCGACGCAGGATGTTGCTGCGTTCGCGAGGAGCCGTCGCAGCCCAGGCCTCCTGCGCATCGGCGGCGGCTGTCATCGCAGCTTCTGCGTCGGCGATCGTTCCATCGGCGACGGCGGCGATCACCTCACCGGTGGCAGGGTCGACGACGTCGAACGTCGCGTCCGTATCGCGCCACGCACCGGCGATGAAAAGTCCTGTCGGAGTATCGATGTGGGGTCGGGTAGTTGTCGCGGTCACCGGAGCCGCTCCTTTCCGTAGTGGGCGGCGATCCTCGCCGATTCGGTCACAGCGCGCGCTTCAAGGTCCGGGCGAGTGCGTCGACGCCCTCGGCGATCTCGTCGTCGGTCACCACCAACGCAGGAATCACACGGACGACATTGCCCATCCCTCCACACGTGAGCAGCAACAGGCCTTCGGAGATCGCGGTCTGCTGCACACGGGTCGCGGCGGCCGCGTCGGGTGCACCTGCGTCGTCGACGAATTCGAGCGCGAGCATCAGACCGACGCCACGTGCGTCGCCGATCGCCGAGTACTGCTCTTTCAGACCCCGGAGACCGTCGAGCAGCGCAGCGCCCTGCTTTGCCGCGTTCTCGACGAGACCCTCGTCGCGGACGACGTCGAGCGTTGCGATGGCCGCGGCCGCGGCGACCGCGTTGCCGCCGTATGTCCCGCCCTGCGAACCCGGCCATGCCTTCGACATCAGCCCGGTGGACGCCGTGATCGCCGAGATCGGGAAGCCCGACGCGAGCCCCTTGGCCGTGATCACGATGTCGGGCTTCGCTGCCGAATGCTCGTGACCCCAGAACTTGCCGGTGCGTCCGACGCCTGCCTGCACCTCGTCGACGACGAACACGATGCCGTGCCGGTCCGCGCGTTCGCGCAGTCCTTCGAGGAACGCGGGCGGGGTCTGGATGTAACCGCCGTCGCCGAGGACCGGTTCGATGATGAACGCCGCGGTGTCGGCGGGACTCGAGACGGTGGCGAGCAGGTAGTCGAGCTCCTTCAGCGCGAAGGCCACGGCGGTGTCGACGTCCCAGCCGTAACGAAACGCGTACGGGAACGGTGCGATGTGGACGCCGCCCATGATCGGCGAGAAGCCGGACCGAAATTTCGTGCCCGCGGTGGTGAGCGACGCAGCCGCGACCGTCCGGCCGTGGAATCCGCCGTGGAAGGCGATGATGTTCGGACGCCCAGTTGCCATGCGCGCCAGACGAATCGACGCCTCGACTGCCTCCGAGCCGGAGTTCGCGTAGAACACGCTGTCCAGACCGGCCGGCAGGACATCGCCGAGCTTCTCGGTCAGCTCGAGGAGAGGCTTGTGCATGACGGTCGTGTACTGCGCGTGGATGATCTTGCCGACCTGCTCGCGCGCAGCCTCGACGACCCTCGGATGGCAATGACCGGTACTGGTGACGCCGATCCCCGTCGTGAAGTCGAGGTACCGGTTCCCGTCCGTCCCGTGGATCCAACTCCCGATCGCGTGGTCCACGACGACAGGGGTCGCCTGCTTCAGGGCTGGACTGAGGTGAGTGGTCGACGCTGTCATGCGGTCCATCGTGGGCGCCACATTGCCGATTGTCAACAATCTGCAACTGACTTTCTGGCGCCCCCACCCGCCTTTCCGGACCGAATGTCACGTTCGGTCACTCGGAGTGAGCGAGGGACGCCCTCGCTGATGTTCGGGCGTTCGGCGCCCACCGGACCGAATGACGCATTCGGTCACCTTGAGTGAGCACGGGACGCCCTCGGTCCTGTCTCTTATACACA
>NZ_JAAFYV010000051.1:0-28953 GCF_011770055.1 Rhodococcus sp. B10 | reverse complement strand
TTGGTGGTGACGGTCCGGCCCTCCCCGGTGGCATCGATGCGCCGAGGTAGCCGTCTATCGGCTGCCGGGGACCATCGATGCCACCGGGGAGGGCCGGACCGTCACCACCAACGCTCGAGGACCCGCGCGACGCCGTCGTCGGCGTTGGTGGCCGTGACCTCGTTCGCGACGGCCAGAGCCGCGGGATGCGCGTTGCCCATGGCGACGCCGAGGCCCACCATCTTCAGCATCGGCACGTCGTTGGGCATGTCGCCGAACGCGGCGATCTCGCCGACCGCGACGCCGAGCCGCTCGGCGACGACCGAGAGTCCCGACGCCTTGGTGACACCGGGCGCAGAGAGTTCGATCAGTCCGTTGTCGGTGGAGAACGTCAGGTCGGCGCGACCGTCGACGAGCGGTTCCAAGGCGTCGACCATCTCTCCGCTGGATGCGCTGGACAGTCGGATGAGTAGTTTCACGGCCGGGACGTCGAGAACCTCGTCCTGCGAGACCTCGGTGTTGTCCGGATTCAACCAGGCGTGTTCGTAGCCGGGTGAGCTGACGAACTGCGGGGTCGCGGCGTCGTGAGCGGTGGCGCCGACGCGTTCCGCGGCGAGACCACAGCCTGGCAGCGTGCGGTAGGCGATGTCGGCGAGCCAGCGCAGCGTGTCGCTGGACAGTGTCTGCGCGTCGAGGATGCGGTCGGTCCCGCTGTCGTAGACGACGGCCCCGTTGGCGCACACGCACATGGGGGCGTATCCGAGTTGCTCGACGACGGGCCCGATCCAGCGCGGCGGACGGCCGGTGGACAGCACGAACGGCGTTCCTTCGGCGGCCATGGCCAGCACGGCCCTGCGGGTGCGCGGGGTGACGTTCTCGTGCGGGTCGAGGAGCGTGCCGTCGACGTCGCTGGCAACGAGGCGGGGCTGGATACGGCTGGTTTCAGGCATCAGGGTCATTCTGCCGTACCGACATCCGCGCCAGTGGAGCGGAGCCCCACCCAGGGTGGAAAAACCACCACCTCAGGGGTGCACGCCACCACCTCGAGGGTCCGTGTCGGCGAAGCCCGATCCCGACGAGTGTTCTGTACATGGATTTCACCACTTCAGAGGCCACGACCTTCCCGCTCTCCGCCGCTCAGCGCGGAATCTGGTTCGCGCAGCACCTGGCGGGCGACGTCCCCATCTCCATCGCGCAGTACGTCGAGATCCACGGCAATCTCGACATCGAGCGCCTGACCACTGCGGCGAAGACCGCGGGCCGCGAGTACGGCACCGGTTACCTGCGCATCGTCGAGGTGGACGGCCACCCGATGCAGACGATCGATCCCTCCACCCCCGAGACCATGCCGTACTTCGACCTTCGCGACGAGGCAGATCCGATCGCCGCCGCGCGAGCCTGGATGTACGACGAGTACACCTCGCCCCTCGATCCGACGCGCGATCGCCTCGTGAACATGGCCGTCCTGCGCGTCGGCGACGAGCAGTCGTTCTGGTACTCCCGCATCCACCACATCGCCCTCGACGGGTACGGCGCGATGACGCTGCTGAAGCGCTGCGCCGAGCTCTACACCCTCGGTTCCGACGCCCCGGCGTCCAAGGCCGAGGACCTGAACATCCTCGTCGACGCCGACCGGAAGTACCGCGCGTCGGACCGCTTCGACGCAGACCGCGAGTACTGGACCGAGCATCTCGCCGGACTTCCCGACCCGGTCAGCCTGGCCGGCCACGCAGCACCGGCCGGGGCACATCCGAGGCTGCACCGCGGCGAACTGAGCCGCGCGATGTCGCAGCGTCTCGAAGAGGTTGCGGCGCAGCTCGAGTCGAGCGTCGCACCCGTCACCGTCGCCGCCTTCGGTGCGTATCTGGCCCGTGCCACCGACAGCACCGAGGTCACCCTCAGCCTGCCGGTCTCGGCACGAACGACCGCCGCGCTGCGACGCTCGGGCGGCATGATGGCGAACGTCGTCCCCCTGCGTCTGCGGCTGACGGCCGCGACGTCGGTCGCCGATCTGGTGCGCGACGCGCAACTGGAACTCACGGGGGCCCTGCGGCGTCAGCGATACCGTCAGGAAGACATCGCCCGCGATCTCGGCAACGCGTCGGGCTTCGGACCGTCGGTCAACATGATGATGTTCGACACGCGAATCATGCTGGGCGACTTCACCGGCCGATTGCACGTGCTGACGTCGGGCATGATCGACGACCTGTTCGTGAACATCTACCCCGGTGTCGGCGGTGAGAGCACGCACATCGATTTCCAGGGCAATCGCGAGCTCTATTCCGACGACGATCTCGCACGTCATCACACCGCATTCCTCGCGTTCCTCGAACGATTCCTGGACTCGCCGTCCACACCGGTCGTCACCCTCGACATGACCGACGTCGACGAGATGCACAGCGGCGCCGAACCCGTTGCCGTACGAACCTTTCCGGAGATCCTGGGCGACGCGGCGACCCGGCGCCCCGACGGAATCGCCATCGCGAACGGTGACGACGAGATCACCTATCGCGAACTCGACGAACGTTCGAACCGTCTTGCTCGCGGACTCATCTCCGACGGCGCGCGCCCCGAAACCACGGTAGCCGTGCAGATCTCACGCTCGATCGAATCCATCGTCGCGATGTGGGCCGTCGCCAAGACCGGCGCCGCGTTCGTCCCCGTGGACCCGACCTACCCGCAGGAGAGAATCGACTACCTCGTGTCCGACTCCGGCGCACTGTTGTCGATCGACGACGTCACCGGACACGACGACTTCTCCACCGAACCCATCACCGACGCCGACCGTATCGCGCCGATCCGCCCGGGTAACGCCGCGTACATCATCTACACGTCGGGGTCGACGGGGAAGCCGAAGGGCGTCGTCGTCACGCACGGCGGACTCGCCGATCTGGTCGACGACGGTGTCACCCGCCTCGGACTGACCGAGAACTCGCGCCAGACACATTTCTACTCACCGAGTTTCGACGCGTCCCTGTCGGAACTCCTGGTGACGTTCGCTGCGGCCGCGACGGTGGTCGTCGTACCTCCCGGAACCTACGGCGGCAGCGAACTCGCCGACCTGCTGACCGCGCAGCGCGTCACGCACACCGACGTCACCCCTGCCGTTCTCGGCACGCTCGACCCCACGGAACTGCCCGACCTGACCCATGTAGTCGTCGGTGGCGACGCCTGCCCATCGGAGCTTCGCGCCCGGTGGGCAGGCGACCGGCAGATGATCAACGGGTACGGGCCGACCGAGATGACGGTGACGTCCACCTACAGCGCACCGATGAGCGTCGACGGCCCGGTCACGATCGGCACCCCGGTCGGCGGCACGTCGGCCATCGTTCTGGACCGCTGGCTGCGGCCCGTCCCCGCTGGACGCGTCGGCGAGCTGTATCTGGCAGGTGAGGCAATGGCCCGCGGGTACCACGATCGTCCGGCCGTCACGGCATCCCGGTTCGTCGCGAGCCCCTACTTCCCCGGCGAACGCCTCTACCGCACCGGCGATCTCGTGCGCTGGAACTCCGATGGCCAGCTCGAGTACTCGGGACGCAGCGACTTCCAGGTCAAGATTCGCGGGTTCCGCATCGAGCTCACCGAGATCGACGCGGCCATCTCCGCCGCAGCGGACGTCGACTTCGTCATGACGATCGGCCACCGAACCAATTCGGGTGCAACGATTCTCGTGTCGTACGTCACCGGACGGGTCGACGTCGCCGCCCTGACCGCGCAGCTGTCCGCGACCCTGCCCGCCTACATGGTGCCGTCGTCGATCATGGTGCTGGACACGGTCCCGCTGACCCCGGTCGGCAAAGTCGACCGCCCAGCACTTCCCGACCCGGTGTTCACGACGTCGACGTCGCACCGTCCGCCGAGCACCGAACGGGAGATCGCGATCGCAGCACTGTTCGAGGACGTTCTGAATATCGACTCCGTCGGCGCCGACGACAGCTTCTTCGCCCTGGGCGGCGACAGTATCGTCTCGATCCAACTGGTGTCCCGCGCGAAGACCGCAGGACTGCACTTCACCGCTCGCGACGTCTTCGAGCGCAAGACCGTTGCAGCACTGGCCGACATCGCCACCGATATCGTCGCCGCACCGGTGCTCGACGAACTACCGGGCGGCGGCGTCGGAGACGTGCCGTTCACGCCGGTTGCCGCCGAGATGGTGGCTGCGGGCCACTTCCGCACCTACAGCCAGGCGGTCCGAGTCACCCTTCCCGACGGCATCTCCGACGACACGCTGATCACCGCAGCGGCGGTTCTGATCGATCATCACGACGCCCTGCGCTCCCGCGTCACGGTCAAGCACGAGATCATGCCGGCCGGATCCGTCGATGCCGCAGCGGCATTCGTCACGGGGGACATGGAGGATGCCGCGGACCGTCTCGATCCGGGGAGCGGGAAGGTCGTCCAGCTGGCCCGCACCGACGATTCTCTGTGGATCGTCCTGCACCACATCGCCGTCGACGGAGTGTCGTGGCGAATCCTGCTGCCGGACTTCGCGTCCGCCGTGATGGGTGAGTCGCTCGAACCCGTCGGCACCTCGATGCGCCGATGGGCGCACGGACTGACCGACTGTGCCGCCCGGCGCATGGACGAGGTGTCCCTGTGGTCCGACATCGCACGCACACCGGATGCCCCACTGTCGCACCGCTCGATCGATCCGGCGATCGATACCGTCGCCACCCGGGTCGACAGCGTCGTGACCGTCCCGGCGGCACTCACCGATACCGTCCTCGGCACCGTCGTCGACCGCTTCGGGTGCGGGCCGAACGATGTCCTGCTGGCTGCACTGGCCCTAGCCGTCGCCCGTTGGCGTAGCCGTGCGACGTCCGTGGTCACGCTCGAAGGCCACGGACGAGAGGAGCAGGCAGTGCCCGGAGCCGATCTGGCGCGCACAGTCGGATGGTTCACGACGGTCTTCCCCGTCGCGTTCGATCTGACCGGCATCGACATCGCCGACGCGTTCGCCGCGGGTCCGGCCGCAGGCACGGCGCTGAAAGCGGTCAAGGAACGGCTGGCCACGATACCGGACCACGGCATCGGCTACGGCATGCTGCGCCACCTGGCCGACGCGTCGGAGATCGCCGTGACGCCCCAGGTGTGCTTCAACTACCTGGGACGCGTGCAGACGGCAGCCGATTCCCCCTTCATGCCTGCCCGATTCGCGTCGCATGCCGATCCGGCCATGCCGCTTCCCGCCGCGATCGACATCAATGTCGTTGCGGAACAAACGGGTTCGGACACCGAGCTGGTGGCGACGTTCTCCTACGCGTCGACCATGTTCGACGACGTCGACGACCTGGCCACCGCGTGGATGGATGCACTGACCGCCCTGGCCGCGCACGCCGACGCCGAGACCGTCACGAGGCACACGCCGTCGGACTTCCCGCTCGTGCGCACGACGCAGACCGAGATCGATTCGTGGGAAACCGAATTCCCGGAACTGATCGACGTGTGGCCCCTGTCGCCGCTGCAGGAGGGCTTGCTGTTCCATGCGGTCTTCGACGCGGAGGGTCCGGACAGCTACATCGTCCAGTCCGTTCTGACGTTGACGGGCACCGTCGACGCCGGCCGGTTGCACGATGCAGCACAGGCACTCGTCGACCGGCACGAGAATCTGAGAGTCGCTTTCCGCGAGCAGGATTCGGGCCCTCGACAGATCGTGTTGGATCAACTCGACGTCGGCTGGACCGAGACCGATCTACGTGGCGCGGAAGACGCAGCATTGGACCGAATCTTGGAGCAGGACAGGGTTACTCGCTTCGACATGGCCCATCCACCGCTGATTCGGTTCGAACTGATCCGTACCTCCTACGACGGATACCGCCTGGTGATGACCAACCACCACATCCTGCTCGACGGCTGGTCCACGCCCCTGCTGGTCCAGGAACTGCTGACGCTCTACGCGGCGCTGAACGGCGTCGTCTCACTTCCGCCCGCACGCTCGTACCGCGAGTACCTGGCGTGGCTGGCAGAACAGGACCGCGGCGCGTCTCAGCTGGCCTGGCAGGAGGCACTGGACGGAGTCACCGAACCGACGCTCGTGTCGTCGTCGGACCACATCGGCGGCGACAGCACCGCGGGTGAGCATTCCCGGGCCCTCGGCGCCGACGTCACGGCCGCTCTGCACGGGCTGGCCAGGACACACGGCATCACGATCAACACGGCCATCCAGATCGCGTGGGCGTTGACGCTGTCGTCGCTGACCGGCAGGACCGACGTCGTCTTCGGCGGCACGGTGTCCGGTCGGCCACCGGCTCTGCCGGGCGTCGAGCAGATGGTCGGACTGTTCATCAACACCGTTCCCGTCCGAGTCCAGCTGGACCCACGAGAAACGCTCGCCGAGTTGATGTCTCGCGTCCAGAAAGAGCAGTCCCAGTTGCTCGACCACCAGTACGTCGGGCTCAGCGACATCCACGAGGCAGCAGGACTTCCCGAACTGTTCGACACGTCGACGGTGTTCGAGTCGTACCCGGTCGACCGAGCGGCGCTGTCGCAGTCACTGGACCTGGCCGGAATGCGGGTCGTCGACGCCGAAGGCACCGACGCAACTCCGTATCCGCTGTCGCTGTTGATCATCCCGGGTGACTCACTGCAGATCACGCTGAAGTACCTGGAGAACGCCGTCGACGATCCCGAAGCAGTACTCGATCGGTGCGTGGATCTGCTGTCGCGGGTCGCTGCCGAGCCGGACACGAAAGTCCTCGCCCTGTCGCCGGCTGCAGAGCCCATCCGTGGTGAAGCAGCACACGCTCCGCGTACCTTCGCGTCGATCCTGGCCGACACGGTCGCGGCACACCCCGATCGCATCGCCGTCACCTACGAGGGCACGGAGATCACCTACCGCGAACTCGATGCGCGGTCGAATGCGCTGGCACACCGACTCGTTCGACACGGCGCGAAGCCGGAGACGTTCGTTGCACTGGCGATCCCGAGGTCCATCGAGTCGGTCCTCGCGATGTGGGCGGTCGTCAAGACCGGCGCCGCGTTCGTTCCGATCGACCCGAAACTGCCCGCCGAGCGGATCGAGCGCATGCTCGACGACTGTGGCGCGCGAATCGGTGTCATCGCGGACCAGCAGCTGGACCAATCTGGGTCACTCCGCAGGCTACGCTCCCGCCCCGCCTTCAACGCGCCGATGACGTGGATCGACGCCACCGACACCGCATGCAGCACAACACCTGTGGACGTTCCGGCTCCACACCTGGACAACCTGGCCTACATGATCTTCACGTCGGGATCGACCGGGACGCCGAAAGCCGTCGCGGTCCCGCATCGCGGGCTGGCGAATTTCGCCGAGTCACAGCGCGAGGAGTTTCGTCTCGACAGCACGGCACGCGTGCTGCACTTCGCCTCACCGAGTTTCGACGCGTCGATCTCGGAGTCGCTCATGGCCTGTGCGCATGGCGGCACCCTGGTCGTCGCATCTCCGACCGTCATGGCAGGTGACGAACTCGCCGAGCTGGTGCGCCGGGAACGCGTCACGCACATGGTCATCACGCCCGCAGCGCTGGCCACGGTGGATCCGATCGACAGTGTGCGTGTGTTGGCTGTCGCGGGTGAGGCACCGAGTCGCGACGTCGTCGAGCGGTGGGCAGGCGATCGGGTGATGCTGAACCACTACGGACCCACCGAGTTCACGATCTGGGCGACGGGTTCGGCTCCGCTGCAGAAGGATTCATCGGTCGACATCGGTGGTCCGATTCGCGGGGCATCGATGCTGGTTCTGGACAATTGGCTCCGCCCGGTCACCGACGGCACCCCCGGCGAGCTGTACCTCGCCGGCCCCGCCGTCGCGCGTGGATATCAGAACCGCCAGGACCTGACGTCGACGCGTTTCGTCGCGCATCCCACCGATCCCGGCGTTCGCATGTACCGCACGGGTGACGTCGTCCGCTGGGACGGAGAGCGACTGCATTACCAGGGCCGCGCCGACTTCCAGGTGAAGATTCGCGGCTTCCGCGTCGAACTCGGCGAGGTGGACGCGACGTTCACCGAGCGTCCCGACGTCGAGTTCGCCGTCACGGTCGGTGTCGACGGACCTGCGGAAGCGACGGTCCTGGTGTCCTACGTTCTTGCCGCCGACGGCACGACACCGGATCCGGAAGCGTTGCGGCAGCACGCATCCGAACGCTTGCCCGGGTACATGGTCCCGACGGTCGTCCAGATGCTCGACGAGGTCCCGCTGACTCCCGTCGGGAAACTGGATACGGCGTCGCTGCCGAAGCCGGACTTCGCATCTCGGCGTCGACGCTACCGCGCTCCGCGCACACCGATCGAGTTGCTCGTGGTGGACGCGTTCAGCGAGATACTGGGCGTCGTCGATGTCGGTGCCGACGACTCCTTCTTCGACCTCGGCGGCAACTCGCTCGTCGCGACCCGAGTGGTGACGCGCATCAACGCGGCTCTGCCGTCACCTGTGTCGCTGCGTGACCTGTTCGAATCCCCCACTGCAGCAACGCTGGCGACCCGAATCGACGACGGCGACACCGGCTCGGAATCGACACCGTTCGATACCGTCGTCCCGCTGCGGCGCGGCGACACCGAGGCTCCGCTGTTCTGCATCCATCCCGCATCCGGGATGGCATGGAGCTACGCGGGACTCGCGGCGATGCTCGGAACGGATCGCACCGTCTACGGTATCCAGGCACCCGAACTGGCTGGGGTGGCAACGACGTCCACGCACCTCGACGACGTGATCGATCGGTATCTCGCCGAGATCCGCGCGGTGCAGCCGCAGGGCCCGTACAACCTGCTCGGATGGTCGTACGGCGGGTTCGTCGCACACGGAGTCGCAGCCCGGCTGCAAGCAATGGGCCAGGAGGTGTCGCTGCTGGCGATGCTCGATTCCGACGTCGACGCGTGCGAGCTCGAACCGCCGAATCCACTGACCACCGGTGAATTCTTCGGTGAGTTCGCGCCCGTACTCGGCATCGACGGAGTGACGTCCGAGATCACTGCGGACGACGCAGCGATGCGGGTTCGGGAAACCGTCGGAGTTCCCGTCGAAGCGCAGCACGTCGACCGTCTCGCGACGGCCTACAACAACGCACTACGACTGCTCGTCGGATATCGCCCGCCGGTGTTCGACGGGGACGTGCTGTTCTTCAGCGCTCGCGACTCACACGCCGCCGAGACGTGGCGAACCTACGTCACCGGCTGGATCGACGACCATGCTGTCGACGCCACCCACGACGGCATGCTGGATTCCGCTTCGCTGCACCAGATCTCGGCCCCGCTGGCCGCCCACTTCACCTACGCACTCGCCTCCTAGGAAGGATCACATGACCACCTCGATCGAAGTATGCGACCTCCGCAAATCGTTCGGCCCCGTCCAGGCATTGCGCGGCATCGACTTCGCCGCCCAGCGCGGTGAGGTGCTGGCGGTGCTCGGGCCGAACGGCGCGGGCAAGACGACCACCGTCGGTGTCCTGGCCACACTCGTCACACCGGACAGCGGGACGGCACGCGTGGCAGGACACGACGTCGTCACCGACCCCGCAGGTGTCCGCGCGTCCATCATGCTGACGGGCCAGAACGCCACGCTCGACGAAACCCTCACCGGCTACGAGAATCTCGTGATGTTCGCCCGACTCATGGGCATGCGGCGCCGCGATGCGAAGCGTCGTGCGGACGAACTGCTCGACGAGTTCGACCTCACCCACGCGGCCGGTCGACGCGTCGGCCGCTACTCCGGTGGGATGCGTCGCCGCATCGACATCGCCTGCGGTCTCGTCGTCCCACCCGAGGTCGTGTTTCTCGACGAGCCGACCACAGGACTCGATCCGCGCAGCCGACAGGCCGTGTGGGACTTGGTCGCCGGCTTCTCGGACCAGGGCATCACCACATTGTTGACGACGCAGTACCTGGAGGAGGCAGATGTGTTGAGCGACAGGATCGTCGTGGTCGATCACGGCACGGTCGTCGCCGAGGGAACCTCGGCGGAACTGAAGGCGCGCACCGGTGGAAGTTACTGCGAGGTGGTTCCGCTGCACCCGCACGACGTGCCCGCCGTCGCCGAGGTCCTCCGACCGATGTTCCCGGGTGGCTTCCTCCTCGACCCGACATCCGACCGGGTGTCCGTTCCCGCGCCCGACGGCGCCCGCACGCTGGCCGAGGTGCTGCACCGAATCGACGGTGCCGACGTCGAACTCGTCGACATCGCACTGCGACGCCCCTCGCTCGACGAGGTCTTCCTGTCTCTCACCGGCACACCAGTCGCAGACAAGGTCGCGTCGTGACCGCGCCTGCCCGGTCCTCGGGCTTTCAGTGGTGGGTGCTGACGTCGCGCACGCTGCGCACGTCGATGCGTGCGGGTGAGTTCGTGACGGCGCTGATCGCGCCGGTCGTGTTCACGATCGGCTTCTATCTGCCACTGCAGAAGGTCATTTCGATGTTCGGCAACGGCGTGTCCGACTTCGGGCAGTTCCTGATGCCTCTGATCGCGTTGCAGGCCATCGCGTTCACGGCCATCTCGGCGGCGTTCCTCGCTGCGACCGACGCCACCACGGGCATCAACAGACGGTTCGCGTCGATGCCCGTCTCGCCGGCCGTGCCACTGTCGTCGCGCGTGGCGACGGGACTGCTCAAGTGTGCGATCTCCTCCGCCGCGGCCCTCGCATGTGGTCATGTGATCGGATTCCGGTTCTCCGGCAGCGCGCTTCAGACTGTGGGTTTCGTCGCTTTCGTCGTCGTCATCGCGGTGACACTGATCGTCGGCGCAGACATGGTCGGCACCCTGTCCACGAGCCCGGAGGCGACGACGCAGATCCTCGTCCTCCCGCAGCTGATTCTCGGCCTGCTGTCGACCGGTTTCGCGCCGATAGACCAGTTCCCCCAGTGGGTTCAGCCGTTCGTCCGCAACCAACCCATCTCACAGTTCACCACGGCACTGCGAGGCCTCGCCGACGGCACCGCCACCGGGTCCTCGCTGCTGCCCGCCGTGCTGTGGCTCGCGGGCATGCTCCTGCTGTTCGTTCCCCTGTCCCTCCGCGTGAATACGAGACGCCCATGACCGAGAACTCCACTTCCGTACTTGTCCCCCAGACTCTGATCCAGAGCAGGCGCCTGCTACTGCATCTCGTGCGCGATCCGATGACCCTGATGCAGTCGATCGTCTACCCCGCCATCATGCTGGTGATCCTGAACATCGTTCTGGGACAGCAGGTATCCGCATTCTCCGGTCACGACGCACTGTACGGGACAGTGCCCATGACCGCGGTGCTCAGCGCGATGCTCGGATCTGTCGCCGGTGCCGTCACCCTCGGGAGGGAATGGGACGCAGGCATTCTCGCCAGGTTCTGGGTGTTGCCGATCCACCGCGCATCCGGCCTCGCGGGTCGTGTGACGGCAGAAGCCACACGAATTCTGGTCACTACGCTAGCCATCATTGCTGTCGGGCTGCTTCTGGGTTTCACGTTCCACGGCTCGGTGGTGCTGTTCGTCTTGATCCCGTTGGTGTACGGCATGGCGTTCACGACGGCTGTCATGGCCGCGTCGTTCACGCTCGGCAAGACGGCACTCGTCGAGACGGTGTCGTTGTTCTGCTCGCTGTCGATGTTCCTCAGCCCGGGCTTCGTGCCGATCGCCGCCTATCCGTCATGGATCCAGCCGCTCGTCGAGTACCAGCCGATGAGCTGCGCGATCCAGGCGATGCAGGCGGTTGCACTCGGTGAACCGGCCGGCGCGGCGCTGGCGAAAGCGGGCATCTGGGCGGTCGGAATCTTCGCCGTCTCCGTCGTCCCGGCCTACCGCGGATTGCGACGGGCAACGCAGCCACGGTGATCCCTCGTTCGGCGGACGTTCTCAGGAACCGTCCGTACACTCGGCGGGATGCTCATGACGAAGGACGCCGCGAACGCTGCTCGCTGGCGCGGCTTCCACGCGTACCTCGACGTCGCCATCGTCGTCGCCGTACTCGTCTGCACCAACCTGATCGCGCACTTCACCACCGTGTGGGCCAGCGTCGCGACGGTCCCGATCGCGGCCGTCGTCCTGGTTGCCCTGACGCGTCGGCGC
Source organism: Rhodococcus sp. B10 (assembly GCF_011770055.1). Lineage (NCBI taxonomy): Bacteria > Bacillati > Actinomycetota > Actinomycetes > Mycobacteriales > Nocardiaceae > Rhodococcus > Rhodococcus sp. B10. The sequence goes on along the minus strand of NZ_JAAFYV010000051.1, from coordinate 16,965 downwards.
GGGCTCGGGTGGGCCGAACTCGGCCTGTCCCCGAGACAGTGGAAGACCGGCTCGCTGTACGCGCTCGGTGCCGTCGGGCTCGTGCTCGCCGTCGTCGCGATCGGTGCATTGCTGCCGCTGACCAGGCCGTTCTTCATGGCAGACCGTTACGCGACCATCTCGGCTGCTCTGGTGGCGTCGATGATCGTCATCCCGCTACAGACGGTCATCCCCGAGGAACTCGCGTTCCGCGGGGTACTGCACGGCACGCTGGGTCGGATCTACGGCGCTCGCGGTGTCTTCGCCGCCGGATCTCTGATGTTCGGACTGTGGCACATCGCGTCGTCGCTTGGCCTGACCGCAGGCAACGCCGGGCTGAGCAACTTCCTGGGTGGAGGAGTGTTCGGCCAGGTCGCGGGTATCGTCGCCGCCGTCCTCGCAACCGCGGCCGCCGGGTTCGTCTTCACGTGGCTGAGGCGTCGGAGTGGCAGTTTGCTCGCCCCGATCGCACTGCACTGGTCGCTCAACGGCCTCGGCGCGCTCGCGGCGGCACTGGTATGGCACGCGTCGGTGGCCTGACGCTACTTCTCCCTCGCAGCCCGTCTGGCCGCCATTTCGGCCTCTTCGATCTTCAGTGCCTCGTCCAGCGTCGGTGCTGTTCCGCCGAGGCGTCGCGGAACCCACCGTGCGCCGACGGGATGCTCGTACCCGTCCTGCGCCGCCGCGAGCGTCGTCTCCATCGCCGTCCGCAGCTCGGCGGTCAGCTCGTCGGGCGTGCCGTGCGGCTGGATGGGCGGGCCGACGGCGATGTGGATCGGGAAATTGTGCCGACCCACCGCCCTCGGAATGTCCTTCGTCATGACCCGCTGCGCGCCCCAGATCGCGACGGGAACGATCGGCACCTGAGCTTCGAGAGCCATCCGCGCGGCACCCGACTTGAACCGTTTGAGCTCGAAGCTTCGACTGATCGTGGCCTCGGGATAGACGCACACCAGTTCGCCGTCGCGCAATGATTCGACTGCGGCCGCAAAAGACGCTGCCCCGGCCTCACGATCGACGCCGATCGCTTTGCAGTGCCGCATCAAGAACCCGACGATCGGGTTCGCTTCCAATTCCTTCTTCATCATGAAGCGAACCCGCCGCTTACCGCGCCGCGCGACGAGCCCGACCTGCATGAAGTCCAGGTACGCCGTGTGATTGACCGCAAGCACGACGCCGCCCTCGCGCGGAATGTTCTCGGTGCCGCGGTAGGTGGTCCGCAAACCCTGCACCGCCGTGATCGCCCGCACCAGCGCGGTGAGGGTGGCGTAGACGGGTTCGCGGGACATCGTTACTTCTATTGTCTCCGTGCTGCTTTCGCGGCCGCGTCGTCGGCGTCGAGCTTGTTGGCTTCCTCGAGCGTCGGAGCGCTACCACCGAGACGCGCGGGCACCCAGTAGGCGCCGGCCTCGTGCTCGTAACCGGTCTGCAGCTTCAGCAACATCTCCTGCATCGTCGAGTGCAGCTTCTCGGTCAGTTCACTCGCGGGACCGACGGGAGCGATCGGCTCGCCGACGGCAATCGAGATCGGAGTGTTGGTGCGCCCCAACCGTTTCGGAAATCCCTTGGTCCACACGCGCTGCGCGCCCCAGATGACCGTCGGGATGATCGGAACGCCCGCTTCGATGGCCATGCGTGCCGCGCCGGACTTGAACTCCTTGATCTCGAAGCTCCGGCTGATGGTCGCTTCCGGGTACACGCCGACCAGTTCACCCTTCTGCAGGGCCTGCACTGCCGCCTTGTAGGACTCGGCGCCCGCAGCACGATCGACCGGGATGTGCTTCAGAGCGCGCATGATCGGGCCGGAGATCTTGTTGTCGAACACTTCCTTCTTCGCCATGAAGCGGATGTACCGCTTCACGCTCCGCGGCGGCAGACCCGCGTAGGTGAAGTCCATGTAGCCGGTGTGATTGACCGCGATGACCGCACCGCCGGTCGCAGGGATGTTCTCCTCGCCCTCGACCTCGAATTTCAGGCCTTCGAAAGCGAAGACCGCACGGGCAATGCCGATGACAGATCGGTAGACGGGTTCCACAGTCGGCTAGCGTAGTCGCATCGGCTACTCGGGGAGAAGACAAAGTGGGGAAGGTCAGCTGAACATGAGTGACGTGCGCCGTTTTTCCATCGCCGGAGTCGGGCTGTCGGTGGCAGTTCTGGCGCTCACCGCATGCGGGGGCGACGGTCAGCAGGGGCTGCCGACCGAGACGCAGTCGGCGCCGACCACGGAGGACACGACCACCACGACGCAGCCGACCACCACAGTCGCACCCCCTCCCGGACCGGCGGTCGGAGACGTCGCGGGGAACCCGGAGGCCGCGTCGGCGCTGCGTGCGTTCCTGGTCGACCTCGAAGCGGGCGGCATCCCGGCCGTCGCACCGACATGCTGGACCATCCCGCCGTCCGAGGTTCCGCAGCAGTATGCGAACGTACCGGCGATTCTCGACGCGGCCGCCGCACCCGGCGTCGACGGGCCGTCCACAGTGACATGGAACGGGCCCGCGGTCACACTGTCCGTCGCACGCACCGACACCGCGTCGGGTTATGCGTGCCCGCGCGTCGCACCCGCCGGAACAGGGCCCGTCTTCTCGGACGCCGACGCCACCTACACCGTCGCCCGCTACCTGGGCCGGTTCACCGGCAGTCCCGTGTCGCCGGGCGATCTCGAGGGCGACTTCCCTCTCGTCTGTGCCGACGAGCCGACGTGGGACCCGCAGGGCACCGGCGCGCCGACGGTTCCGCCGCTGGTGAACAACCCCGGCCGGCTCACCGGGTCCGCGTCGTACAACCCCGACAGTGTCTACGTCGCAGCGGTGAACGGGACCTATACGACGGTGTACGCCGACGTCACCGACGTGTCGGGGTTCGAGCAGAATCGAGTGTTCACGCTTGCATCCGGGCCGAACGGCTACTGCATCGGCGACGTCGCATGATCGGCGTCGACACCAAGATTCTGCTGCTGTTCGCAGGCTTGATTCTGTTGTGGGCGCTCGCGCTCGGGGTGTGGAAGTTCCGCGAAATGTCGACGTCGCCGACGGCTCTGGCCCACCCGTACGTCGACATCGCGCATCGCGCTGCGCTGATGTACTCGTTCGCGACACTCGTGCTGGCCGCGCTGACGGAGTTCTCCGGATTCCCGACGGCCGTGAACCTCATCGCGGGTTCGGTGGTGGTGTTCTTCTTCGTCGCGGCCATCGCGAGCTACATGTACCACGGGTGGGCGAAGGACACGGACAATCAGTTCCAGAACCCGGTGCACGGCACGAACGCGTTCATGTGGGCCTTGATTGTCGCCGAAATCGGCGGTACGGCAGTGCTTCTCGCCGGATTCGTGAGTGGGCAGTTCTTCTGATCGCTCGTCGCCCCCACATTTCGGCGCTCACCCCACGTGCACATTCGGCCGCCGCTTCGGATCGCGCTCGGCCCGCCGGATGACCTCGCGGGTCACCGGTGCCACCTCACCGACTCCGATGAACAGGAACCGCAACAGGTTGACGACGGGATTGCCCTCCGACCATTCGAAGTAGACGTCCGGGCGCACACCCGTCGTATCCCGAATCTGCAGCAGCACAGCCGCAATCGAGTTCGGTACGGCCGCGGCGTCGACCCACAGAATCCGATAGTCGCCGCGCTGCCGACCATGCACCAGAATGTCCGTCGAGAATTCCGACGCGTCCTTGATGTTGATCTCCAGGAACAGGATCGGGTCGTCCGACGGAATGTGACTGTCCGCGCGTTGCTGCGCTTCCTTCTGCCCGTACTCGTCGAGATCGAGGTTGCGCGCATCGTGGCACACCACTTGGATACTGCCCCTCGCGGCAGCCTCGGCAACGAAGGCCGATGCCTGCTCATCGAAAGTAACCGACGTAGAACGCAATTCGAACGATCGCGTCACCCGCGAGACGAACGACACCGCAAGGATCGCGGCGATGAAGAACGACGCCACCTTCACGCCGTCGGGACGCTCGAAGATGTTGGCGACGGTCGTGTACACGAAAATCGTTGCGACGACCGAGAACATCCACGCAAGCCTGCGCTGACCGTGACGTGCGGCCGACAGCGACACCGCGACGGACGCCGACGTGATCAGCACCAGCACACCCGTCGCATAGGCGGAACTCTGTGCGTCGACACTGGCCTTGAAGTACAGCGTCACGACGAACGCGATCACCGAGAACACAAGCACCAGTGGACGAACCGCGCGCGCCCATTCAGGGGCCATGCCGTACTTCGGTAGATAGCGGGGCACCAAATTCAGCAGACCGGCCATCGCCGACGCGCCTGCGAACCACAGAATGGCGATGGTGCTGACGTCGTACACGGTTCCGAACGCACTCCCCAGGTATTCGTGCGCCAAATACGCGAGCGCACGACCGTTCGCCTGTCCCCCTGCCTGGAACTCAGCCGGAGGGATCAGAATCGTCGTGACGATGCTCGACGTCAGCAGGAATCCACTCATGGTCAGTGCCGCGGTCGTGAGCAGTCGACGTGCGCCGCGGATACGCCCGGCTACCTCCCGTGCGTGCGAATGTGTAGAGGAGTACGCATTTCTGCTCACATGGCCGTCGATCTGCGGCATCACCGCAACCCCGGTTTCGAAACCGGACAGTCCCAGTGCGAGCTTCGGGAACACGATGAGCGCGACGGCGATCATCATCAACGGATTGCCGTGCTCGGCCGTCAGGGCGTGTTGCCAGTCGGTGATCAGCGATGGCTCGGAGGCGATCTCCCAGAACCCCACGATCACGACGACGAGGTTCAGCGCCAGGAACGTCCCGACGAGTGCGACCGCGATACCGATCGCCTCGGTGAACCCTTTCAAGAAGACAGCGGCGAGGAGCGCCAGCAGCACGAGGGTGATGATCACCTCCGCGTCGCCCAGACCTGCAGGCGCGAACGGGTTCTCGACGACGTGAGCCGACGCGTCGGCCGCCGACAGTGTCATCGTGATCAGAAAGTCCGTCGCCGCGAACCCCAACAGGACGAGCACGAAGATCTTGCCACCCCATTTGGGGAGCAGCTTCTCCAGCATCGCGATGGAGCCCTCACCGTGCGGGCTTTCCCGTGCAACGCGCCGATACACCGGGAGGGCACCGAACAGCGTCAACAGAATCAGTACGACGGTAGCCAGCGGCGCCAGCGTTCCCGCCGCCAAGGCAGCGATGCCGGGTTGGTAGCCGAGCGTCGAGAAGTAGTCGACGCCGGTCAGGCACATCACCTTCCACCACGGATGAGCGTGCTCGACCTTGTGCGGCTTGCGATACGGACCGAGATGTCCCGACGGTTGCTCGGTGATATCGCTCAGCAGCCACGACCGCAGACGCACCATCTCCAGAGCGTAAACCCGCACACGCGGTACGGAGGGGCTTACTGTTGTCCCATGACTCACGTGGTGGTCGCCGGAGCTGGACTGGCAGGCATTGCCTGTGCACACGAGTTGGGGAAGAAGGGGGTCGACGTCACGATCGTCGACCGACACGACTATCACCAGTTCCAGCCGCTCCTCTACCAGGTCGCGACGTCGCAGTTGCCTGCCGAGGACGTCGCCCGGCCTCTCGCGTCGATCTTCGAGCATCTGCCGACGGTCCGAGTCGTTCGTGCCGAGATCAGCTCGATCGACGCCGGGGCGCGTTCACTCGTCGCGTCCGACGAGACGATCTCGGGTGACTACCTCGTCGTGGCCGCGGGTGCGACGGCGAACTTCTTCGGAACTCCCGGCGCCGACGAGTGGTCGTTCCCGCTCTACTCCGTCGCCGACGCCGAGCGACTTCGGCACCATGTCCGCGACGTGCTGGCCACCGCCGAGGACCCGCTGGACATCGTGATCGTCGGCGGTGGTCCGACAGGTGTCGAGACGGCGGGCGCCTTCGCGGAACTGTTCCGCGCGCTGCGCACGATGAACCACCCGGGCGGACGCGGTGATGCGTGGCTCGTGAACCACGGCCCCGCGCTGCTCGCGCCGTTCACCGACAAGTCGCACCGGTACGCGCACGACACGCTCGTCGCACACGGCGCCAAGGTCCGCCTCGGTGTCGGCGTGCAGTCGGTCGACGCGGACGGTGTGCAACTCAGCGACGGGACACGCATCTCGTCACGGACCGTCGTCTGGGCCGGCGGGGAGACCGCAGCTCCGGTCGCCGGAACGGCGGGGGTGACACTCGGCCACGGTGGACGAATCGACGTGTCCGCCGATCTCACCGTTCCCGGTGTCGACGCGGTGTATGCCGTCGGCGACGTCGCGAACATTCCTGGCGACGACGGAAAACCATTGCCGCAGTTGGGTTCCGTCGCGCAGCAGGCAGGAACGTGGGTCGCGCACAACATTCTGCGCACAGCCGAGGGCAAGGCGACGAAGCCGTTCTCCTACCGGGACAAGGGCATCATGGCGATGATCGGTCGCGGTGCCGCGGTCGCCGAGATCGGCGAGCACCGTCATCAGATCGAGGGGCCGATCGCGTTCGCGGCGTGGCTCGGCGTCCATGCCGCGCTGCTCAGCGGCGCACACAGCAAGGTCGACGCGTTCCTCACCTGGGCCTGGGACTACTTCGACGCCGACCACGCCGCGATCGTCGAATGCCACGGGGATCCGAAGCGCATCGCGTGGGCGTAGTGCGGCTCCGCCACCCGTGCGGCAGGCGCCCTCGCTTCAGGTCGGTTGGCCACGGTTGATCCGGCAGATCGTCATCCCGTCGGCGCTTCCGGCACTGGCGACGGGTATGCGGATGACGTTCGGTCTCGCGTTCCTCGGTTTGCTTCTCGCCGAGATGTTTTCGTCGTCGAGCGGAATCGGCTACGAGTTGCTGCGCAACGTCAGCCTCGTGCGGATGGAGAACATCATGGGCACCGTCGTGCTCATCATGGTGATGGCGCTACCGCCGACGATCGCGTTGCAGTGGTTGGAGCACCGGGTCACGGCGAAATACGGCGGCTGACGCCACCCGTGAGTGGCAATGTATAGCGCGCTATACATTGCCACTCACCTGCGCGCTAGCGCAGCACGTCCGTCCCGACGAACGGAACCAGCGCCTCGGGGACGCGCACGGTGCCGTCGGCCTGCTGGTGGTTCTCCAGGATCGCCACGATCCATCGCGTCGTCGCCAGAGTTCCGTTGAGCGTCGCGGCGATCTGCGGCTTGCCGTTCTCGTCGCGGTAGCGGACGTTCAAGCGCCGCGCTTGGAACGTGGTGCAGTTCGACGTCGATGTCAGCTCGCGGTACGCGTTCTGCGTCGGGACCCAGGCTTCGCAGTCGTACTTGCGCGCCGCCGAAGAGCCGAGATCGCCGCCTGCGACGTCGATGATGCGGTACGGAAGCTCGACTGCCGCAAGCATTTCCCGCTCGAATTCGAGCAGCTTCTTGTGCTCGGCCTCTGCGTCCTCGGGCTTGACGTACGAGAACATCTCGATCTTGTCGAACTGGTGCACACGGATGATGCCGCGTGTGTCCTTGCCGTAGCTGCCTGCTTCGCGGCGGAAGCACGACGACCATCCGGCGTAGCGCCTCGGGCCGTCGGACAGGTCGATGATCTCGCCCGAGTGGTAACCCGCGAGCGCGACCTCGGATGTACCGACGAGGTACAGGTCGTCGGCTTCGAGTCGATAGATCTCGTCGGCATGCGCACCGAGGAACCCGGTTCCCGCCATGATCTCGGGGCGCACGAGCACCGGCGGGATCATCATCTGGAAACCGTTCTTGACCGCCTTCTGGGCCGCGAGCTGCAGCATTCCCTGCTGCAGCAGCGCGCCGTAGCCGGTCATGAAGTAGAACCGCGAGCCCGAGACCTTCGCGCCGCGTTCCATGTCGATGAGGTTCAGCGACTCGCCGAGCTCGAGGTGATCCTTCGGCTCGAAATCGAACGACGGAATCTCGCCGACGGTCTCGAGCAGCACGAAGTCGTCCTCGCCGCCTGCGGGGGCTCCCTCTTCGACGATGTTGGAGATCTTGCGCGCGGCGACGTCGAGGGCCGCGTCGGCCTCGTTCTGCGCAGCCTCGGCGGCCTTGACCTTCGCCGCCAGCTCGGATGCGCCCGCGAGCAGGGCCGGCCGCTCCTCGGCGGACGCCTTGCCGACCTTCTTACCCAGCGCCTTCTGCTCGGCGCGGAGCTGATCTCCGGTCAACACAGCGGCACGACGGGTGGCATCGGCCTCGAGCAGTGCATCGACGAGACCGGGGTCTTCGCCGCGGGTGCGCTGCGAGGCGCGGACAACGTCAGGGTTCTCGCGAAGGAACTTGAGGTCGATCACGACATGCAACCTTACTTGCCGAGGATCCCCAGGTAGTCCTCGCGTCCGAACATGCGAGCTGCGTCGATCGCCGACGGGTGGCCGCCGTGCGGATCCGCGCCGCCCTCGACGAGCGCCTGCACGACGTCGTCCTCGCCCTTGAACACCGCCCCGGCCAGCGGCGTCTGTCCCTTGTCGTTCGGACGGTTCACGTCGGCACCCCGTTCGACCAGCACTCGAACCGTCTCCGCGTGACCGTGGTACGACGCGAGCATGACCAACGTGTCACCGGACTCGTTGTTCAAGTCGACCGGGACGCCCGCGTCGAGGTAGCTCGCGAGCGCGGCCGTGTCACCGGTGCGCGCCATGGTGAACAGTCGGCCCGCCAATTCGGCGATGTCGGCGTCGTCTGCATCCGGGTGCGTCATGGGAACCGAACATACTCGGGCATGATGGAGGAGATGTCCACACCCGATCCCGCCCGGTCCGGGCGCTCGAAACCACGACGCAACCAGCGCACCGTGACCGCGCCCGTCGCGCGCCGAGGGCTGGCGTTGATCGCGATCGGCGCGGTCGCGGCCGCCGTCGTGACCCTCTTCGTCTCCGGGGGCTTCTCGCAACCCGAGAAGATCACCACCCACGCCGATTCCGGGCCTGCCACCAGCGGACCTGTGTCCGCGAGGTCGTTCGGATCCGCCGATCCTGGCACGTGCCTGCAGTGGACGCCGACCGACGATCCCGAGACCGACCGTCAGGATCTCGCCGAGGTGTCGTGTGCGGAACCGCACCGGTTCGAGGTCGCCCAGGACGTCGACCTGAGCGCGTACCCCGGCATCGAGTTCGCGCCCGGCTCGGCCTATCCAGGGGCACTGCGCTTCGGCCAGTTGCGCGACGAGCACTGCGTCGGCATCGTCGACGACTATCTGGGCACCAAGTTCGATCCGAACGGCAAGTTCAGCGTCGGACTCATGTTCCCGTCGCAGTCCGGATGGATGGCAGGCGAGCGGACACTCCGATGTGGCATCCAGCAGTCGTCGAACACCGGGGTCCCTCAGGAGATGACCGGTTCGGTGCTCGACCAGGACCAGTCGAACGTATGGGACGTCGGCACCTGCATCGGCATCAACCAGAACGTGCCCGCCGACCCCGTCGACTGCAATTCGCCCCACGCGTTCGAGGTGGCGTCGATCGTCGATCTTCAGCAGCAGTTCCCGAGCGGAATCCCCAGCGAAGCAGACCAGGACGCCTACCTCGAACCGACATGCACCGCCACCGTCAACACCTACTTGGGCTCCGACACGGCTCTGCGCGACAAGACGCTGACGCTGTTCTGGAACACCATCGACGTCACCAGCTGGCTGGCCGGTAGTCGACAGATCACCTGCTCGGTGGGCAAGGAGCTCGACGAAGGCGGATTCGCCACCATCACCGGAAGCGCCAAGGGCGACATCCTGATCAACGGTCAGGCACCCGTCCCACCACCGGCGGCACCGGACGGACGCGCCTTGCCGACCCCGCTGCCCGGCGCAGCCCCGATCACCCCGGGAGGGTGACATTCCTTTCCACATGAGCGACGCCGACTTCGACAACGTGGTCTCCGACGCCCTCGACACCCTCCCGCCCGCGATCATCGACTTCATGGACAACGTCGTCGTCCTGGTCGAAGACGAACACCCCACCGAGGACATCCTCGGACTGTACGAAGGAATCGCGCTGACCGAGCGCTTCGAATACAGCGGTCATCTTCCCGACGTCATCACCATCTACCGTCGACCGATCCTCGAGATGGTCGACGACGCCGACACCGCTCGTCGCGAAATCGCCATCACGGTCGCCCACGAGGTGGGCCACCACTTCGGCATCGACGACGAGCGGTTGCACGAGCTCGGGTTCGGCTGATCTTCGGTCCCACGCCGCTCGAATGGTCCATTCATACGATCAGATAGCTCGAACGTCACATCGAAGCGGAGAACGCGCGGAGTCGATGAACGTCGCCGGAAGAATCGCCTGAGCCTTTTTCCTCCAACCGGGAACCGATCACCCGCGGATGCCGTCCAACTCCTACGAGAACGGAGTTCTCGTTCGATCCCGGAGCTCTTTCATTCCTGGTAAGGGAGTACTGATGCCAGCACACGTGCGTGTGGACCCTGTCGCTCTCGAAGCCGCTGCCGCGGAGCTCGACGCGGTCGCCTCCCGGTTGCAGGCAAGTCTGGCTGCGGCGTCGCTTCCGATTCAGGTGCTTCCGTCGGGCAGCGAAGAGGTGTCCCTGTTGGCCAACCGCTACTTCAAGCACGCTGCCGGCTCGTACACGCCGACCGCACGCGAGGCCGCCGACGAGCTGATTCAGACCGCGGCAGCCTTGCGTACACAGGCCGCGGCGTATCGCGACGTCGACCTCGAACACAGTCGCGCACTGGGCATCTGAGCCGGGAAACACCATCACACGACGGGGGTAGATCGATGACGCTGGGAGTGACAGGAGTCGTGTGGTTGCCACGCACGGCGATGGTCAATTCGACGACGCTGTTGGCCGGGGCCGGGCCCGCACCGCTGGCGGCGGCGTCGGGCGTGTGGCAGTCGGTGGCCGCTGCGTACACGGACGCAGCGGTCACCGTCACCCGCGTGATGGCGATCCTCGCTGCCGGATGGGAGGGCTCGACCGCCGACGCAGCGCAGGCCAGGCTCGGTGCGTTCTCCGCGTGGGCGCAGGCGTCGGCCATCAAGGCAGCCGACGTCGGAATCCACGCGGCAGGTGAGGCTGCGGCCTACACGACGGCCACCGTCGCGATGCCGAACCCGGTCGAGATCGCCGCGGTGGAATCCGCCAAGGTCGCCGCGTACGGCACCGGCGGAGCACTGAACGGAAGTGCCGCGGCACTCGAAGCCACTGCCCGCGTCCTCGACGTCCGAGCAGGTCTCGTCATGGAGGCCTACGAAGCTGCGACGACGCCACTCGCCGTACCGGTTTCGTTCGACAGCCCACCCGAGATCGTCGTCGACGCCTCGGGTGCGTCGTCGCGGGCGTCGACATCCATCGACGGCGCGACGTCCTACGAGGAATCCGGAGTGTTCGGGTTCGGTGCACGCACGTCCCCCGCACAGGCCGCCATCGCCGCAGTCACTGCGGCAGTACAGAATCCGGCCGTAGCAGGCGCGATCGGACAGGCCGCGAGCACGGCGGGTACCGTCGCCGGGTCGTCGGTCACGACGGTCGCCTCCGCGGCAACCAATCTCGGCGGCGCAGCGGTGTCGTCACTGATGAGTGCCACTCAGGGCACATCCCAGTCTCCCGCACCGATGCAGGCAGCCACCCGGGGAGATGCCGGTGCACCGGTCCGGACGCGGGCGGTGTCGTCGACTTCCACTGGCCCCGGCGGTCTTTCGGGCCTCGGCTCGAGCGGTGGGTCGCTCGGAGGTTCACGCCTTCCGGCAGCAGCACCAGGAAGCGTCACAGGACAACTTGCCGGAACCGAACGAAACATGTTCGGCAGCAACCTCTCCGGAGGCCCAGGGACAGGACCACTCGACGCGGCCGCCGCCACTCGCGGTGGTCACGCGGCCGCCCCGATGGCGGGAGTTCGCGCCGACGACGGAGACGACGAACACGACACCCCCGATTACCTCAAGCAGTTCGAGCACTTCGCGGACGGACGTACGGTGGCGCCGTCCGTCATCGGCGCCGAACCGGCAGGAGTGGAGCCTACGGAACGACCCGGTGATCGGAACGGTCGTTGATCGACTTGGGAACGCGACCTGTCGGCCACGGCCTTCCGTTCGTCGAGCTCGACGACGATTGCATGGACTACCTCGTCGAGCGGCTCGGCATCGCCGAACTGCCCGTCGTGCTCGACGTCTTCCCGCGTTTCGACGCGGCCGCGGATCGGCAGGCCGCGCTGGTTCGTGGGCGTGCGGGGCTCGTCGAGCACGGAGCGGTCAGCGACGATCACGTACATCCGGATCTCGAGGCGTGGCTGCGCACTCTCGAGCGTCCCACCTGGTACATCGCGGCCCGGCTCGTTCCGCGCCCGTACGGCACCGGGTCGATCACTCGGGTCTGCCGGGCGGCAAGCGAGTCCGGTTCGGTGATCGCCGTACGCCGATCCGGCCTCCTCACCATCCGCGCCACCGTCGCCGATCCCGCGCGTGACGTGCTCGACGCCGTCGGGAGCGAGCCTGCCTTGGACTTCGTGGGCGTCTCCGCGCCGACCGACACTCTCGCCGAGGCCCTCGATGCCAGCCCGACCGACGCCGGAGCCACTGCCGACCGTCTAGCAAGTCTCGGTATCGACCGTTCCGCAGCCGCGGACATCGCGTCGGCTCTCGCCACATGCACCGCACACATTGAAATAACTTGCACGACAACAAATTTCGGAACCAGCGCTACCGATCCACTTCCGATCGCGGTGTTCGACACTCCACGGGGCCGCCTCGTCGCGACCACGAGTACCGCCGCAGACGGTCGACGATGGACGTCGTTCGCGCCCGGTTCCGATGCGCGCATCAGGTCGGCGCTCGACGACATGACACAGCGAGCGGAAGCGTCGGGCGTCAGCTGATCGGGTTGTCCGCGACGTGACTTCCCTTGCCCGCGAACGGCGGCAGGAACGTGCCCCAGCGGACGCAGGTCCAGCCACCGCCTGGCGTCGGCACCAGTTCGACGGTCTCGGTGTTGTTCAGGTGGTTGTCGGCGGCGAACTCACCGTCGACGCCTCCCAGCACCGCGCCCACCAGGCGAATGGCGGCACCGTGACTGACCACGACCACATCGGGAGCATCCAGATCCGTCAGGTACTCGTCGCGTAGCGATTCGAGCACCGGCACGTAACGGCCCAAGATGGACCGTCCGCTGTCCCCGCCGGGGGCCTGCGCGTCGAGGTTGCCGGCCTGCCACTTGCCGTAGATCGCCGTGAAGGCGTCGTGTGCTTCCTTGTCGGTGCGGTTTTCCCACTCACCGACGAACGTCTCCTGGATACCGTCACGTTCCTGGGCGGGGACGGAGGTGGCCCTGGCGATGTGCTCGGCGGTCTGGCGCGCACGCAACGCCACCGACGAGACCAGGACGCTCGGGGGCGTCGCGACGAGTGTGTCGCCGAAGCGCTTGGCCTGTTCGTGTCCGAGGTCGGTCAGTGCTGCGCCGGGCGGGAGGGTGTCGAGGCGTTTCTCGACGTTCGCGAACGTCTGACCGTGCCGCACCAGTATCAACTTGCCCGTCATCTATCCGCCTTGCCCGTCGTCCGACTTGCCCTCGCGCAGTCGCTCCAACCATCCGATCTGCTCGTCCAACGAAGGCGGCGTGCTTCCTGTTCCCATCGCGACGGGCCAGGATCCGAGAAATCGAAGAGTCATCTTGCGATGCAGGGCGCCGAGCGCTTCGGCCACGATCGGGTCCTCGATATGGCCGGCGCAGTCGACGAAGAACCTGTAGGTTCCGAATTCCTTTCGGGTGGGCCGTGATTCGATGCGGGTCAGGTCGATGTCGCGGAGTCCGAACTCGGCGAGGGCGGACTGCAGCACACCGGGCACGTTGTCGGGCATCAACACCAGCGCGGTGCGGTCCGCTCCGGTAGGGGCGGGCGCACGCCGCGGCGGGCTGACGAGCACGAAGCGGGTGCGAGCCGTGTCCACGTCGGCGACGCCGTCGGCCAGGGACGGCAGTCCCAGCCTCTCTCCGGCAAGGGACGTCGAGACGGCCGCGTCGGCGAGACCGGCAGCGACGTCCTCTGCCGCACCGGCGTTCGACGACGCGAACTGCACCTCGGCGTCCGGGATCCTTCGCTCCAGCCACTCTCGAACCTGCGCTGCCGCAATGGGATACGCGCGGACCGACTTCACGTCGTCGAGCGCGATTCCCGGCCGCCCGAGTATCGAGAAGGCGACGTCGATCTCGGTCTCGGCGATGATCTGCAACCGGCTGGACGCAGCCAACGCGTCGAGCGTCGGAGGAACCGAACCTTCGACCGAGCTCTCGATGGGTACCACCGCGGCAGCCGCTTCACCGTCGCGCACGGCCTGCAACGCTGCCGGCTGACTGCCGTACGGGACACGTTCGATATCGCGACCGAATCCGAGTGAATCGAGGACGCCTGCGGCCTCCAACTGGCCGAGCGCCATTTCGGTGAACGTTCCCGACGGGCCGAAGTACGCGATTCTAGGCACGACTGCCAGATTACGTCCCCAGCGAATCCGTGCGGATCAAACCCGCCGCGTCCAGTTCGCGATGCGCGGCCGATGCGTCGTCCACCTCGATGCCGAGCAACACGGTACGGACGGCATCTGCCGCCTCGGGGCGCAGTGCCGCCAAGGCCGCGACGTCGGGATCAGCCAGCGCGGCAGGAATGTCGTCGCCACGCAGCGCGGCGACGGTGGCCGCGACGACGGCGATCGCGTCGGCACCCGACCGGGCCCGCGCGGTGAATCCGACCTCGGAATGCGCGACGACGGCAAGCACGTCGGCGATATGACGCGGGGGCTGCCAGGCCGCGATGCCCGGGGTGCGGTGAGCGTCGACGATCGCGGTCACGGTGTCCAGCGCCGACGCGTCGGACAATTCGGGATAGAGGACGACGGGCGACGGCAGCCGCAGCGCGAGCGCGTCGGGAAGGGTGTCGTCATCGACGTTCACCGTGTACCGCACGACCTCGTACGACGCGCGGCTGTCGCGCAGCCGGTCCGGATCCACGTCGAGCTCCACGACCACGCGACCGAGCTGCACGTCGTCGTCCAGACCCAGCAGGACGGAGGCCGGAACGACGACGGGACCTGCCGTGATCGCCCTCTCGCCGCCGGTGGACGCGGGGTATCGCTGCTGCAGGAGGCCTGCGACGAGCGCGTTCGGGTCGGGCCGGTGCGGTACGCCCAGCGTCAAGGGAATGGACACCGTCTACACGCTAGACCGCCCGCTGCACTTGCGGTCCAAGGAAGTGTGGACTAACTTAGGTTTGCCTCACCTCGTATCCCACGCATCGGAGGAAGCCCATGCTCGGCGCTACCACCAACGGACCGTCCACCGCCGAACGCGTTCGCAGCGCATGTGCGCGTGCGGAGGGTGCTGCACTCGCCATCGAGGGCAGCGAACCCGTGGTCACCACGATGCATCATCTGCGCTCCAACGGTGAGGTGGTCCTCGCGGTGCCGATGGACTCGCCCATGGGGTCCATCGCGTGGCAATCGTCCCGCGCAGGAGTTCCGGCCGTGCTCGAACTGACCGATCACGCGCCACTGGCACTACGCGAGCCGGTCCGATCGCTGGTGTGGTTGCGCGGCGAGCTGCGTCCCGTTCCCGAGTCGCTCATGCGCCCGATGGCCGGGGCGGTCGCCGCCGAACATCCACACCCGTCGCTGCTCGACGTCGGACACAGCACCGTACTTCTTCGCCTGATCATGTCGTCGGCCGTCGTCGCCGACAGTACGGGCGCCGAGCCCGTTGCCGTCGACGATCTGCTCGCAGCCGAGCCGGATCCGTTCTGGGAGATGGAAACCAGCTGGCTGCAGCATCTCGACGAGGATCACACCGACCTCGTCAACCAGCTTGCCCGACGCCTCCCCCCGTCGCTGCGGCAAGGACGCATCCGCCCACTGGGCATCGACCGCTACGGCATCCGGTTGCGCATCGAAAGCGACTACGGAGACAACGACGTTCGACTCGGTTTCGCCGAGCCCGTGGACGACACGATGTCGCTGAGCCGAGCACTTCGCGTCCTCGCGGGATGCCCGTTTCTGAACGGACTGCGCGCCAGGAGTTGAGTCGCACGAGGCAGACTTGCCTTCGTGATCGACGTCAAGAGCTGGCTGAATCCGCCGTCGCCGACTACCGGCCCTCCGCTGGAACCGTCCGAGCGACGTGCGATCAAGATCGAGATAGCGATCGTCCTTCTGGTGACGTTCGGGCTCAGCGGACTCAGCAGCATGCTGTCCCTCGTCGAGGACGCGCTGCTCGCAGGCAGTCTGTCGGATCAGACCGTCGCCCTGAACACGTCGAGCTCGAGCCTCGGCATCATCGACCTGCTCTACCAGGTCCTGCGCATTCTCCGCCTGTGCGCGTGGGGTGCGCTCGGCCTGTATCTGCTGTGGCGTGCCGGGCTCGGACCGAAGCTGATCGGTCTCGCGAAACCCCGCGTTCGGCCCGACCTGCTCCACGGGGTCGGTCTGGCCGCGCTCATCGGCATTCCGGGGCTCGCGCTGTACCTCGTCGCCAACGCACTGGGCCTGAACCTCACCGTCGTCCCCAGTGCGATCGACGACCACTGGTGGCGTGTTCCGGCCCTCGTCGGCTACGCCTTCGCCAACTCGGGCGCCGAGGAGATCATCGTCGTCGCCTACCTCATCTCGCGGCTACGACGCCTCGGCGTCTCCGAGAACGCATCCCTGCTCGCCTCGGCCCTGCTGCGCGGGTCCTACCACCTCTACCAGGGCCTCGGCGGCGGAATCGGCAACGTCGCGATGGGTCTCGTGTTCGGCCGGTACTGGCAGAAGATCGGCCGGTTGTGGCCGCTGCTCATCGCTCACGCGGTGATCGACATCATCGCCTTCGTCGGATACACAGCCCTGAAAAACCAGTTGTCGTGGCTGCCGTGAAAACCCCTCGTCATTCCTGCAGGCTCCACTCCTCGCCCTCCGGTCATTCCTGCAGGCTCCACTCCCTGGGTACAGTCACATCGTGAACGACGACCAGCGGAACCGGGGGAACCCCAGGCAGGGCCCACCACCGCCGCGCCGAGTTCCTGTCTCTTA
>NZ_JAAFYV010000050.1:0-30839 GCF_011770055.1 Rhodococcus sp. B10 | reverse complement strand
CCCTCGTGCCCACCCATGACAGGGAACGACGGCATCGGCGTCGCACCGGTGACGATGTGGTGGTCCGAATGACACATACCGGCCGCTTCCATCCGGATCTGGACCTCGCCCGCCACCGGGTCACCGATCTCGATCTCCTCGACGGACCACGGCTCGTTCAAACCCCACAGCACAGCGCCCTTGGTTTTCATGACCCACTCGCCTTTCGCCCGCCGAATCGACCCGCCCGCCGGGCCGGTTTCACGTCCGACGATAACGCAGACACCGCCAGAATTGGAACACGTTCTAGGTTCGTTCTCGTTCGCCCGAACGCGGCAGCGCTAGGCTCTCGGCAGACGAAGGGGTGGTCGATGACTAAGAAGTACGGATCCTGCAACCTGTGCGAAGCCGTCTGCGGACTCGAGTTCACGGTCGAGGACAACACCGTCACGTCGATTCGCGGCGACAAGGACGATCCACTGTCGCGCGGACACATATGCCCGAAGGCCCTGTCGCTGATCGACCTGCACGAGGACCCCGATCGGTTGATCAAACCGGTGCGACGCGTCGGCGACGGCTGGGAGGAAATCGACTGGGACGTCGCTTACGACCTCGTCGTCGACGGCCTCGTGTCGACGCGTGAGCGGTACGGGCCGAGCGCCGTCGGCATCTACCAGGGAAATCCGAGCGTGCACAGTCTGGGATCGATGACGCACGGCATTCCGTTCACGTCGATGCTGCGCACCAGGAACCGGTACTCGGCGACGTCTCTCGATCAGCTGCCACACCAGCTGGTGAACCACCTGCTCTACGGCCACCAACTTGCCCTGCCGATCCCCGACATCGACCGCACCGACTTCTTCCTCGTCCTCGGCGGCAATCCGATGGCGTCGAACGGCTCGATGATGACCGTGCCGGACTTCGCCAATCGCGTCCGAGCATTGAAGGCACGGGGCGGAACGCTCGTCGTCGTCGATCCGCGCCGGACCGAAACCGCCGACGTCGCCGACGAACACCACTTCGTCCGCCCTGGAACCGACGCCCTGCTGCTGATGGCGTTGATCCATGTCGTCGTCGAGTCCGGCAGGACGCGCGTCGCCGAGTACGTCGACGGCGTCGACCAGGTCGCTCGGATCGCCGCCGACTTCACACCGGAAGCGGTTGCTCCCGCCGTCGGGATGTCACCGGAGGACATCGTCTCGCTCGCAACACGTTTCGCATCCGCGGAAGCCGCCGTCGCGTACGGAAGAATGGGCGTCTCGACACAACGCTTCGGCACCGTCTGCCAGTGGGCCATCCAGGTGCTCAACATCCTGACCGGAAATCTGGATCGGATCGGCGGCGCATTGATGACCGACCCTGCGATCGACCTGGTCGGCAGATCGATCGTCGGCCGAGGCCATTTCGACAAGTGGCGCAGTCGAGTTCGCGATCTCCCCGAATTCGCGGGCGAATTCCCCGCCTCGACGTTGGTCGACGAAATGACGACCCCCGGCGGCGGGCAGATTCGTGCCATGGCCGTCCTGTCGGGCAACCCGGTGCTGTCGGTGCCCGGCGGCCGTAAGCTCGACGACGCGTTCGCCCATCTCGATTTCATGGTCTCGTTCGACTTCTACATCAACGAGACCTCACGACACGCGAATGTCATCCTGCCGCCGACGATGTCGCTCGAACGAGATCATTACGACCTGATATTCCAGGCGTTCGGCGTGCGCAACACCGCCAAATTCTCCCCTGCCGTCGTGACGAAGAAGCCCGGCGCGAAGGCCGAGTGGGAAATCTACCGTGACCTCGCAGTGCGGTATCAGTCCGCGCTGTCGCGCTCTCGTACGGACCGCGTGCGCCGACGCCTGACCCCGAAGTCACTGAAAACCGAAGCACGCTTGCGACTTTCACCGCGCCGTACCGTCGACCTGCTGCTGCGAACGGCACGCAGAGGCTTGTCGGTGTCCACACTGACGGCGTCGCCCCACGGGATCGATCTCGGACCGCTCGAACCTGGCCTGCCCGCGAAACTGCACACCCGGAACAGACGGATTCACTTGATACACGACGTCGTCGTCGCCGAGCTCCCGGCACTGCACGACGTCCTGCACCACGCACCCGTCACCACGGGTGAGGAACTGCTGATGATCGGTCGACGACATCTGCGCAGCAACAACTCGTGGATGCACAACGCACCCCGCTTGACGAAGGGTTGGCCGAGACACCACCTGTGGGCACATCCCGACGATCTCGCCGCTCGCGGAATCGACGACGGTTCCGTCGTGTCGGTGACTTCGGCAGCCGGGACGGTTCGCATCGAAGTGCACGCCAGCGACCGGATGATGCCGGGCGTGGTCAGCATGCCGCACGGTTTCGGCCACCAGCGCGACGGCGTCGCGTTGTCCGTGGCGACGACCGTGGTCGGCGCGAGCGCCAACGACGTCACCGACTCCCAGCAGGTCGACGCGGTGTCCGCGAACGCGATCCTCAACGGCGTCCCAGTGACGATCTCGCGGACGTGATCCAGTAGCATTCTGACCGCTCGCTGTGCGAGATGGGGCGGTAGCTCAGTCGGTTAGAGCCGTGGACTCATAATCCATTGGTCGCGGGTTCGAGCCCCGCCCGCCCCACATTTTCCTCGCCCGACGTCGGTCAGGGAACCACCGTCACCGGCCAGCGTCCGGCTTTGACCAGGCGCACCGCGACGGACCCGAACATTCTGTGCCCCGCTCGCTCGGATGCGCCGACGACGATGGCGTCGGCGCGCAGTTCGTCCGCGACGGCGACGAGCCCGTTGAACGGATCTCCCTGTGCCGTACGGAATTCCCAACGGATCGAGTCGACGTGCTTGGCTTCCTTCTCGATGTAGGCCAGCAGCTCGGCTGCGATCTGCTCTCCGGTCTCGACGAGCGAGATCCCAGCCTGACCCCACGCCGCGGTCGCGATCGGTTGCACGTAGACGAGCACGAGCAGCGAACCCTGGCGTCTGGCGAGCCCGGCCGCGTAGGCAGCAGCCCGCCAGGCCGAGTCGGAGCCGTCGATGCCGGCGAGAATGACCTTCGGCCCGTCGACGCCGTACTCGAACACGTGCTTGTCGAAACCCTGTGCATCGAAGCCCTGTGCTTCCGGAGTCTCTCCCACGACTGCAGGGTACTGATCGAGGACCGGTGATCGCCGTTACCCACCCGGACGAGTGGACACGGCCCTACTCTGAATGGGCTGAACCCCGGATGAGAGTGGGACCCATGCCGAAGTACTTCCGCCCGGTCGTCGTCGTCTCCTGCCTGGCAGTGGCAGCTTTCTCCCCCGCCGTCGCGGGCGCCACGCCGCCGTCGGGCGTCACCGCCGACACTCTCGCCCACGTCTCGTTCCCGCTCCTGCCCGGCAGCGCAGAGATCGCAGGCACCGACGTCACGGTCAGGAAGATCACCATCGCTCCCGGCGGCACCACCGGGTGGCATTTCCACGACGGCCCGGTCTACGCATACGTCGACACCGGGGTCCTGACGCGCACCCTGCACGACTGTTCGCGCGTGACCACACCAGCCGGACAGACCATCGCCGAGGAGGTGGGCGGCGATCACGTGCACGAGGGCATCAATCTGGGCGACGTGCCGGTCGTGCTCTACGCCGCGTATATCCAACCGCCGGATAAGCCGTTCGCGGAGGACGCTCCCGCGCCGGAGTGTGCGTGACCCGATCAGGATTTCAGCGGTTCGACTACCTGTGGGTATCGTTGCCGCGAGGTATGACCTCGCGGCGCGCGCGGTTGACCTGGAGTGTTCAGGGAGGACACGATGTCGAACGATGAGTCCCCTGCGGATCCACGCACGGTGTTCAGCGCTTTGGCCGACATCGTCTACCGCGGGACGAACGCCGACGAGATCTACACGGCTATCTGCGTCGCTGCCACGCTCCTCGTTCCCGGCTGCGACCACGCGAGTCTGATGCTCGTTCGTCGCGGTACGCCGGTGACCGTCGCCGCGTCCGACCAGGTTGCACGCACCGTCGACGACATCGAGCGGGCGACCGGCGAAGGCCCGTGCCTCGACGCGCTCTCCTCCGAAACCGCTCAGATCGAACCGGACTTCCTGACGCCGTCTGCCTGGCCCGCGCTGGGCCGTGGCGTCGTCACTCGCACACCGGTTCGCGGCGCGATGGGCTTCCGGTTGATGCTGGACAACAAGAAGGTCGGTGCGCTGAACCTGTTCTCCGACACACCGAATCGGTTCGACAGCGCCGTGGCCGACGACGCCATCGTCCTGACGGCGTTCGCGGCCGTCACCGTCTCCGCCATCATGAACGGCGAAGAAGCGGACACCCTACGTGTGGGTCTCGAGAGCAACCGCGAGATCGGCAAAGCGATCGGTCTGCTGATGGCGTCGCACAACGTGACCGACGACCAGGCGTTCGAGATGCTACGTAAGACGTCGCAGGACATGAACGTCAAGATCGCGGCGCTCGCCCAATCCGTGGTGGCGGCTCACACGCGCGATCTCGACGCCTGACAGCTTCTATCCGCCTGCAGGAGCCCGTCGCGAATCGACACGCTTGGGCAGCGCGAAGACCAGGAGCAGTGCCAGCACTCCGAACGCCGCGCTGACGCCCATCGCCACCGCCGCGGCGTGCATGAAGCCGCTGGCGACGGTGTCGGGTCCGGTGATGTGCAACGACCCGAACAGAACGCTGCCGATCACCGCGATACCCGCGGCACTGCCGACACGCTGCATCGTCTGGATGACGCCGCTTCCCGCGCCCGCATCCTGCGGATCGACCGTCGCGACGATGAACTGCGCGTTGGGCGCGATGAAGGCTCCGTTGCCCAGTCCACCGATCAGCAACGGCGGCAACAGCATCCACCCGCTCAGATCCGCGGCGTCCACGGTGGCGAGCAGGATCCACAGCCAGATCAAGGCGACCGCGACGAACGACGTACCGAGCAGCAGCACCCCGCGCCCGAGACGCTGCGTGAGCTTGTTGCTCTGCGACGACGCGATGATGCTGCCGATCGCGAACGGGACCGTCACGATGCCCGATGCCAGGGCGGAGTTGCCGAGTCCGGTCTGCCACAGCAGCGACAGCGTGAAGAAGATACTGGTGAATGCGGCGAAGTAGACGAGTGCCAGGATCGTGCCACCGGTGAAGGCGGGGTGCGTGAACAGCTTCGGCGGAACCAGCGGGTTCAGACCACGCTTGGTGTAGGACACTTCCCACGCGCCGAACACCGCGATGAGCACTACGCCACCGACGAGCGAGACGTACGTCCAGGTCGGCCACCCCTGATCCTGTCCCTCGATCAGCGGGACGAGCAGTGCGACGAGACCTGCGGTGATGAGCGCCAGACCGACCCAGTCGATGCCCGACTGCCGCGGCTGACCCGAGTCCACACGCTGCGGAAGCAGAAGGGCCGCAGCGATCAGCGCGACGACTCCGATCGGAAGGTTGACGAAGAACACGCCGCGCCAGCCGTCGGCCTCGCCGAACGCCTCGATGATGAGACCACCCACGATGGGGCCGAGTGCGGTGGATACACCGATGACCGCGCCCATGATCGCAAACGCCTTGCCGCGCACCGGCCCCGGGAACAGGAGCTGGATGAACGCCGTGACCGCGGGCACGAAGATGCCGCCTGCGAGTCCCTGGACGACGCGAGCGAGCACCAACTGGATGTCGTTCTGCGCGAGACCGCACGCGAGGCTTGCAAGGGTGAACAGTGCGAGCCCGGTGAAGAACACCCACTTGTGGCCGATTCGGTCACCGACCTTGCCCGCCGGAATCAGCGCCAATCCGAACGCGAGCGCGTAGCCGGAGATGATCCACGACAACGTCGCTTCCGACGCGTCGAGGCTGGTTTCGATCGTCGGCAGGGCAACGTTGACGATCGTCGTGTCGAGCAGCGCCATGAACATTCCGAGCAGCAGGACTATGAGCGCCTGCCATGCCCGGCGTGGGACTTCCACCGAAGGCGCCGAAGCGCGAGAGTTGGTTTCGGTCATGTCGTACAGCCGTCCTTGGTGTTCGGTAGGGGTGGAATTTCTCGGGTTCGTTCGTCGGCGACGATGTCGGGAAGCGCCGCGACGAGGTTCTCGTGCCAGTCGATCTCGGCACGTAAGCGTGCCTCGCGGTGGGCGAGGGCGAATTTCTCCGCGACGGACAGATACGGCTGCGCTCCTGCGTTCGCGGTTTCGGCGTCGACCAGATGTTGCTTCAGCAGCGCCACCCGCGCGGCGATCACGTCGGGTAGAACGTCGAGACGAGCGGGATCCAGCCTGGTCAGCCCCAGATCGAATGGATCGGGACGAAGCGCGAAGTGACTCAGGGCATCGCTGCGCAGCTGCTCGAGTGCGGAGCGCCCGGTGCCGGTGATTCCGTAGACGACTCGGGCCGGGAAGTTTCCCGCCTGCTCGGTTCGGATATCCGCGATGAGCCCTTCGGCGTGCAGTCGCTTGAGCGCGCCGTAGAGGCCACCCACGGAAATGTCGGTCCAGAGGTGTACGTGCTCTTCCTCGGCGAGCAACCTCAGCTGGTGCCCATGCATCTCGCCACGCTGCGCGAGCGAGCCGAGTATGAACAGGCGGATGGAAGACACGCGACTACTCTCGCACGAGTAGTTTCACCACGTCAAACCACTACACGCCCCTGACCAGCAATTTTGTCCGATTAGTCCCATCCTGCGGGGTGGCTCTTGCCGCGCATCCAAGACGACGAGTCGTCCGGAAGCGCGAATATCACCGGCACCGGCCCCCGACGGTGAGGACAACGTCACGCGCGGCTAACGGTCGTGTCATGGATGCGAATCGTCGGATTTGCATCGTGGAGGGCGTGACGGAGACAGGCGTGGCAACCGGAGTGGTCGAGCCCGGCGTGGACACGGTGAAGACAGTGTGCGCGTATTGCGGCGTGGGATGCGGAATCACCCTGCAGATCGGTCGACCCTCCGATTCCGAGCTCCGCGTGATTCATAAGTCGGTCGGCGATACGGCACATCCCGCGAACTTCGGACGCTTGTGCACCAAGGGCTCGACCACCGCGGACATGCTGGCAGCCCCGGGACGCCTGACCACAGCGCGCGTGCGACTCGACCGCGGCGACGACCCCGTCGACGCCGACGTCGTCGACACCATCAAGAAAACGGCACAGAAGCTGCGTGCGCTGATCGACGAGCACGGACCCGACTCGTTCGCGATGTACGTGTCCGGACAGATGTCCTTCGAGGCTCAGTATCTGACGAACAAGCTGACCAAGGGCTACATCGGCACCAACCAGATCGAGTCCAATTCGCGGCTCTGCATGGCCAGTGCAGGCACCGGCTACAAGCAGTCGCTGGGGTCCGACGGGCCGCCCGGATCGTACGAGGATTTCGACCACGCGGACGTCTTCTTCGTCTCCGGTGCGAACATGGCCGACTGCCATCCCATCCTGTTCCTCCGCATGATGGATCGCGTCAAGCAGGGCGCCAAACTGATCGTCGTCGACCCGCGTCGTAACGCGACCGCCGACAAAGCTCACCTGCATCTGCCGATCGCGCCTGGCACCGATCTCGACCTGCTCAACGGTCTGCTGCATCTCCTCGTCGCCGGAGGACACACCGATCCGGAATTCATCGCGGAGTTCACCGACGGCTGGGACGGCATGGAGGATTTTCTCGCCGACTACACGCCGGCTGCGGTCAGTGCCAGGACAGGAATCGCCGAAGACGATCTGCGGACCGCCGCACGATGGATCGGCGAGGCCGGCAACTGGATGAGCTGCTGGACGATGGGCCTGAACCAGTCCACCCACGGCACGTGGAACACGAACGCACTGATCAACCTGCATCTTGCGACCGGCGCGATCTGCCGGACGGGCAGCGGACCGTTCTCGCTCACCGGCCAGCCGAACGCCATGGGTGGCCGCGAGATGGGCTACATGGGCCCCGGACTTCCGGGCCAGCGCAGCGTCCTCGTCGACGACGACCGCGCCTTCACCGAGGAACAGTGGAACCTCCCGCCGGGCACGCTGCGCACCGACGTCGGTGGCGGCACCGTCGACATGTTCGCCAAGATGGCCGACGGCGACATCAAGGCATGCTGGATCATCTGCACCAATCCCGTTGCGTCCGTGGCGAATCGCAAAACCGTCATCGCGGGCCTCGAACGTGCGGAACTCGTCGTGACGCAGGATGCATTCGACGACACCGAAACCGGCGGATACGCCGACGTGGTTCTGCCTGCAGCGTTGTGGACCGAGTCCGACGGCGTGATGATCAACTCCGAACGGAACATGACGCTCTTCCGCACGGCAACGGATGCGCCGGGACAGGCGATGCCCGACTGGAAGATCATCGCGATGATGGCGTCGGAACTCGGATACGCCGACGCGTTCGACTACGCGAGCGCCGAGGACGTGTTCGAAGAAATCAAACGCTTCTCGAATCCCAAGACCGGGTACGACATTCGGGGCGTGACCTACGAACGTCTCGCGCGGACGCCGCTGCAGTGGCCGTGCCCGCCCGACGACGACCGCGACCGCCACCCCATCCGCTATCTGAACGATGGCGTCAGCCAGACGCTGCGGACCCTCGAGGACGGCAGCGTGCCCCGCTTATCCTTCCCGACGCCGACCGGGCGCGCGCAGTTCTTCGCGCGTCCGTCGATGACACCCGCCGAGATGCCCGACGACGACTACCCGTTCCTGCTGAACACCGGTCGGCTGCAACATCAGTGGCACACGATGACGAAGACGGGCAAGGTCGCGAAGCTCACCAAGCTGAACCCCGAGCCGTTCGTCGAAATTCATCCACTCGACGCGGAAAGGATCAAGTGCGTGACTGGCGACCGCATCGAGGTCGCGTCGCGTCGTGGCCGGGCCGTGTTGCCTGCGCGCGTCAGTGACCGGGTCCGCCCGGGCGACTGTTTCGCACCGTTCCATTGGAACGACTCGTTCGGCGAGTACCTGGCGATCAACGCCGTCACCAACGACGCCGTCGACCCGTACTCGCAGCAGCCGGAGTTCAAGGTGTGCGCGGTGACACTGACGAAAGTAGCTGGGCACCAGGCACACGACGCAGCATCCACCCAGAATGCAGTGTCCACCGAGAACACAGTGTCCGCCGAGAACACAGGGGGAACGATGTCTCCGATCGATGCCCTCGCACAGCTTGTCGGCGACCATTCGGGGCCGGACCTGCCCTTGCCCCTGATCGAACAACGGTATGTCGCAGGGTTGTTGGCGGGCTTACGCTCCGACGGGTCGGCGGCCGGAGTCCCGACGTTGCCGACGGCCTCTCCCCTGTCGCCGGAGACGCACGCGTGGTTGAGCGGGCTGCTGGCCGGCGTCTACTCTCGGGCCGACGTCTCCTCCCCCGGCTCGGCTGTAGCCGAGACCGGCGTGATCTCCGAGACCGCTCCGGTTCTGGTGCTGTGGGCGTCACAGACCGGGAATGCCGAAGAGTTCGCGTCGTCCTGCGTAGCCGCACTCGATTCCGCCGGATTCATCGTGAAAAGCCATGTCATGGACGATTTTTCAGCGTCCGACCTGACACGATACCGTGACGTTCTGCTCGTCAGCAGCACCACCGGCGACGGCGACGCACCGGACAACGGCGCTGCGTTCCTGGACGGGCTGACCGGCGACGACGCGCCCGACCTGTCGGGAATTCGGTTCGCCGTCCTCGGGTTCGGCGACTCGAACTACGACGACTTCTGCGGCAACGCCCGGCGACTCGAAAGCCGGTTCGTCGACCTCGGAGCGGAGCGCCTGGTCGGCCGGGTCGATTGCGAGCCGGACTACGACGAGGCGGCCTCGGTCTGGCTCGACCGCGTCCTGGCGAAGCTGGGCTCGTCCGACAGTCGGGCCGTCGCCGATTCTGCCGTGCCCGTCGCGCCCAACGCACCGAAACTCGTTGCGACCTATGGAAAGAAGTCACCACTGCCGACCGCACTGGTCCGCAACACACGGATCAGCGCCCCCGGATCCGCGAAAGATGTGCGCCAGTTCGGATTTCACCTTCCCGAGGGCACGGTGAGCTACGAGGCAGGTGATGCGCTCGGAGTGTGGCCCCGCAACAGCGACGCCCTGGTGGACGAGTGGCTGGATCTGACGAAATTGGACGGTGAGACCGTCGTCGACCTGGCCGGACACGACTCGATGCCGCTGCGGACCGCGCTGCGTCACCGCCTCGAAATCGCGAAAGCTACTCCCGCCCTGCTGAAGTTCGTGCATTCTCGAACCAGAGACGCCGACCTGGAACGGTTGTTGTTGCCCGAGAACAAGAGTGCGCTGTCCGATTGGACCTGGGGTCGCCAGTCGGTGGATGTACTCACCCACCTGCCCGTCCGAGCAGGTATCGACGAGTGGTTGGAGGTGCTGAGTCCGCTTCAGCCGCGGCTGTATTCGATCTCGTCGAGCCCGAAGGTCGATCCCGACGAGGTGCAGCTGACGGTGTCGACGGTCCGCTACAACGTGCATGGCGTGCCGCGGCGCGGAGTCTGCTCGACGTACCTCGCCGACCACGCCGAGGACGAGGACGTGGGCATCTTTGTACAGAAGTCGACACACTTCAAACCACCGGAGGACCCGACGGCACCGATGATCATGATCGGCCCCGGCACGGGCGTCGCGCCGTTCCGTGCTTTTCTCCACGAGCGTCGCGCTCTCGGACACACCGGCCCGAACTGGTTGTTCTTCGGTGAGCAGCACGCCGCGACCGATTTCTACTACCGCGACGAACTGACGGCCATGGTCGACGACGGCTTTCTCACCCGCCTCGATCTGGCGTTCTCCCGCGATCAGAGCTCCAAGATCTACGTGCAGGACCGCATGGCCGAGCACGGCGCCGAGTTGTGGCGCTGGATGCAGCAGGGCGCGAACTTCTACGTGTGCGGCGACGCGTCGAGAATGGCCAAGGACGTCGACGGCGCGTTGAAAGGCATCGTCGCGCAGCACGGGAAATTGGCCCCGGCCAGTGCGGATGCCTACGTGAAGGCCCTGGCGGCGGAGAAACGATACGTGCGCGACGTCTACTGAGTCGGGTACGAAACCTGTCGACGGGCGCTGGGGTCGTAGGATCCACGCGAGGTGTGAGCCACCCGGCAATTAAGCCGACTCCAACCGGACGGCAAGCATCGGCGAGCACTCTTTCTCGTGACACCTCGTACACGAGAGAGAGGTCCACGATGGACATCGGAATCTGCCTACCCCAGCTCGGATCGCAGAGCGGCGGTACCCGCGTCGCC
Source organism: Rhodococcus sp. B10 (assembly GCF_011770055.1). Classification (NCBI taxonomy): domain Bacteria; kingdom Bacillati; phylum Actinomycetota; class Actinomycetes; order Mycobacteriales; family Nocardiaceae; genus Rhodococcus; species Rhodococcus sp. B10. The sequence goes on along the minus strand of NZ_JAAFYV010000050.1, from coordinate 19,659 downwards.
GAGTTCGCCTACACCGCAGAGAAACTCGGCTACCGATCGCTGTGGGTCGGCGACCGCGTCCTGACGCCGTTGCAACCGACGGACCTCTATCCGCTCGGCGGCACCCCGGAACATCCGTATCCGCCGGAGTTCACTGCGGCGCTCGATCCGTTGCTCACGTTGACGGCCGCCGCGGTTGCGACGAGCGCCGTCCGACTGGGTACCAGCACCGTGAACGCGACGTGGCACAACCCTCTCCTGCTGGCACGTGCGGTGACGAGCCTGGATCTGATCTCGAACGGTCGCCTGGTCCTCGGACTCGGCCTGGGGTGGATGCGCGACGAGTACCACGCCGTCGGTGTTCCGTGGACCGGCAAGTCCGAGCGGTTCGACGAGACACTCGACGTGCTGCATACGTTGTGGACCGAGAATCCCGTCGAACATCACGGTCCGTTGTTCGACATTCCGACGTCCGCCGTCGATCTTCGGCCCGCACAGGCGGGTGGCCCACCGGTTCTGCTGGCTGGATTCTCGGAGGCGTCGATGCGACGGATCGGTCGGCGCGCGCAGGGATGGGTGAATTCGTCGGACATGCCCGCGGAATACGCCGCCTATCTGTGGTCGATCGCGCGTTCGGCTGCCGTCGACGCAGGACGTGACCCCGATGCGCTGCGTCGCGAGACCCGAGTCAACATCGCTGAAGGTCGAAGCATCGACAGCCTCGTCGCGGTCGTCGAGTCGTTGGCAGCGGACGGCGTCGACGGCGCGTTCGTCGACCTGCACTATTCGACCCGCTCCGTCGACGAAGCAACCGACCTCGCCGCGCGTATCGCGGAGCGTCTCGGACTCGCGAGTGCGGCCGTGCCTGCGTGACGCTGCACCGGCCCGGGGCAACACACCACCCGTAGACCTCGGTCGGCGTGGTTGACTTCTTCCCATGTCCCAGGAGATCGAACACACCGAGGACGGGCGGTACATCATCGTCAAGGGCCGGCGTTGGCGTGCAACCGATCCCGCGATTCCCGAAGACCGAGGCGCTGAACTCAGATCGATCCTGATGGCGTGGCGACGGGAAGTGAAGCGTACTGGCGGCGCACCCGAATCCAGAGCTGGTGTGCAGGCCACGAAAGTGGCGCTCGGAGAACGTGGCACGCCGTGGTGGGAACAATCCGACGACGAGCGCCGACAACGATGGGAAGCTGATGTGCCGCGGCCCTGAAGACTCCGAAGGAGACACGATGGACATGAAGCTCGAACTGGTTCCGATCGCCGTGAAAGACGTCGACCTGGCGAAGGAGTTCTACACCGAACAGATGGGCTTCGTCGCCGACGTCGATGTACAGCCCGCCCCGGGCAAACGCGTCGTACAGCTGACGCCGCCCGGTTCGGCCTGCTCCATCGGCATCGGTACCGGGCTGCCTGCGTACGACATGCCGCCCGGGTCGACGAAGGGGTTGCACCTCGTCGTCGAGAACATCGAGTCGACGCGTGCGGAGTTGATCGAGCGGGGTGTCCACGTCGAGGAGATCCAGGACGTCGGTGGCGGAGTGAAGTATGCGGCATTCGCCGACCCGGACGACAACACCTGGACATTGCAGGAGATGGCCTGGCGTACCGGCAAAAAGTTCTGACCCCGCGTCAGATCGCGTACTGCCGTCGGGAGTGTTGTACCCCGATCCAGTGGTCGGTGGTGAATTCGTCGATCGCCCAATCGCCACCGAATCGGCCTATGCCTGAGTTCTTTTCACCGCCGAAGGCCGTGTTGGGTTCGTCATTGATCGTGGTGTCGTTGACGTGTGTCATTCCGGCGTCGATCCGGGCCGCGACGCGCACCCCTCGGTCCACGTCGCGGGTGAAGACCGCGCTGGACAGTCCGTACTCGGTGTCGTTGGCGAGTGCGACGGCGTCCTCCTCGTCTCGGGCGCGGATGACGGTCGCGACCGGACCGAAGACCTCTTCCGCAGCGGTCGCCACCTCGTTCGTGCCGAGCACGAGGTGGGGCCCGAGTACCCGCTGGGCCGGTCCGGATCGTGCGCCGCGCACGCGCACTTCCGCACCATCGGCTTCGGCGCGCGAGATCTTGTCCAGTATCGAGTCGACCTGCGAATCGTTGATGATCGGCCCGATCTGCGTCGACGGGTCGGACGGATCGCCGACGGTCAGCGCGCGCACTCGATCGGTCAGACGGTCCACGACCTCGTCGTGCACGCTGTCGACCGCGATGATGCGGTTCGTCGCCATACACACCTGGCCCTGATGAAAGAAGGAACCGAAGATCGCCGCGTCCACCGCCGCCTCGAGGTCCGCGTCGCCCAGGACGAGAAGCGGCCCGTTGCCACCGAGTTCGAGAGACATCTTCGTCAGCGGGGCAGACTCGGCAATCCCCTTGCCCACCGGCGTCGACCCGGTGAACGACACGAGTCGAGTGGTCGGATGTTGCGCTACGGCGTCGCCGATCTCGCTGCTCTTTCCGACGACGACCGACAGTACGCCGCTCGGAAGTCCTGCCTCCTCCAGGATCTTGGCCAGGAGAAGCCCACCGGTCACCGGGGTATCGCTGGCGGGTTTGAGGACGACGGCATTTCCGAGCGCGAGCGCAGGCGCGACCGAACGGTTCGACAGCTGCATCGGGAAGTTCCACGGGCTGATGACGGTGACCACGCCCAGCGGCTGTCGGTAGACCCGGTTTTCCTTTCCGTCGATCAACGCGGCGGGCAGAATGCGTCCGGCGGAACGCGTCGGATAGCTCGCGGCTTCGAGCATCACCGCGCGGACGGCGAGCCATTCCCACTCCGCCCGCGGCCTGATGCCTCCTGCTTCACGGATCAGCCAGTCGACGATCTCGTCCTTGCGCGCATCCATCACCTGGGCGGCACGGAAGAAGACCTCGGCCCGCTCGGTCGGCAGCGTGGCAGCCCAGTCACGTTGGGCGTGAGCAGCAGCGCGAAACGCGTCGTCGACGTCGTCCGCGTTCGCGAGCGGGAGGGAAGTCAGGGTCTCGTCGGAATAGGGGTTCACGTCGTCGGAGACCTCGCCGTAGCTGCCCGCCCGCCACGTCCCGGCGATGGGCATGGTGTCGAATCCGGTGTATGCAGTCATGTTGTTCGGGTGCCCGATCGGTCGACAGGCAAACCGCGGGTCAGCTCGCGTCGACGTGCAGGCGGTGCGCACCGCAAGACAGGCACCGGAACAGGTACCCCGCCAGGTCGCCCTCTCGTTCGAGGAAGGAGCGCACGACCGTCGTGTCGTAGCCGGTGCCGCCGTTCACATCAGCGGCGAAATCGTGTTCGTGCAGGTAGTTCTGAAGGTCGTCAGCGCCGACATCGCCCACGAACGCGCATGGACGCCCACAATGGGACTTCCATTGCTCCTGCTGCCACGTCGGGTACGACGGTGTCCGCTCGGAGACTTCACGCGATTCGTCGACGTCGATGGTGATCGGTTCGTCGGGCGACGACGGAACCCCCTCGATCCCGAGCCAGTCGTTGAACTCACCTCCGAACGTGCGCGCGGCGGTTCCGTCGGCGACGCACCACGGGCACAGGTAGTCGACCTCGTCGACGCAGTAGAACGAGCCACGGTACTTCAGTTCGCGTTCCCGGCCGCACGCATCGCACTTCCCCGATTCGTTCACGAAGTAACCGAGTTCGTATGCGCGAGGGTTGAATCGGAAGTTCGGAAGGTCGGCAGTCACGCATCGATTATGACTGCGTACGTCCGTCTACTGTTGCACGATGGTCCAGTCGGTCGAGCCCGACTGTCGCGCAGAGCAAGGAGCATGATGTTTCCGAGGATCGACGGTCTCCGCGTCATGGAGATCGGAACACCGGGTGCGAGTCGCGACGGGCTCACGTCGCTGATTCGGCAGGGACTCAAACGCGGCACGGCGGGGCTGCGGTCCGAGTACGACGCCGAGGGCGAAGAACTGGAACATGTCGGCGAACGCATGGTCCTCGTCGACAGCAGTGGTCGCGGTATCGGTTACTTGACGATCTCTGCAGTCGTGGTGACCACCTTCGGTGCAGTCACGTGGGAGTTCGCACAATCCGAGGGCGAAGGCGACGCAGACATCGAGCAGTGGCGAGAGAGTCACCGTCGATACTTCGCGCGCGCACATGGATTCGACGTGGCCGATTCGACACCTGTCGTCTGCGTGTCGTTCGAGTACAGCCCCTGAACGCACGTGTGCGGCGTGGAACCACACCCAGGGTTACATCGTCGCCCCCACGCGGGTCGACGAACGTCCCCCTCGGGGGTGTTATCGGGCACCGACTTTCCGGCAAAAGTAGAGCTCGTCCGAAACACACCCCGATTACAGGAGTCCCGCAATGTCCACGATCACCACCCGCACCGCAGCCGCAACCGCAATCGGCGTCGCCCTCGGGTTCGGTGTCGCATTCGCGCAAAGTTCCACTGCCGCAGCAACACCTGCGCATGCCGGCGCGCCGCAGACCCCGGAGACAGTGCACGTCCGCGACCGCATCGGTTGCGCGAATGCCTGGCCCATGGTGGCATGCGACGCCCCGGACGAGGACGTACCCGAACAGATCGAACTGTACGAGCCGGGCACGTCACTCACCCAGCCCGGCGGCGTCGACCTCATGGGACCCGCCAGCACTCCCGTCCACGCCGCGAGCTATCCCCTCGAGCCCGACGACGGCGCGATCTCCCACCCGCTCGACCCGGACATGCCGTGGATGTGACGTGCCGACCCCACACACGACGTCCGATCCGGTCCGAACGCCGGGCAAGCCGGATATCTTTCGGTCAGGACGCCTGTAACGACCCCGGAACCGGTGTCGACGTGCACACTGAGGATTCTTACCGGTCGGGGTGATGGGTACGAGGTAAAGCGATGGACGAGACCACACCGGCCGCCCCGGGTGTGTCGCAGATCGACCCCGACGGTCCGACAATCGGCATCACCCGATTCCATGTCGGTACCCGGACAATGACCTGGGACGCCCGGGCCGCCGCGCTGTTCGACGACACCGGGGACCGGCCACCGTTCGAGATCTGGGCCGAGCGCGTCCACCCGGACGATCACGACGTCGTCGCCGACCTGTACCGGGACGCGTTGGCCTCCATCGGCGCCGAATGCGTCTACCGCATCCGCCGCCCCAACGGCGAGATTCGCTACGTCCTCACGCGTAGCGTCGCCATCGAACCCGGCTCCTGGGGCGGTCCGGACGTGCTCACCGGAGTCGTTCTGGAATTGGACCCGGAATTGGGTCGCGAAGCGTTGCTCACCCACGTTCTCGACAACGTCACGCTCGGGTTCGTCATCCTGGGCCGTGACATGACCGTCCGCTACATCAACGCGCAGAGCGAGAAGCATCTGGGCGTTCGCCGAAGCCACGTCCTCGGCCACCACATTCACCACGTACTTCCGGCGTTGAAGGACACCTATCTCGATTACCTGCACCGAGAAGTCCTCCGCACCGAAGGGGAGGTGACACTGCGCACCGAGTCGATCTACCTTCCCGGCACCACGATGGAAGTGACCGCCACCTGCGTCGACGACGTCGTTGCCATCAGCTATCGCGATGTCACCGAGGAAACGCGGGCGCATTCGAGCACGATCGAGGCATATCGAGAACTACTCATCCGATCCCGGCTCGACGACCTCACCGGTGTCCTGAATAGGGCCGCCCTGTTCGAGCGGATCGCCCGAATCTCCGACGAGCTATCGGTCCCGGATGCGTTGTTGTTCATCGACGTCGACGACTTCAAAACCATCAACGACACGTACGGACACATCACCGGCGATCTCGTGCTCCGTACGACCGCGCAACGTCTGTCCGCGGAATGCGATTCTTCGATGGTGATCGGCCGGATCGGTGGCGACGAATTCGTCGTCGCCCTGTTCCCGCGCACCGAACTCGGAAGTCCCACTGCTGCAACCGATGTGGCCGACCGGATGCACCGGTCCTCAGCGGCGCCGATTTTCACCGCCAGCGGCGAGATCGGCGTCTCCATCTCCATCGGTATCGCACAGAACCACGCCGGATGCGCAGTCGAGGAATTGCTGTCGAGCGCGGACGACGCGCTCTACCGGGCCAAGAAAGACCACCACCCATCCGATCCGGTGACACCGATCCGGCCTGTTCGACGCCGGCCGCGGTAGCCCGCAAATCGAAATCCACTGGGGACCGTCTTCACTTGATTCGCGACGTGGCCGCCTATCCGCTCGCAGACCTCGAGCACGCAACACTCACCCGTAACGGGCGAGGTCGTCATCTCTCTGTGGGTGCATGCTGTCAATCGGAACAGATCGCGGTCACCGATTCGCGACGGCATGCAGCATCTCGTCCGCCAACCCGGATTGGGTTATCGATGCCCGTTGGTCGACACCTTTGCAATCCTGTGTCCACCGAGGAGGATCGATGTCCGCCGATTTCGCCGACCGCACCGATTTCGCCAACGCCAACCGTGGTCTGATCGACGTTCTGGACCCCGCTCGAGTTCGCACTCCAGACGGCCGGATGGTCTACGACGCTGCGAATTTCGAGGCCGCGACGGCGGGAGAATGCCCCGACACCGTCAATCCGAGCTTGTGGCGGCAAGCGCAGCTCACCGCCATCCACGGACTGTTCGAGGTCACGAACGGGATCTACCAAATTCGTGGTTACGACCTGTCCAACATGACCCTCGTCGAAGGTGACACCGGTGTCATCGTCATCGACCCCTTGGTGTCGGCCGAATGTGCATCCGCAGGCCTCGCGCTCTACCGCCGACATCGTGGAGACCGCCCGGTGACCGCCGTCATCTACACCCATTCGCACATCGATCATTTCGGTGGTGTGCTCGGCGTCGTCGACGCCGACACCACGGTGCCGATCGTGGCGCCCGAGCATTTTCTCGAGCACGCAGTCTCGGAAAACGTATATGCCGGGAACGCCATGCTGCGCCGGGGGATGTATCACACCGGAGTCGTACTTCCGGTGGGCGCAACCGGAACACTGGGCGCTGGGCTCGGGCCCAGCACATCGACTGGAACTGTCGGCCTCCTCGCCCCTACGCTGGACATCACGCACACCGGGCAAACCGAAACCCTCGATGGCGTTCGTATCACCTTCCAGGTCACGCCCGGCACCGAAGCGCCGTCGGAGATGAACTTCTGCTTCCCCGACCACCGAGCTCTGTGTCTTGCAGAGAACGCCACGCACAACCTGCACAATCTGCTGACACTGCGAGGCGCGGAAGTTCGCGACGCACGCAACTGGTCGAGATACCTCGCCGAAGCAATAGAACTATTCGCCTACGACTGCGACGTCGCGTTCGCCTCGCACCACTGGCCGACCTGGGGCACCACCGAGCTCGTCACATTCCTCACCGAGCAGCGAGACCTGTACGCCTACCTGCACGATCAGACATTGCGGCTACTCAACGATGGTTTGGTCGGAACCGAGATAGCCGAAGACTTCTCGATGCCGCCCGCACTCGACGCCGCATGGCACACCCACGGGTACTACGGATCGGTCAGCCACAACGTCAAAGCGATCTATCAGCGCTATATCGGCTGGTACGACGGCAACCCCGCGCACCTATGGCAACACCCACCGCAGGCGGCGGGCGCACGCTACGTCCGTGCGCTCGGAGGCATCGATGTAGCGGTGGCGCGAGCGAAGGAGTTCGCCGACGAAGGCGACCTTCGCTTCGCGGCCGAACTTGCCGCCCACGCGGTGTTCGCCGAGCCAGACCACGCTGAGGCCAAGGGGGTACTCGAGAGCGTGCTGACACGCCTGGGATACGGCTCCGAATGCGCAACCTGGCGCAATAACTTTCTCGTCGGCGCGGACGAGGTGAACGGATCGAACCACCCAGCGGAAGTCAGCGCAGCTGGAATGGCGGCAGCTCTCACCATCACGCAGGTGTTCGACAGTATCGCCATCCGCATCGATGGCCCGAAAGCTTGGGACACAACGATTTCGATCCGTTGGCATTTCACGGACGTCGATGAAATCTATCGAATGGAACTGCACAACGGCGCCCTCATCCACTACCCGACACGTCGAACGGACCCAGCCGACCTCACGGTCACGCTGACGAAGCCGCAACTACTCGGCCTACTCGCAGGCCACGACACCGAGGCCACCATGGACGGCGACACTTCGACCATCAAACGAATTACCGACCTGACCACCCGACCCGACACCTCTTTCTCGATCGTCACACCATGAGCACGAGCATGCATCGCTGGTGCGGATCCCTGATGCAGGACGCCCGAGCCGTCGAGTCTTGGAACGTCGACGCCGTTCGATGCGGCCGTCACTGAGTGCACGGGGGGTCCTCCGCCGACAAGGCGTCGGCGATCGACACGAACACCGGTAGTGGATCTCCTTCTCCGGTGGTTACGAGAACGTCGCGAAATTGTCCGGTGTCACGGGCGATGCGGAACGCAAGGCCCCTGCGCTCCAGTTCGTTTCGTAACGCCGACAGCGCGGCGGTCGCGGACATCGGCCCCACGATCAGGTGTCGCGAACTACCCGCTGCCGCATAGAGAATGAGGGCGGGGACCGCCGCATACAGTCCGACGACAGGCGGAACGCCCGCGATGGTTGCGTAGGCCAATGCTTCTGGGACCAGGACAGCCCACACCGTGAGACCGGCGAGAATATCCGGACGCAGAAAACGAGCCCGATATCCGAACAACGAGGAGAACACGATGTGACGGGGGTAGTGGTTGCTCATCGACCTATCGAGTCCCCTCACGAGTTCTTGCGCTGCGGGTCAGAACAACCCGCCTATGCCTTTCCCGATCAAGACCACCGAAATCACCAGAATCAGAACGCTCATGACGGCGGTATTGTTCGTTTCCAACCATTCTTTGAGCGATGCCAGTGTGGGCGCCATCCGCTGTGCTGCAGCGTGATACGCGATGACGGGTACCGTTACTGTCGAAGCGGCGAGGACGGTGAAAACGGCGACTGCGGTGATGGTCTCCCCGGTGCCATTCGCGCCGCCGCCGATGGTGATGCCTGCAGCGATGCACATCAGTACGTTCTTCGGGTTGATTGCGGCGAGTGCGAAACCAACGCCGGCCCCTTTGCCCGCAGTCATGTCGTCGATCGCAGCCATCCATTTGGGTGCCTCGTGCCGGGCTGCACGCGAGCGCCACTGACGAACACCGAGTGCGAGTAGGAACGCGCCGAGGATGAGCTTGATCCACGACGCCGTCGTGGACGGTTCGTCGTCCGGCCCGGTTGCAGCGCCGCCAGCGACGGCGAAAATTGTAGTTACGACGATGATCCCGACAACCCATCCAACTGCGAAGCCGATACTGGTACTGCCAGCTCGTTTTCCGAGCAGCATCAGAATCGCCGCGATGATCGGAATCGGAGATATCGCTACCCCCACTGCCAGTGGCAGAAGCTCTCCGATGACCGTTCCCATGGTGCGGTCTCCGTTCAGGAAAGAGAATCGTCGGCTCAGTAGACGGTAGAAGCGGCTCCGCCGAGTGACTTCATCTGTTGCGGGTGAGGTCCGGCCTTCGAAGTGACTCAGTGCGACAGTCGCCGCATCTCGATCACCGTGAGGCCCAGGGTGTCGAACTGACCCGCTATTCCCGACGCGTGGGCTCGGCGGCCCCGGCCACGCGAAATCTACCCTCCTTTTGTGCGCTTTCACGCCCCCCGGACCGCACAACAGGAGGGTAAATTTCCGAACGGCACCGGAACGCGAAAAACCCCCACCCAGTGAACTGGATGGGGGCTCAGCGCTCCCCCGGCTGGACTCGAACCAGCAACCGTCCGATTAACAGTCGGAAGCTCTGCCAATTGAGCTACAGGGGATTACTCCGTGGCTTCGCACTCTCGTGCGGCCGAGAGAAACAATAGCGCACACCCCCATGGAAGTACCAAATCGCCCCCGTCAGGCAGGATGGACAGCACGTGAGAACGGGTATGGCGTGTGGAGCCTGCGGACGACCTGCCGGACATAGAGGAGGACAGTGATGATTCGTGTGGTTCTGGCTGCCGGGGCAGCGTATGTACTCGGAGCCAAGGCGGGGCGTGGTCGCTACGAGCAGATTCGCAAGACCGCGGCCGCCGTGGCGGGCAGTCCGGCGACGAAGAAGGTCATCGAGGTGATCCGCCAGAAGTTGTCCGACTCGCTGAACACGCAACCGAGGCTCGAGCCGATGAAACCCATCGACGACGAGACCCAGCTGTACATCCCCCAGGATCAGTTGCGTAAGGGCTAGCCGGCGGCGGAGTCGTCCTCGACGTTGCCGATGGCCTGCTCCAGCAGACTCCGTCGGTACTGTTCGAGGGCGATGACGTCCCCGAGCAGCGCGTAGTACTCGTCCTGATTGTCGGCCGGTGACATGCGCTGCATCTTCGACTTCAGTTCGGCGACCTGTTCACCCACCCACACCTCTTGCAGACGCGCGAGCACTCCGCCGATGTAGCGGGTGAGCGCCGCGTCGGCCACGTTGATGTTCTCGACTGCGAGTTCCATCACCAGCGACTGCACGACGGGTCCGTCGGCCTGCTTCGCGACGGCGTCGACCCATGCTCCCCCACCCAACCCGGCCGCGGTACCGCCCGCGGCGGCGACAGCGGCACTGACGGCCGCGTACGCGGGGTGTGTGAACGTCTCCGGCGGCAACGAATCGAACACCGACCCCGCGATCGCCGGATGCTGCAGCACCGACTTGAGCGCGTCGCGCTGCGGCCACAGGACCGGGTCTTTCGGGTGCGGTCGCGCAGGACCCGACGCGACCTCCGGCTCGTTTCGGGGCTTCTCGAACGGCGCCCGTTTGCCTCGGGCATCCCCGCCGCGCGCACCCTTCTTGGCCTCGTCCCGCACGCGCTTCAGCACCATCGCGGTGTCGTCCCACCCGGCCCAGCCGGCGAGCTGGCGTGCGTACTCGTCTCGCAGCGACGCGTCCTTGATGCGTGCGACGACCGGAACCGTGCGACGCAACGCTTCGACGCGTCCCTCGGGCGTGTCCAGATCATGTTCGCTCAGAAGCGATTTGACGACGAACGCGAACATCGGAGTCCGACGCGCAACGAGATCGCGCACCGCGCCGTCACCGGACTTCTGCCGTAACTCGCACGGGTCCATGCCCTCCGGCGCGATGGCGACGAAGGTCTGTCCGGCGATCTTCTGGTCACCCTCGAACGCCTTCATCGCGGCGGCTTGACCGGCGGCGTCGCCGTCGAACGTGTAGATGACCTCGCCACGAAAGTAGCTGTCGTCCATCATGAGTCGTCGCAGCATGGCGAGGTGGTCCTCACCGAACGCCGTGCCGCACGACGCGACTGCGGTCTTCACGCCGGCGAGATGCATCGCCATGACGTCGGTGTAGCCCTCGACGATGACGGCCTGATGCGACTTCGCGATCTCCTTGCGCGCGAGATCGAGGCCGAACAACACCTGAGACTTCTTGTACAGCATGGTTTCCGGCGTGTTGATGTACTTGCCGGGCATGGTGTCGTCGTCGAACAGCTTGCGCGCACCGAAGCCGATGACGTCGCCGCTCTGGCTGCGGATCGGCCAGACGAGCCGTCGACGGAATCGGTCGATGGGTGTTCCGCGCTTGCCCGGCGTCGCCAGGCCGGCGTCGATGATCTCCTTGGCCTCGAAGCCTCGACCGAGCAGATGCTTGGTGAGCGTGTCCCAGCCGTCGGGCGCATACCCGCAGCCGTACGTCAAAGCCGCCTGGCCGTCGAAGTTGCGCTCGGTGAGATAGTCACGGGCGGTCTGCGCATCCGGTTCACGCAGCCGCGCTGCGTAGAACTCCTGCGCGGCGGTGTTCGCAGCTATCAGACGCGCCCGCGTGCCTCGGTCACGTTGGACCGAGGTTCCTCCGCCCTCGTAATTGATCGAGTAGTTCAGTCGATCCGCGAGTTGCTCGACGGCCTCGACGAACGAGATGTGTTCGATCTTCTGGAGGAAGGAGTAGGCGTCGCCGCCCTCGCCGCAGCCGAAGCAGTGAAAGTGCCCGTGATTCGGCCGCACGTGGAAGGACGGCGACTTCTCGTCGTGAAAGGGACACAGCCCCTTCATCGAGTCGCCGCCCGCGCGCTTGAGCGAGACGTAGTCACCGACGACGTCTTCGATCCGTGTGCGTTCGCGAATGGCGGCTATGTCACGTTCAGGAATTCGGCCGGCCACGCACGGCAGTCTAGTACTTCCTGCGGTCGGCTCAGCCCCAGCTGGCTTGAGCTCCCAGGCTGCGCTTGTCGACCAGCTCGAGCCGACTCTCGGTGTAAGACGCGATCTGATCGACGACCACGCGTGTCCGTTCGCCGTCGCTTCCCGCCGCATTCCACGCGGGAACCAGGATCGGGTCCAATTCGGCGGGCGCAGAGCGTAACAACCACTCGGCGACGCGGTGAATCCGGTCACGTTGGCGTCCTTGGCGCACTTTGTGACTCGCGTCGGACATCACGTAGCGCAGCGCCATCGTCTTCAGCAGCGCGACCTCGGACGCGACGACCGCGGGGATCTCCAGATCGGCGTCGTACCGCGACAGCGGATCGGTCCCCCACTTGACCCGGGTGGCGTCGATCGCAGCGGTCGCGAAGCGACCGACCAGTTCACTCGTCAAATGCTTCAGCGCGACCGATGCGGCGAGCGTTCCGTCGTACGTTCCGACCGCGACGACGACGGGCATGCGGGACAGTCTGTCGGCCGCCTCGATCAACTCTCCGGCGTCGAGACCGCGAAACTCGCGGACACCCAGTTCGGCCAACTCGCGCTGAGCTGTCGGATCGCCCAAGGCTCGCAGATCGATGCGGGCATCGATGACGCCGTCCTCGACGTCGTGCACCGAGTAGGCGACGTCGTCGGCCCAGTCCATCGACTGCGCTTCCAGGCATCGCCGACGGTTGGGCGCGCCGTCGCGCACCCAGTCGAGAATCGGCTTGTCGTCGTCGTACGCCCCGAATTTCGCACCGGGCGACGGCCGAAGCCAGGGGTACTTGATGGCTGCGTCGAGCGAGGCGCGCGTGAGGTTCAGCCCGACGCTCCTGCCGTCGTCGCCCAGCACCTTCGGTTCGAGTCCGGTGAGGATGCGCAGGTTCTGGGCGTTGCCCTCGAAGCCACCGCAGTCGGCGGCGATCTCGTCGAGCGCCCTCTCACCGTTGTGGCCGTAGGGCGGGTGGCCGATGTCGTGCGCAAGCCCTGCGAGGTCGACCAGGTCGGGGTCCGCGCCGAGACCTTCGCCGATGCTGCGGCCGATCTGCGCGACCTCGAGCGAATGGGTCAACCGTGTACGTGGGGTGTCGCCGTCGCGTGGGCCGGTGACCTGGGTCTTGTCGGCAAGTCGCCGGAGCGCCGCGCAATGCAGCACGCGGGCGCGATCACGGGCGAACGCGCTGCGGTGCGACGCGTTCTCATGGGTCGCGTCGAGCCCGGCTGTCTTCGGCGCCTCGGCGACGAAGCGCTCGTAGTCGTGTTCGCTGTAGGAGCTCAAGTTCACTGGCCTGCCGTGTAGGAGAAGTCCGCATTGAAGTGCGTCAGTTGGTACCAGAGCAACGCGCCGGTCTCGCGAGCGATTCCGTGCGCCTGCGACTCGCGGGTGTAGACGGCAGGGCCGGTACGCGTCGGCGACGTCCATGCGTCGAGGCCTGCGTCGCGGGCCATCGTGCGCGTGCGCAGCGAATGCCAGGGGTCACTGACCAGTACGACGGACGATTTGCCCTGCGCGAGCAGCGTCTGGCTGACGGCCTCGATGCTCTCGAGCGTGTCCGAGCCCTCCTCGACCGCGATCACGCGATCGGCCGGGACACCCTGCTCGATGAGATAGTTCCGACCCGACGCAGCTTCGGTGTACAGGTCGCCTTCCTGCTTGCCGCCGACGGTGACGACCTCGGGCGCGACGCCCTGCTCGAACAGGTCTGCAGCCTGGGACAGTCGCGCTTCGAACACGCTCGACGGTGTCCCCGAGTACTGAGCCGCGCCGAGCACGACGATCGCGTCGGCGGCGGTGTTGTCGTCGATCCGGGCCACTTGCCACACGCGGAAGGCGGTACCACCGACGACGAGCAGACCGATCAGCACGACGCCCAGCAAGAGCCGTGACACCCACCGTCCGAGCGTGCCGAAGAAGCCGAGCCGCGTGGGCTCGGGATCCGGCGGACCGTACGGGTCGCCGTAATGATCTCCGTACGGATCACGGTCGAGAGTCGAGTTCACCCCTCGAGTTTGCCAGCCACGCCGGCGAGCGCGACACGACGACACGCAGACCGGGTCACAGCCACCCGCGGCTCTCGGCCACTCGAATGGCCTCGGCACGCGTCGTCGTACCCGTTTTTCCGATCGCCGAGGACAGATGGTTGCGCACGGTTCCTTCGGACAGATGCAGCGCCGCGGCGACGCGAGCAGCTGTGCCACCGGCCGCGGCTTCGCGCAGAACATCCCGCTCACGGGCGGTCAGCGGCGAGACGCCGTCGGTGAGGGTTTCCGTCGCCAACGTCGGGTCCACAACGCGCAAGCCCATGTGGACGCGTCGGACGGCGTCGGCGAGCTGGCGGGCGGGAGTGTCCTTGACGACGAATCCATCGGCGCCCGCATCGATGGCACGTCGCAGATATCCGGGCCTGCCGAAGGTGGTGACGATCATCACCCGACACGACGGCACCGCCCGACGCAAGGCTGCAGTCGCGGCGATCCCGTCGAGACCCGGCATCTCCACGTCGAGCAACGCGACATCGGGTAGATGCCGGGCGGCGGCAGCCACGACTTCGTCTCCTCGGCCGACTTCCGCGACGACCTCGAGATCGGACTCCAGGTCGAGCAGGGCGGCCAGCGCCCCGCGCACGAGCGCCTGATCGTCGGCGAGCATCAGACGAATACTCATGGGCACTCCACCTCGAGACTGAACCCACCCGCCGCCGATCGGCCGACGGACAGCGACCCCTGTGCCGCGCGGACGCGATCGGCCAAGCCGCGCAACCCGTTTCCGTCCTCCCCCGAGCGACCGGTCATGCCGGAACCGTCGTCGGAAATTTCGATGCGCGTCGCACCGAGGACAATGGTGCACCGCTCGGCGCCGCTGTGCCGAATCACGTTGGTGACGGCCTCGCGCAACGTCCATCCGAACAGTTCGCGGTTACGCAGCGGCACGACGTCGGCGTCGGCTGGTAGATCGGGTTCGATTCCCGCGGTCGCCAGTGCAGAACGCGCACTGGCCAATTCGGTGGCGATGTCGACCTTGCGCAAGCCTCCGACGGTCGACCGGACGTCGCTCAACGCCTCACGGGCGAGCGACTCCACCTGCCCGATCTCGACGGCAGCACGGGCAGGGTCGATATCGATCAACCGCCCGGCCAGTTCTGCTTTGACCGTGATGACGGTCAGCGAATGGCCGAGGATGTCGTGCACGTCGCGGCCGACGCGTTCCCGCTCGGCGACGATCGCCAGGTCTGCGAGTTGCTGACGCGCAGCGGCAAGTTCGTGATTGCGCTTGAACACCTGCGTGATCCCCCAGGCGGCGACCGCACTGATCACGAGTTGGAACGCGAAGAACGTGCCGGGATTCCATTCGGGGACGAGGCGGGGAACGATCTCGACGACGGCGACCATCACGGCAACCGTCGTCCAGGCCTGTCTGCTGGGCAGCGTCATGACGGCGAGGACGGCCATGTAGATCGTCGCGCCGAACGCCTGGGTACCCACCATTACCGCGAGAGCAACGACGAGAGCGCCCATCACGCCGAGTCCTGCCCACGCGTAGCTCGACCGAATTCGTCGGTGAGCTCGATTCGCGTTGCGGAAACCCCAGAACGTCGCGACGAACGTGGCACCGAACGCGATGATCACGAGCGTCGCGAGCACCTTCTGCCACACGTCCGGCAGTGAAAGAGCTTCTCCGAGTGGGTAAGCGAGGTAGAACAGCCAGATCATGCCGAAAGCCCAGCCGAAACGGGACATCCGACCCACGTTCTCGGATGCCTCCGTCTCGGCTGGTGTCATGGTGCTCACGGTAGTACCGGCCTCAGACACGCCGAGTGTCGCGTCGGAACAACATCGCGGCGCCGACGACGAACACCGCAGCCCACACGACCAGGTTCACCGCGGCGATCGCGAGCGTGCCGGACGACGGTTCCGTGAACGGCGCGCGGGCGACGGTCGCGAGTCCGTACAGCGGGGTGAACCTCGCGAGAATCGGGAACCAGCCGTTGTCGGCGAGCGGAACGAACAACCCGCCCGCGAATGCGAGCACCGCAAGCACGGGTCCGAGTACCTGCATGACGTTCTCCGACGGCAGCAGGTATCCCATGAACAGCCCGAACGCGGCGAACACCGAGCTGCCGAGCCACGCGATGACTCCCGTCGACAACCACACCCACAGCGGCATGTCCGCCCCGAACGCGGCCGCAACGGCGAACACGACGACCACCGACGCCAGTCCCATCGTCATCGCGATTAACATCTTCGTGACGATGTAGGCGACAGGACGCAGCGGGGTCAGTCGCAGTTGTCTACTCCAGCCCTGTGCACGTTCGACCGACACCATCGCTCCCCCGCTCGTCGCGGCGAGCATCGCACCGTAGACCGCCATGCTGATCGCGACGAACGCCGTGACGTTGCCGTTCGCGAACGCGTAGTTGCTCGTGTAGTCGGACTGCGTCCCGAAGATCACGAAGAACACCGGCGGCATCACCAACGTGAACACGACGGTCCGTCGATTGCGGATCAGGCGTGTGATCTCCAGGCCGAGGAACGTCAAGCTGAAACCGCCCAGCGGCAACGTCTTTCGAGATGCAAGCGTGGTCATGTCCAGCTCCCTACGAGGTCGGCGGAACGATCGGTGGTCAGTGCGAGGAACGCGTCCTCGAGATTCCTGGAAACGATTTCGAGATCGGTCGCGCCGACGTCCAGCAAGTACCGCGCGACGGCATCGGAGTTCCGTCCGTGGACGAGTACGCGGTCCCCGCGCGTCTCCACCTTGTCGACGCCGGGCAGCTGCAGGACCGCGGATCGATCGATGCCCGGTGCGGTCGCGGTGACCGTGCGGCCCGATGCGAGATTCTTGACCTCGGCTGCACTGCCGTCGGCGACGATCCGGCCATGGCGCAGCAGCACGATCCGGTCCGCATACGCGTCGGCCTCGTCCAGGTAGTGGGTAGCGAACAGAACGGTTCGGCCGCGGCGGGCGTCGTGACGGATCGCATCCCAGTAGTCGCGTCGGCCTTCGACGTCCATGCCGGTCGTGGGCTCGTCGAGAACGAGCAGGTCCGGTTCCGGCAGCAACGCCAGCGCGAATTTCAGACGCTGCTGCTGGCCGCCCGAACATTTCCCGACGCGTCTGCCGCCGATATCCGCGATGCCTGCCCGCTCGAGCACGTCGTCGACGGGTTGGGTTAGAGGAAACAGCGCTGCGGTGAGACGCACCGTCTCGCGCACGGTCAGGTCACGGATCAGCCCACCGGACTGCATGACGGCGGCGACGCGTCCCGCGCTGATCGCGTCGGCCGGGGAGGTCCCGAAGACTTGGGCGCTGCCGGCGTCCGGGGTCGCGAGACCGAGCATCATGTCGATGGTCGTCGTCTTGCCTGCGCCGTTCGGACCGAGGAACGCGACCACTTCCCCGGGTTCGACGCGCAAGCTGACGTCGGCGACAGCCTGCACGGACCCGTACGACTTGTTCAGATGCTCGAGAAGCACTGCTGGTGTCGTTGTCATGAGAACAACTCTGCTGTCGATGCAGGCCCGGAGCCTCGTTCGAGCGTCACGACCCTGGCATGACAACTGTCACGACTCCGCCCGGAACGACCGTCCCGGTAGATTCTTCTCCCATGGCAGTCCGGCGCTTCTTCGCAGTCAGTGTCCTCACGACGATTCTCGGATTCGCAGCGTTGCTGGGTGCCGCGGCACCGGCGTCGGCCGACCGACCGTCCCGGCTCGCGGGTCAGATCACCGACACCGTACAAGCTCTCGACGACGGTCAGATTGCCGACGTGCAGGCTGCGATCGACGACCTGTACGACTCCGATCGTGTCCGGTTGTGGGTGGTCTACGTCGCCGACTTCGACGACACCGATCCATCGGCGTGGGCACAGGCGACGGCTCAGGCCAGCAGCTTCGGCGATCGCGACGTCCTGCTCGCAGTCGCGACCGTCGACCGTTCCTACAGCATGTGGGTCCCCACCGGGCTGACCGAGATCACCGACGCCGAGATCACGGAGATGCAGACGGACAACATCGAACCCGCTCTGCGCGAGGAGGACTGGGCAGGGGCGGCGATCGTCACGGCCGGCTCCCTCTCCGACGCCTATTCGTCCTCCGGATCCGGTGGATCTGCGACTCCGTGGCTCATCGGCGCGGGTGCGGTCGTCGTCGCCGGTGGCGGTGCCGTCGCCTATTCGTCGCGACGGAAGAAGAAGCACCAGCAGGCAAGCATCGAGGCCGCGGAACGAATCGACCCCACCGACACCGCTGCACTGTCGGCTCTGCCGCTCGACGTGCTCGACGCGCGGGCTCACTCCATGCTCGTCGAGACCGACAACGCGGTACGGGCCAGCGAAGAAGAACTCGCGATCGCGCGATCGGA
Organism: Rhodococcus sp. B10; assembly: GCF_011770055.1. Classification (NCBI taxonomy): domain Bacteria; kingdom Bacillati; phylum Actinomycetota; class Actinomycetes; order Mycobacteriales; family Nocardiaceae; genus Rhodococcus; species Rhodococcus sp. B10. The sequence goes on along the minus strand of NZ_JAAFYV010000050.1, from coordinate 1,169 downwards.
GTTCGGCGACACGACGGCGGCCCCGTTCATCACCGCGTTCGAGGAGGCGAAGAAGGCGCTCGGCGCCGCGTTCGAAGTTCGCCAGCGTCTCGACGACGCGATTCCCGAAACCCCGGATCAGCGCCGTTCGATGCTGATCCAGATCATCTCGTCGTGCGGCCGGGCCGATCACGAACTCGACTCTCGCGTGGCCGAATTCGAGCAGATGCGTGACTTGCTGATCAACGCGGGGTCGACGCTCGACTCGCTGACGCAGGCGGTCGTCGCGCTGACCGTCCGTGTGCCCGAATCGGAGGCGGTGCTGGCTCGGTTGCACACCGAATTCGCCGAACCGGCCCTCGCATCGATCTCGTCGAACATCGTGATGGCCCGCGAGGACATCGAACTGGCCGAGCGCAACATCGAGGTGGGCCGTGCAGCAGCCGCGAAACCCGCAGGCCAACAGGGCGAACTCGTCTCCGCCGTGCGCACGGCAGAGAAAGCCGTCGACCAGGCGCGGTCGTTGCTCGACGCAGTCGACCACGCGCAGAACGACATTCGGAACGCCATCGCGACGCTGCCAGCGGCGATCGAGGACGTGCGACGCGACATCGCGAACGCGGCCACGCTGACCGAGCACGGCGGTCAGGAACTGCAGACCGCCCGCGCCGCGGCCGAGGAGGCGCTACGGAGCGCGGTGGCGTCGCAGTCCGCCGATCCGCTGGGCAGCTTCAACCGACTCGTGGAGGCGGATCGGCATCTCGACGCCGTGATCGACTCCGCGACCGAAGCCAAGACGCAGGAGGACCTTCTTCGCGCTCGGCTGCAGCGGGACCTCGGCGGCGCACAATCCCAGATCACCGCCGCCAAGGACTACATCTCGACCCGGCGTGGTGGTGTCGGCGCCACTGCCAGGACACATCTCGCCGAAGCCGAACGGCACTTCGACGCGGCACGGCACCTCGAGGCGTCGGATCCCGCCACGGCACTCCAACATGCCCAAGCTGCAGCACAATTGGCGTCGCGGGCGTCGCAGCAGGCACAGGCCGACGTCCGGGACTGGGAAGACAGCCGACGCCCGCGCGGAGGATCCGGGGGCGGTACCGCAGGTGCTGTCCTCGGCGGCATCCTCATCGACAGCGTGCTCCGCGGCAGCCGTGGGGGCGGCGGTTTCGGGGGCGGATTCGGCG
>NZ_JAAFYV010000005.1:0-224763 GCF_011770055.1 Rhodococcus sp. B10 | reverse complement strand
CTCACCCCAGACGGGAAGAATGAAGCAAGAAGACGTCACACCCACACCCCGAAAGGCATGAGCGCCAAAAACATTCGGCACTGACATTCATCGACACACTGTTGAGTTCTCAAAGAACACGCGCACACCATCGCTCTCGCTTTAGCGTTTGCTCTGGGGCTTACACGTTCGTATCCCGGACGCGGTTACTTTCTTACCTTATCCGGGGGCGTCAGTGCTAACCTCGTCCAACCTCGTGTCCCGCGCCTCTCGGCTCGGGTCGGTGTCCGTGTCGCTCTGACTCGACAAAAGTTACGCCAACGAGAACACTTGCGCAAATCGCCTGGTCAGCGCGCTGAAACTGTTAACAACACACAGCGAGCGGTTGCCCCGGCGTCCTACGGTGGTGGCATGCTTCTGCAACCCCGATATGGATCCGCGTCGCTTGCCGACGTCGTCCCATCGATCCTCGCCCATCTCGGCGTCCCGGACACGACCGACAGAATCGGTTTCGAACTCGAGGGCGCCCGACGCATCTGCCTTCTCGTCGTCGACGGCCTGGGCGCCGAGCAGTTAGCGGCACACCCGGACGACGCGCCGTTTCTGACCTCGCACACGAGCAACTCGATCACCGCCGGCTTTCCGAGCACGACCGCCACGAGTCTCAGCTCCTTGGGCACCGGCTTACCTCCCGGTGAGCACGGAATCGTCGGCTATCTCGTCTCACCACCCGGCCACAAGGGGCTGATGAACTCCCTGAAGTGGGCACTGCAGGGGTCGTCGAGCTCTGACGAACTTTCCCCCGACCTCGTTCCGGAGACTTTTCAACCGACACGCACCTCGTTCGAACACGGTGTGGCGTCGGGCGTCGGGATCTTCCACGTCGGCCCCGCGCTGCAGAACGGGTCCGGTCTGACGCGTGCATCGTTGCGCGGGGCGTCGTTCCGAACGTCGATCACATCCGGTGACCTCGTCGGGAATGTCGCCGACGTTCTGTCCTCCCCTGGTCCGACATTGGCCTATACGTACTTCGGCGACCTCGATCTCGTCGGACACGTACGCGGACCGAGTTCCGACGCGTGGCGGGCGGAGCTCCGTCAGGTCGATCGGCTCGCACAATCGTTGGCCGAGACGGTTCCGACGGACGGAGCGTTGGTGGTCGTCTCGGACCACGGCATGGTCGAGGTCGGGGACCGTGTCGACTACGACGCGTCGCCTGCCCTACGCGCCGGCGTCGGACAGCTGGGCGGCGAAGCACGAATGAGGTACGTCTACACCCGGAAGGGAGCAACGTCGGAGGTGTACGACGCGTGGAAGGCCGAACTGGGGAGAAGTTTCACTGTCGTCACCAAGGACGAGGCCGTCGACAACGGCTGGTTCGGCCCGGCCGTGTCGCGGGCCGCGTACGGGCGGATCGGCGACCTACTTGCGCTCGCGCACGATCGATCCGCCTTGGTGCGAACCGATGCCGAGTCGATAGCGGCTCGACTCCGCGGTCATCACGGCTCGTTGACGTCGGCAGAGCTGTTGGTTCCAGCGCTGGTCGTCCGTCCGAGTCACTGACTGCCCTGAACCTGTCGGTACCCCCGTCTACCTTCCCACCCGTTCGAGAAGTCCGAAGCGGCAGAAACGGGGAACACATGTCGACGTTCGATGGGCTGGATCTTGACGAGGCGACCGGGAAGGACTGGGGTGCATTCACTCGCCGGTTGGCGGATCGGCTTGCGCACGGCACCGCCGAAATCACGCTGTGTCCGGCATTCGTTCCGGACGACCGACGACGGCCGACCATGACCTTTCGCAGGACGCCGTCGGACACGATCGTCTGCACCACGACCGCGTTGTCGGCGCCTGTTCCTCCATGGGCGCACGATGCCGAATCGTCCACGAACGTCGTCGAGAAGTCGGCCGCGTGGGCCGATCATCTGGCATTCCTGGCCGTCGGCGAAATCAGAACCGTGTGGGGCGTTCCGCACCCCGCGTTTCTCGACGGTGACGAGGATTCCAGGGGCGCCGAAGCATACGACCCGACCACTGCCGTGATGACCGATCGCGAGGACGAACTCGAGCGCGTGGTTCTGAGCTGTTTGCGCAACGTCACGGGACTCGACGTCGAGCTCTCCGCCGACAAGAGCGTCGCCATCATGTTGGGGCTGGTCACCGCATACGTCTATGTGGCCGGTCCGACCGAAGTACGTATCCACGCGCCGGTCGTGGAGCGGATCTCGGGTCGTACGCGTGCAGCCGAATTGGTCGCCGACCTCAATCGCCGCCACTCCCGGTTGAAATTCCTCCTGGTCGACGACCGTGTGCACGTCGCGGCCAGCGTCGACGCACAACCTCTAGTGCCTCGACATCTCGACGCCGCTTTCCATCGTTTGGCCGAGTTCGTCATGCGCGTCGACGCGTCCTTCGCCGACCACCTCGGCGGAGTCGTCGCGTACACAGGACCGGATCCCCGCCCCGAACCGGATTTCACGGCCTCGGACGACGATGCGCACCACGACGGCGACTGCGACGTGCCGCCCGATTTGCTGGCTCTGCTCGAGTTGGACTCGGCGGCCGAGGGTGCCGTCGACGTGGAACTCGTCGTATCGGTATGCGGCCAGGACAGGACCAAGATCGCCGGCTACGAAGCGTTCTGCTCCGACCAAGCTCGGTCGTGGCGTGAGTGCGCACTCGAAGCAGAAGAACGCGGCGACACCGACGCGATGGACGAGTACGAAGCGGAGGCCGTTCCATGGGACCGCATCGTGGCCACACTCCGCCTCACGCTCCGCACCGCCGCGTTCTTCGACAACGCCTGATGCGGTCGGAACACCCGACGCATCAGCAACGCGTAGTGCGTCAGACGATGGCCACCGCGTCGATCTCCACCAGCATTTCCTCGCGGGGCAGCCCAGTGAACACTGTCGTACGACTGGGCAGCACGTCACCCTTCGTGTGCTTCTGCACGAACTCGCCGTACGCGTCGTTCATGATCGCGAAGTCCTCGCGCTTGGTCAGGTACACGCGGAGCATGACGACGTCGTCGAACGTCGCTCCACTCGCCTCGACGATGGCGCGCACGTTCTCGAGCGTGCGCGTCGTCTGCGCAGCGACGTCCCCCGGGTACAGGTACTCGTTGGTCTCGGGGTCGACGGGTCCTTGCCCCGACACCTGCACGAACGGGCCCTTGCGTACGCCCTGGGAGAAGGTGTGTGCGGGTGCGGGAGCTGCATCGGTGCGGACTGCGATCTTCTCGCTCATCGGATTCCTTTCACGTTCATGTTGTCTTCGATGGTCGAAGTTTCTGTGGCAGACCTCCACCCGAGGTCTGCCGATATCGCCGCTGCGGTAGCCAAGATCTCGGGCAGCGTTGCCAGTACCTGAGCGTGGTCCAACAGCATGTCGGGGACGGACATCGACACAGCGGCCACGGTGTCGCCCACTCCGTTGCGCACGGGCACGCCCACGCAGTTGACGAACGACTCGTGTTCCTCGTGATCCTCCGCGAAGCCTTGCTGCGCAACGAGTTCCAGTTCGGCGAGGTAGCGCTCGGCCGAATCGATCGTTTTGTGGGTGAATCGCTGGTAACCGAGATTGTTCGCGATCTCGACCTGTTCGGACCGAGGCCTCGCCGATACCAGGACTTTGCCCACCGCGGTGCAGTGCAAGGCTGCGGGTCTGCCGACGCGCGAGTACATGCGCACGCTCTGCTTGGCGTCGAACTTGTCGATGTAGATGGCCTCGCCGTTCTCGTAGGTGGCGAGGTGGATGGTCTGACCGGTCGACGCGTTGAGCGCAGCCAGATGCGGGCGCGCGACGGTCCTGACGTCACGTTGCTCGAGCGCGTGACTGGCCAGTTCGAAGAATCTCGATCCCAGCATGTACCGATGCTCCGCGTCGTGCTGGACGAACCGGTCGGCTTCCATCGTCCGCAGCAGACGCAGCACCGTCGTCTTGTGGACACCCAGTTCGGTGGCGAGCTGATCCAGCGACCGGCCCTCGTCGCCGAGCAGACCGAGGATCGTCAACGCTCGCGACAGACTCTGACTCATACACTCACCAACTCCCCGTAGTGAATTCGCGTCCATTCGTCGGCCGACAGACCGATTGCTGCATCGAGACTGGGCCCGGCGAGAATCGTCGCCACGTCACCCCGAGCCGTGAGCGCACCCGCCGCGCACAGATGCCCGAGGCGGACTCGCCCTTCCGCCGACACCCCGTTCAGCAAGCCACCGAGGAATCCGCCGGCAAAGGCGTCGCCCGCACCGATCTTCTCCACCACATCGAGCCGGAGGGCGGGAACGTCGACACGCTCGTCGCCGTCGAACGCCGTCACGACATGCGCGTCGTTCTTGATCACGAGATGTCGCGGTTCGGGAAACTCGGCGCGCAGCGCGGCCGGATCGTCGAGACCGAAGACCACGCCCGCCTCATCGGCTCCCATCAGGACGACGTCGCTGCCACGCACATGGTCGGCGAGAACTCGCGATGCGTCGTCGATCCTGTTGGCCCACAACGCGGGCCGGTAATTGAGATCGAAGCTGACGAGACCGTCACCGGCGATCAACGCGCGTGTCATCCGTTCGGCCGACTCGGACAACGCGACCGTGATGCCCGAGAAATGCACGATTTCGGCCGACCCGATCGCATCCGCAGCAGCTCCCCCGCCGATGTCGCGGGGCGACAACGCACTTGCAGCGGAGCCGGTCCGGAAATACGTCATCCGACTGTCCCCGTCGGGCAGATCCCATTCGGACCCCGTTCCACCGCCGCGCTGCTTGACGTACATGCCGGTCGGTCGGGTCTCGTCGAGGACGACAGCGGAAACATCGACGCCGGCGTCGACGAGCTGCGTCAACAGGTAACGGCCGAAGCCGTCGTTGCCCACTCTCGAGATCCACGAGGACGACACGCCCAACTGAGCGAGCACTCTCGCCACGTTGGCTTCCGCACCACCGGCCGACCTGGTGAACGTTTCGGAATTCTCCAATGGGCCCGGTTCCGCAACGAGGACCACCAACCCCTCGCCGACGCAGATCGCTCGCGGCGACGTCACATCGATCTCCTTCGAATGCTTGCGACTTTCCCCCAGTTCGTTGCACACTACTGAGCACAAACATTTTGCGCAACTTGCGTTGCAAAATGCGCAACGCATAGCGAAGTCAGGCCTGGAGGTCTTGTCTTGATCGACTCGAATGTCGTCGACGCCCTTGCGTCGCGGTTGCTCGGACCCGAACACAAATCTGTTCCCCCGCAGGCGTGGGGACTGGGAATCCGCGAATTCCTCGCGACGCGACCGACTCTCAGCCAGTTCCAGACCCCGCTGCTCACGCTGGACGACGGCCGACTGCAGCACAACGTCGACGTCATGGCGACGTGGGCCGAGAAATCCGGCGTGAAGCTCGCCCCGCACGGCAAGACGACGATGGCGCCGACCCTGTGGAGACGTCAGCTCGAATCCGGCGCCTGGGCCATCACACTCGCAACCATCTGGCAGGTTCAGACCGCACGCAGCTTCGGTGTGGACCGGGTCATGCTGGCCAACGCGCTCGTCGACCCAGTCGGCCTGACGTGGCTCGCGCGCGAACTCGACGAGCACCCGGAATTCGAATTCGTCTGCTGGGCAGACGGCCTCGACACGGTTCGCGCCATGAACCACATCCTGGACAACACCACGGGCACGCGCCCCGTCGACATCGTCGTCGAACTCGGTGGTGAACACGGCCGTACCGGCGCGCGCACCATCGAGGAGGCGCGGTCCGTCGCGAAAGCTGTCGCCGACTCTCCTCGACTGAACCTCGTCGGCGTCGGCGGATACGAGGGGGCACTGAGCCACGACCGATCGGACAGCGGCCTCGAGGCGGTTCGCACGTATCTCGACGCCGTCGGCGCGCTGCACCGCGAACTCGACGCTGCCGGCCTCTACTCCGGCACCGCGCTCATCACTGCAGGCGGCAGCGCGTATCAGGATCTCGTGGTCGAGCGGTTGGCGTCGTTCGCGGACGAGGACGGTGCGCGAGGCGTTCCGACGTCGGTCGTTCTCCGTTCCGGGGCGTACATCATCCACGACGACGGTTTCTACTCGCAGATTTCGCCGATGATCCCTGCCCGCTCCGACGATGCGCTGACGTCGGCGATGCACGGGTGGGCCCGCGTCGTCTCGCGGCCGGAGCCCGGTCTGGCGCTGCTCGACGCGGGTAAGCGAGACCTGCCGTTCGACGAGGGCCTTCCGACGCCTCAGTCGATCGATGCGGCCGAGGTCACCGCCCTCAACGATCAGCACGCATTCCTCCGCTTCCCCGACGACGACGCAGCTGCACCGATCGGATCCGTTGTACGACTGGGTCTCTCGCATCCCTGTACGGCATTCGACAAATGGCGGCTTATTCCTGTGATCGACGACGCCGATGCCGAGGACCCTCGCGTCGTCGACCTCGTCCACACCTTCTTCTAGGACCGACCATGACCGAATTACTCATTCGCGGTGCGGACGTCGTCGACGGAACCGGTGCCCCGCGTACCCGGCGCGACGTGCTCGTGAAGAACGGACGGATCGAATCCGTCACCGCTCCAGGACTTCTGGACGGGGCGGATCGCATCATCGACGTGCCTCCGGGACACGTCCTGTCGCCCGGGTTCATCGACATGCACGCGCACTCCGATCTCGGGCTGCTGACCGATCCCGGTCACTTCCCCAAGATCAGCCAGGGCGTCACGACCGAAGTCATCGGCCAGGACGGAATTGCGTACGCACCCATCGACGACGCGACACTCGACATCGTTCGTCGACAGATCGCAGGGTGGAACGGAAACCCGTCGGACCTCGATTTCTCGTGGCGGTCCGTCGCCGAATATCTGGCGCGTCTCGACCGAGGCATCACCCCGAATGCGGCGTACCTCGTTCCGCAGGGAACGCTGCGATACCTTGCCGTCGGCGGCGATCAGCGACCCGCGACCGCACGCGAAACAGCCCACATGCGAGAGCTTCTCGCGCAAGGGTTGGCCGAGGGTGCCGTCGGAATGTCGAGTGGGTTGACCTACACCCCCGGTATGTACGCGGACACGAGCGAGCTTCGTGCGCTGTGTGAAGTGGTCGCGGAGTTCGGCGGCTTCTACGCACCACACACCCGGTCGTACGGTGCCGGTGCGCTCGAGGCCTACAAGGAGATGCTCGATCTCGCCCGCGAGACGGGATGCGCCCTGCACCTGACCCACGCCACCATGAACTTCGGGGTGAACCGCGGTCGGGCAGGTGAATTTCTGGCCATGGTCGACGCTGCCATCGCCGACGGGTGCGACGTCACCCTGGACACGTATCCGTATCTTCCCGGTGCGACCACTCTGTCGGCGCTCCTGCCGAGTTGGGCGATGTCGGGAGGGCCGGACCAGGCGTTGGCCCGGATGGACGACCCGGAGATGCGCGCCCGCATCGCCGAAGACGTCGACGTCAACGGCTCGGACGGGTGCCATGGGGTCACGGTCGAATGGGAGACGATCCAACTCAGCGGCGTCGCGAATCCGGAACTCGACCGCTACGTCGGACGGACGATGATCGACATCGCAGCCGACCGTGGCGAAGCCCCCGTCGACGTCTTCTTCGACATCCTGCAGAAGGACCAACTTGCGACGACCATCCTGCAGCACGTCGGCCACGAGGACAACGTTCGTGCCATCATGGCGCACCCGCACCACATGGGTGGCAGCGACGCGATCCTCGTCGGAGAACGCCCCCACCCTCGCGCGTGGGGCACGTTTCCGCGGTACCTCGGACACTATGTCAGGGAAGAACGACTCCTCGGACTCGAAGACTGCATCAACCATCTGACGGGCCGGCCCGCCGGACGTCTCGGTTTGAGCGATCGCGGCACCATTGCCGAGGGCAACGCCGCAGACCTCGTATTGTTCGATCCCGCAACGGTTTCCGACACAGCTACCTTCGAGAAGCCGAAACAACAGGCCGTGGGGATCAGCCATGTGATCGTCAACGGCGCACTCGCAATCGACGACGGACAACCGACCGGCAACCTGGCCGGTCATTCACTGAGACGGATGACATGAACGCACTACAGACCATTCTCGACGACCGTGCACTCGCCGTCGTGCGAGCCCCGTCGATCTCCGACCCCGCAGCTCTGGCCGACGCGGTGGCGCGCGGCGGGATACGTGCCGTCGAACTCACGTTCACGACGCCGGGGGTTCTGCAGCTGCTTCGGGACGCAGCCGACGCCGGCGCCGTCATCGGTGCGGGTACCGTCCTGACGGGCGAGCAGGCGCGATCGGCGATCGACGCCGGTGCGCAATTCCTCGTCACTCCCGGGTTGCGCCCGGAAGTGGCCGAAGTGGCTGCAACACAGAATATTCCGGTCATGATGGGTGCGTTGACTCCGACCGAGGTCATGAACGCGATCGACCTCGGCGCAGCAGCAGTCAAGATATTTCCCGCCCGTGCACTCGGGCCTGCGCACTTCAAGGACCTTCTCGGCCCACTTCCGGACGCCCGACTCGTGCCGTCCGGGGGCGTCAACGCGTCCAACGCGGCCGAGTTCCTGAAGCACGGTGCCGTCGCGGTGACCGCGGGCACCGACGTCGTCCCCCCTGCCAGCGTCGCGGCGAGCAATTGGGACGACATCGCCTCACGTGCACGAACATTCGTCGAATCTCTCGGTCCCCAGCAATGAACCCCACCTCTCCGCTTCATCTCCCGCCCACCCGGGTCGTTCCGCAGGCTCCACTCCCGCTATCGAAAGGCACCCCATGAGTAGCGTCGTCGATTGGCTCAGGACGTCGACACCTGGCCTTCTCGTACTGTGTGGCGTCGCCATCGCAGTGCTTCTCGTCGTCATCATCAAGGTCAAACTCGAACCGTTCGTCGCGCTGCTGATCGTGGGTCTCGGCCTGGCTCTTGCAGCGGGCCTACCTGTTTCGGAGATCGTCGGCACGGCGATCAAGAGCAACGAGTCCCTGCTGGAAACAGGATTCGGAGGGATCCTCGGGCACATCGCCGTCATCATCGGACTCGGTACCGTGCTCGGCGCAATCCTCGAAAGATCCGGCGGCGCACAGGCGTTGACGTCGAAACTTCTCGGCATCTTCGGTGAGCGTGGTGCACCTGTCGCGATGGGTCTGCTCGGCCTGATCTTCGGCATCCCCGTCTTCTTCGACATCGGCATCTTCGTTCTCGCCCCGCTCGTCTACGTGGCCGCGCGCCAAGGCGGAAAGTCGTTGGTGCTGTATGCCCTGCCGATGCTTGCCGGCCTGTCGATGACGCACGCGTTCCTGCCCCCGCACCCGGGACCCGTTGCGCTCGGTGGTCTGCTGGAGGTCAACCTCGGCTGGCTGATCCTGATGGGATTCGTGTGCGGTATACCCGGATTCCTCGCCGCAGGTCTGGCGTGGGGTAGTTGGATCGGCAAGCGCGTCATCGTCGACGTGCCCGAGGACTTCATCAACGAGGCCGACGAGAACGGCGACAGCGCGGGCGGCGGCACGTCGGTCACCACGAAGCGTCCCGTCGTGACCACTCCCCCGTCCGTCGCCGTCATCGGGGCCATCATCGCGGTGCCGCTCGTGCTCATCCTGGGAGCGACGTTCGGCAGCATCTTGCTCGAGCCGGGCAATCTGCTCGAGGTTCTCACGTTCCTCGGCACGCCTGCCGTCGCACTGTTGATCGCCGTCCTGATCGCGTTCTACGTGCTCGGCATCAGGCGTGGGTCCACAGTCCAGGAACTGAGCACACTGACCGGCGAATCGCTGCGGCCCGTCGGCATGCTGCTTCTCGTCGTCGGCGCAGGCGCGTTCTTCGGCAAGGTCATCTCCGCAACCGGCATCGGCACCGCGCTCGCCGACGCGATGTCCGCAGCGGGACTCCCGATCATCGTCCTGGCCTACGTCATCAGCTGCGCGTTGCGCATCGCGCAGGGTTCCGCGACGGTCGCGATCGTGACGACCGGCGGCATCGTCGGACCGCTCGTCGCGGCACAGAACTACTCGCCGATGGCCACGGCACTGGTCGCGATGTCCATCGCGGCGGGATCGATCATCCTGAGCCACGTCAACGACGGCGGTTTCTGGATCATCGCGAAGTTCTTCAACATGACGGTGAAGCAGACGCTGCAGACATGGACGGTGCTCGAGACGATCCTGTCCGTGGTCAGCTTCGCGGTGGCAGCGGTGCTGTTCGCGATCGTCGCCTAGGGCCGGCAGTCATGTGCGCGAAAATACATAGCCCGCTATGTATTTTCGCGCACATGGTCACCGCAGCTGATCGCCCACGAAATGCGTGTTGTCCGCGGATAATTCGCGATTGCCCGCACGCGCGATGAGTGCGTCGATGCGGTCGTCGAGACTGCGTGCCTTCTGCACGACGTCCATCGTGCGTACCTCCCCCTCGGCACGGGTCACCAGGTCCGCGACCCGAACGAGCGCCGCGACACGATCGATCAACTGCCTCCACACGGCGTCCAACGCGGTGCGACGCGTCGCCACCTGGTCGCGCGTGACGTCGTCGAACATCATCGTGGCGACGCCTTCGAGTTCCGAGGAGATCTCGCGCAGCGCGTTCGCGTCGACGGCAACCTGGGTCAGCTCGTCCGCGAGATCGAGTTGCGTGCGCTGCACCACGAAATGTTCCGAACGCCACGCAGGCGACGCCTGCACGCGGTCGTACGACGAGCCCGCGAGGAAGAGCAGCGTCTCGTACCTGTCGTCGAACACGTCGTCGCGCCGATCGGTGAACTGCGTGATCAAGCTGGACGCACGGTCGCCGAGTTCACGGAACCGAGTGTTCCTCGACGCGTCCACCACCTTGTCGGCGGCGGAGTCGAGTGCAGAGAACCCCGCGCGTTCGACGACCGTTCCTGCCTCCGCCTTGGGGACCGGCGTGTGACGCAGTGCATCGAACAAGGCATCCCGTTGGTCGAGGTCCAGATGCAGTCCGTCGCGGCGTTCGCGTCGGACGGCACGGACACCGTTCGCGTAGTGCTTGTTGGACATCACGACGGTGGTACGGAGATGGTCGAGCCGTTTACCCAGCTCGGCTGCCCGCATGCGGTAGACGATCGCCGACCCGGGCTTGTTCCGGGTGTCCTTGGCGAGCCACCGCTCACGCTCGTCGGCGAGCACCCGAATCGCAGCGAACCCACCGATCGACGGGAGTGTCCTTCCCGCGCGGCGTCGTGCCGCGAGAATCGTCCGCGTCGGTTCGTCCAGCCTGCCCGCGGCGATGGCGACGGCCGCGGCGTCGGACAGTGGTGGGCGCCGCCCGTCGAGGCGCGCGTCGTCGCACCACCGTCGTACCTGCTCTTCGACGCGCTCTCGGTCGCTTCCGAGCGCGGGATATTCGGTCATGTTCGGCTCCTGGGTCTCCTGGACCCTGTCCACTGTCCCAGATTCGTGCGCCGCGTGCCGCGAACGGAGCCTAGTTGCCGGACGGGGGCTTCGCGCCGTCGGCGATGAGCTGTTTCGCCTCGTCGAGCCCCTCCCAGACGTTCCACATCAGGACGCCGTTGACCACGCCGTCGTCGTCGACGTAGTAGACGACGCCCTCCTTGGGCTTGGTCTTCCAGTCCTCCACCGTCTTCAGCGACGTGCTGACGGTTCCGACGGCCTGATAGCCGTCGTCGTAGACATCGGAATAGAAGTACGGCGTGTACGTGTAGGGGTCCGTGCCACCGGCCATGAGTCGTCCGACGGCCTTGCCCATCTCGTTGGCGTTGTCGACGTGCTCGATCCGACGACGCCCGAGGATGGCGTCCGGGTAGTTGGCGACGTCGCCTGCCGCGTACACGTGGGGATCGCCGGTGCGGAGGTATTCGTCGACGATGATTCCGTTGTCGACCTCGAGGCCCGCGGCCTCGGCCAGTTCGACGTTCGGGCGCACACCGAGTCCGAACACGACGCCATCGGCTTCGACACTCGACCCGTCGTCGAGTTGTAACTGGACGCGTGCCGACGCCTCGGCTCCGGATTCGACCTTGACCGAGCGCCGGACGGTGACGCCGTGTTCGGTGAAACCTTCGTCGAACGAGGCCGCGAGGACTTCGGGAAACATGTGCCCGCCGAGCACGTCGTCGGAGGTGACGAGGGTGACCTTCACTCCGTTCAGCGACAGTGCCGACGCGATTTCGGTACCGATGTAGCCGCCACCGACGACGGCGATGTGCGACGCGGTCTTCGACAGTTCGCGTAGCGCACGGTAATCCGCATAGGTTCGGAAATAGATGACGCGTGGACTGGGCGCCAGTTCCAACTGCACGGGCGACGCTCCGGTTGCGAACAGCAGGGTGCCGTATTCGTACGTTTCGCCGGAGTCGGTTGTGACGGAACGATTTTCGCGATCGACCGCCGTGGCACGCGTCGACTTGTGGATCTCCGCGCCGGTGTCGGCCACCGTGTTCAGCGGAACCTGATCGCGCCCGAAATCCTTGTCCGTCCACAACTTCTTGGACAGCGCGGGGCGGGTGTACGGATCGTCGGTATCGGCGCTCAGAATCCCGATGGATCCGGAACTGTCCTTCTCACGAATACCGCGTGCTGCGTTGTCGGCGACCATACCGCCCCCGACGATGAGGTAGTCATAACGCATCGTGCACTCCTTGCAGTAGACAACGGGTGTTGGCTACCCCGGATGCACGTCAGACAATCACCACGTCGATCGCAGCTTTCTCGAACGGTTCGATCTGCTCAGGTGCGGCGCCCGAATCGGTGACGAGCGTCGTCCCCGCCGGAATGGGAGCCCACGCGTGAAAAGGCCTTTGCCCGAGCTTCGTCGAATGAGCGAGAACGTAGATCTTGCCCGCGCGTTCCATCATCAGTTCTTTCAGGCGAGTCTGGTCGTAACCCGCCTCGCAGATACCGAACTCGGCGGTGACGGCATCGGCTCCGAGGAACGCACGATCGAACGACACCCTCTGCAGCGACGCCTCAGCCAACGGTCCGACGAAACCTTGGCTCAGGTGCCGCAGTGTGCCGCCGAGGCACTCGACGCGCACCGACTCCGCGTCGGCCAGCGCTTCCAACGCGGTCAGGCCTGCGGCGATGACCGTCAGATCCGTCGCACCACGGAGGAATTCACCCATGGCGCCGACGGTCGTTCCGGCATCGAGCAGAACCGTCTCCCCGGGCAGAACCTGCTCGGCAGCCCACGCCGCGATGATGCGCTTCGCGTCGTAGCCTTCGAGCGACCGTTGCTTGATCGACGCCTCGTGGTGCCCGTTCAACGCAATGGCGCCGCCGTATGTTCGGGCGAGCAGTCCGCGTTCGGTCAGGTGGTTGAGGTCGCGCCTGATCGTCGACGCGGTGACCTCGAACAACGAGGACAATTCGTCGACGCTCGTCAGGCCGCCGTTCTTGGCCAGCCTGACGATCTCGTTCCGCCTGATCTCCGATTCCCGCACCGCCACCCCTGCCTGTCCGGCGTTCGATTCAGCTCAGTAACGCTGGGCTGGTTGCCAATTCGGCAGCCTGCCGCAGTGCCTCGACCATGCTACCGGCCTCGGCGATTCCTTTACCTGCAATGTCGAAAGCTGTTCCGTGGTCCACGGACGTACGGATGACAGGAAGTCCGACCGTGATGTTGACGCCTGCCTCGATTCCCAGCACCTTCACCGGTCCGTGCCCCTGGTCGTGGTACATCGCGACGATGAGGTCGTAGTCACCGCGGCCGGCGAGGAAGAACGCGGTGTCCGCAGGCAGCGGCCCGACGGCGTCGATGCCCTCGGCCTTCAACTTCTCGACGGCAGGCACGATCTTCAGATCTTCTTCGCCGTACCCGAACAGCCCGTTCTCGCCTGCGTGCGGGTTGATTCCGCAGACTCCGATCTTAGGGTTCGCCGTGCCCGATCGAAGGAGCGCCTCGTGGCCGCGCCGGATCGTGCGCTCCACCAAGCCCGGCTCGATCTTCGCGACGGCGTCGAGGAGACCGATGTGCGTCGTCACGTGGATGACCTTCAACTTCGGCGTCGACAACATCATCGACACTTCCTCGGTACCGGTCAGATGCGCCAGCAACTCGGTGTGACCCGGGAAGATGTGTCCGGCGGCGTGCAGCGCCTCCTTGTTCAGCGGCGCGGTGCAGATGGACTGGACCTCGCCGCGCACGGCGAGTTCGCTCGCCACCCGGATGTACTGGTAGGCCGCGTCGCCCGCGACCGCGGACAGCTCGCCCCACTGCAGGTCGTCGGGTAGCAGGTCCAGGTCGATCACGTTGATGCGCGACGGCGTGAACTCGGCTTCGGTTACCGCGTTCACCACCGCGATCTCGACGTCGACGCCGAGGACCTCGGCCGCGAGCCTCAGCCGCTTGGCGTCGCCGACGACGACCGGACGGCAGCGTTCCAGTGTCGCCGGGTCGATCATGGCGGGCACGATCACTTCGGGGCCGATTCCGGCGCCGTCACCCATGGTCACCGCGATGTAGGGCGGAAGAGCTGTTGTCATGCCAATGCCTCACTGTGAGAAAAGAATACGTTGTCGTCGATGCCGCGCAGATGGTTGCTCATCGAGACCAGACTGTCGTGGTCTCCGAAACTGCCTGGCCGCGTTGCTATTCGGGTGCCGTCGCTCGTCCGCGACACGACCGCGCCGCGGTGCACTTCGGCGACGGGTTCCAAGGTCGTGATACCGAGTGCATCGATGACGCGCCGGGCGGTCTCGCCTCCGGTAAGAACGAGACCGACCGAGCGTCCGCGCACCACCGCTGCGACGAGTTCGCCGAGGGCCGAGGCCACCGAGCTAGCCCTGCTCGGTTCCACCGGACCCGACACCGTCAGTACGGCGACACCGAGGGCCAATGCCGATCGGACGGTGTCGGGATCGGTACGTGCGTTCAGCAGGTCGTCGACGTCGACCTGCACGTGAGTTGCGCCGGAGCGCTCGAGGTAGCGAACCTGTTCGACGGCAACGGCTTCTGCAGTTCCCACGACGACCAGCGCCGGGGCAGGCTCCGGATTTCTCATGTCGACGGTACGGGTCGGCAGTGTGCGGGCCACGGCGGCAGCGAGCGCAGCCGTGCCGACGAGACGTACGCCCGGTACCGAGGCCGCTGCGGCGACAACTGTATCGAGATCCTCGTCCGTCGACGCGTCGCACACCGCGACGGCACCCGACGACAGCGCGGAGCGCAACTCGTCCTCGGTCACCCCGACACCCAGCGAAACCGTCGCGATTCCGGGGAGCAAGTCGTCGATGGACTCCGGTGGTGCTGTTCGTTCCATGCCCCACCGACCGCTCAGATGCAGTGGGACACCGTCGATGTGGAGGACGCCGTTCGCGGTGGTTCTGTTCAGTGCAGGCAATGCTGCCGCAACTACGACAGGCCCTGTCTCGGAGAGCGTTTCGAGCTCGGCCGCGATGTTGCCACGCAACATCGAATCGATTTTCTTGACTACCTGGACGTCCCCGGGCACCCCGTCGAGCACTTCTCGCAGTCGCCGAGCCGCGTCGGCAGCTGTCATGATCCTCGTCCCGAGATCGAGAACACGGACGTCGGCCTCGGACTGCAGTCGGTCGATGTCGAGCGCGATGTCGACATCTCGATGCAGAAAGACCGCAGCACACTCCGCGGCGCCGGAAAGATCGTCGGCAAGCACGAGGAGGTCGGGACGCTCGCCGCTCATCGACGTGCCCTCCCTTCCGATTTTGCGTTTTCCGCGCACATAAAGCTACCACTTCTGCGCGTTTCGCGCAGAATTTTCGAAAACCGCCCCGTCATAGCGACGTCCCAGCGCATTGGACGATGGTTTGTCCGGTGATGCTCCGCGCATGCGGGGACAGCAGGAACGCGACCAACTCGGCGATCTCGTCAGGATCGATGAAGTGCCCGAGCGGTGGCGTCACGGGCGGAGTGCTCTTGCGGCCGGGGTCGTTCAACATCGGCGTGTCGGTAGGACCGGGGGCGACGACGTTGACGGTGATGCCGCGGTCGACCAATTCCATCGCCCACGACCTGGCCATGCCGACCAGTGCCGACTTGGTTGCGACGTACTGGCTCTTACCGGCAACGCCGGTCATCGTGCGACTGCCGATCAACACGACGCGCCCACCGTCGGCGATCCGGTCCGCCAATCCGTTCACCAGAACTTCCGCAGCAGCGACGTGCACGCGCCACATCTGCTCGCCGTGTGCGGCGTCCAGAGCACCGAGGCGGCCCGATCGCTGGACGCCGGCGGCGTGAATCACCGCCGTCGGATCATCCAGTGTCGCAACGAGATCTGCGACGGCCGCAGTATCGGACAGGTCGATCCCCACCCAGTCGCCGCCGAATCCTTCGGACGGGCGCGTCCGGCTCAGACCCGTCACACGCCAGCCCTCGCCCAGGAGCTTCGCGGCGATCGACGCGCCGATGCCGCTGCTCACTCCCGTCACGATGGCATGTCCGCTCACTCCGACCCGCCGATCCACGCTCGGTCGAGCTGCACGTACTTGATCGCTTGACGAAAGTACGTGTAGGCGACGTGAATTCGCCCGTCAGCGGTCTCGGTGATCGACGGGTACGAGAACTCGCGGTTCGAGCCGTCTCGCGAGTTGTTCGTCAGGCAGAACCCGTCGCCCTCGTCGAGGTTGCGTCGAACCGGCCAGGTGACTCCGCCGTCCGACGAGACCGCGAGCGTCATCGGCGCCCGAGGAGCGCCCCAGAACGCGGCACGCGCGTCCCCGTCGTCGATCGGGGCCTCGATCGCCGCGGCGGAACCGTCGGCCTGGCCGCCTTCCGCCAGACCGTCGTCGTCGATCTCGTCGTACAGAGACGTACGACGTGACGTGGCGTCGAGCGCCGACGAGTGGTTGTAGACGAGAGCCAACCGTCCGTCGTCGAGACCGACCGCCTGAACCGACGAATTGTTGTTCGGGAGCTCGGTCGGCACAGGAACACTCCAGGTCTCACCACCGTCGGTCGAGACACTGCGGTAGACGAAGTCGGCCCACCGGCTGCGGTAGAGGGCGACCAGCGAATCGTCCTCGCGAACGACGATGTTCATGTGCACGCACCCGAGGCTGTCCGGCACGACCGACTCACGCCAGGTCTCACCGTCGTCGTCGGAGATCATCACGCCGCTGTAGTCGCGGTCACCGACCCACTTTCGCCCCTCGATCTTGACGCAGTGGAAGACCGGTAGCAGCAGGCGACCCGACGACAGCGCAATGACGGGCTGACGCACGAACACGCCACCGGCATCCGTCTCGGGAATCAGAACATGAGCATCACCCCAGCTGAGGCCACCGTCGGTGGAGATGCGACGAAGTACACGTGCCGTGTCCTGATTGCCTGCATGCTGCGACGTCCACAGCAGCCACACGACGCCCGAATCACGCACGAACAGAACAGGATTCTGCTCGGACCGCGTCGGATCGTCGGAAAGCTGCACGGGTTCGCTCCACACCTGCGCCCCCGATTCCAATCGCGAGAACCACACGCTGATGTCCGGGACACCCTCCTGCGTTCCGGCGAACCACACGCACGCGAGCGACCCGTCGGGCAACACCGCCAGATTCGCGGCGTGGTTCTGCACCTGCGGGGCAGGAAGAAACGCGTCGGAACGCCCCGTCTCGTCGGTGTCGCGGAGTACGCCGTCGGCGAGGAGGTCGCCGGGGGTGAGGAAGCTCGTGTCGCTCATGTTCTTCTTTCTTCTTCGATCAAGCTCGGAGGGTGACCGCAGCCATGTCGTACGAGTTGGTGGGCCGCAGACCGATTCCGTCGATTCGGTTGTTGCGTGCGATGACCGTCTTCGGCACGAACGACCACAGGCACGGCCAGGTCTCCCAGATGCGACGCTGCGCGTCGGCGAGAGTCTCTTTGCGCGTCACCGGATTCGGATCCTCCGAGCCCTTCGCGATCAGCGCGGAGATCTCCGGGAAGATGTAGCCGTGGTAGGTGTCTCGCGTCTCTTCCTTCGCGGCCGTTCCCGCGTACATGCCCTGCATGATCGTGACCGCGAGGCCCGTCGGGCTGGGAAAGCCGTTACCCAGGATGTCCCAGTCGCCGGCTTTGCCCTGTCGCCACGTCGAGATGTCGCCACCGGGCTCGAACTGCTGCAGCGTCGCGCGAACGCCGACCGCCGACAACATCTGCAGCACCGATTCCATGATGTCGGTGTCGGCGGCGAATTCACCCGTCTCCCAGATGATCTTGAGTTCGAGATCACGCACACCGAGCGCATCGAGTTCAGCCCGAGCGCGCTGGGGGTCGTAGACGTATTCGCCGGTCTCGATCGCACCGTCCAGAATCCCCGGTACGACGCCGCGCGACGGCGTCGCCGCTCCCTGCATCACCTGATCGATGAGCGCGTTGCCGTTGATCGCATAGCTCAACGCTTTTCGGACTCGCGCGTCGGCGAGCGGATGCCCCTGCGGCTTGCGGAAGTTGTAGAACAGCTGGTTCAACCGAACCCCGTCGACGCGTTCCACCGTCACTCCCGCGAGCCCGGCCAGCTGGTCGGCCGCGTCCGGCGTGATCGCGTCGATGACGTCGACCTCCCCGCTGCGCAGCGAGACGACCCGGTTGGACTCGTCCGGAACGAAACGAATGTTGACCGATTCGACCGACGGCGCCGCACCCCAGTACTTCGTGTTGCGGGCGAGCGAGTAGTTGCCGGTGCCCCGATCCGCCTCGGTCACGATGTACGGGCCGGTTCCGACGCCACCCTGCAGGTCTTCCGGAACGTTCTGAGCCGCAGGCGTGATGAGGATGTTCGACATCAAGTAGTCCAGCACCGGCACCGGCCGTTCGGTGTCGAGCGTGAAGGTCGACTCGTCGATCTTGCCGACGGTCGGCCACTCGGGGAAGAAGCCGCCCACGAACGAACCACTCACCTGGCTGTACATCTTCAGTGCGGTGTCGACGTCCTCGACGCGCACCGGGCTGCCGTCGGAGTAGGTGACGCCCGGGCGCAGGTGGACGAGCCACTGCGTCGGGGCGACGAGCTCGAAGCTGTCCGCGAGAACGAGCTGCACCTTCAGCGACGTATCGATCGTCGTCAGCGCCTCGCGCACCGCCCGCTGCACCGTCAGGGCCGCGTCGAACTGCAGGAGCTTGTTGTCGAGGCTGACCATCGAACGGTTCATCGCCAGACTGACGGTGTCGGGACCGGGCTTGCCCGTCGGTGTTGCGCACGCGGTCAGCCCGCCGCCCAGCGACAGGCCCGCGCCGAGAATCAGCCCGCCGCGAAACAGGCTCCGTCGCGAGAACGGTTGACTGACAAAGCTTTCGGTCATCGTTGACCCCTCGTGACTGTCACATCGAGATGTGGGCGTCGAATCGATGCCGCGTGGGCAGACTCGACGAAAGTGATCGTGGACACAACCCAGACTCTACACCGAATTGCTCGAAATACGCAGAAACGAATTCGGACTTGCGCAAATCGCGCAGTAGTGACATTGTGAGCTGAGTTACAAACGTTCGGGTGGCACGTGCGTGCCACCCGCGAAGTATTCGAACGCAGCAGTGTTATCGAAAGGTCGACGATGACCCAGGCATTTCGCGGAACGAAGGTGGGGAAATGACGCAGCTCACTGCCGCTCCCCCGAGCGTTCCCGCCGCCAAGTCCCGCAAGGACTCGGCGCTCCCGGCGTTCCTCACCGCGCCGACGGCACGGTACGTGGTGCGCCGGCTCGGACAGAGCCTTCTGACCATCTTCCTGACACTCACGACGGTGTTCGTGCTGATTCGTATGGCCCCGGGTGATCCGGCCTACTCGATGGCCGGTCCGCTCGCCACCACCGAGGATCTGGCGCAGATTCGCACGAACCTGGGCTTGGACCAGTCGGTCTTCACCCAGTACCTGCTGTACCTGAAGGGTCTGTTCACTCTCGACCTCGGTACGTCGTACTCGTTCCAGGCCCCTGCGCTCGACGTCGTCCTGCAACGCATTCCGTACACGGTCACGCTGGCATTCGCGGCGATACTGCTGACCACAATCGTCTCGATTCCCCTCGGAATCTGGATGGCGCGTCGTGCCGACACCCGCCGCGAACTCGGCGCCAACATCGTCACGATCGCGGGTCAGTCGATGCCCGACTTCTGGACCGGCTTGATGCTTCTCACGTTCTTCGCCGTCCTGGTGCCGGTGCTTCCGGCCGCCGGGTTCACGACATGGTCGAGCCTGCTTCTGCCCGCCCTCACAGTCGCGGTACTGCAGATCGCACTCATCTCCAGGATGGTCCGACGCGAGATGGTGAACGCATACGCGTCGCCCTACGTCACCGTGGCTCGCTCGCGCGGCGTCTCCGAGCGCGAGATCACGTGGCGATACGCGCTCCGCAACTCGTCGATCCCCGTCGTCACCGCCTTGGGTACGCGCTTCGCGTCGATGCTCAACGGTGTCGTCGTCGTGGAGGTCGTGTTCGCGTGGCCCGGCGTCGGTTCCCTGGTCGTCCGCGCACTCGAAACACGCGACTATCCGCTGATCCAGGCAACGGTGCTGGTGACCGCGGTTCTCGCGGTGCTCGTACAGCTGGCCGTCGACCTCTGTTACCCACTCCTCGACCCCCGCGTCCGACTCGGGAAGGCAGCCAACTGATGACCGTCGTCGACACCCCGAAGACCTCCCGGCCCAGTGCCGTCACCGCCAAGGACTTCGCCACCGCAGGTGCCACGCGCCGCAGCCGCGACAGCCGCGTCAAGATCTGGGTCGGCACGCTCTGCGCCCTGGCGGTCATTCTGCCCGTCGCGCTGGCGCGGGTGCTTCCGCTCGCATCTCCCGACGCAACCGACCTCGCGAAGCGTCGGCTGCCACCGTTGACCGACGGACATCTGTTCGGCACGGACCAACTCGGTCGCGACCTTCTTTCCCGTGTCCTCTACGGCGGACAGGTGTCGCTCACCGTGGGCATCCTTGCCGTACTCGTCTCCGGCCTGATCGGGCTGACCCTCGGCTCGCTCGCAGGCTTCCTCGGCGGGTGGGTCGACACCGTCGTGTCCCGACTGCTCGAAGCACAGCTGTCGCTTCCGCTGTTGATGATGCTTCTGCTCGTCGTCGCACTGTTCGGTCCGTCGATCCCCGTCATCACGTTCGTCATCGCGATCGCGCAATGGCCCGAGATCGCCCGTCTGACACGCTCTCTGGTGCTCGTCGAACGTGAGAAGCCGTACGTGGCCGCCGCGCGAGTACTGGGCCTCGGACGTGTCGCGATTCTCCTTCGCCACGTCGTGCCGAACATCTTCAAGCAGGCGTCGCTCGTCGTTCTTCTCCTCCTCGCCCAGGCCGTTCTGCTCGAGAGCGCACTGAGCTACCTCGGTGCCGGACCGCAGCGCCCGTTCGCGACGTGGGGCCGAATCATCTCCGACGGCCAGGACTACATCACGACGTCGTGGTGGCTCGTCACCCTGCCGGGCCTCGTCATCGTGCTGCTCGTGGTCGGCGTCAACCTACTGGGCGACGGCCTGCGAGACCGCCCGGCCGGACTCGGCCGCTTCGGAATCTTCCCCCGCTTCAAGAAAGGCGCCTGACATGGGCACTCTGTTGAAGGTCGACGACCTCCAGATCGAACTCGTCACCGACAAGGGCGTCGTGCGCGCCGTCGACGGCGTTTCCTTCTGCATCGACGCCGGCGAAACCGTCACTATCATCGGCGAGTCGGGCTCGGGAAAGTCGACGACGGCCATGGGATTGCTCGGGCTCCTTCCGACGGATCTCGCGGTGCTCTCCGGATCGGTGACCTTCAAGGACACCGAAATCCTCGGTAAGACCAAGCAGCTCTGCAAGATTCGCGGCAAGCACATCGCACTGATCCCACAGGATCCGATGACGGCACTGTCGCCGGTCCACACCATCGGCAGCCAGCTCGCCGAAGCCGTCAGGCACAGCGGTGTGTCCGGGAAGGCGAAGCAGACGGCTCGGTGCATCGAACTACTCGAGCAGGTGCGCATCCCGAATCCGTCGACGCAGCTGAAGAAGTATCCCCATCAGATGTCCGGCGGCATGCTGCAGCGCGTGCTGATCGCGAGCGCACTGGCGTCGGGCCCCGAGCTGATCGTCGCCGACGAGCCGACCAGCGCCCTCGACGTCACCGTTCAGGCCAGCATTCTCGACCTGTTGTTGGAGTTACAGGAACGCACCGGCATCGGAATGCTCGTCATCACACACGATCTCGGCGTCGCGCGGCTCGTCTCCGATCGGATCTACGTCATGAAGAGCGGTGTGTTCGTCGAGAACGGCGCCGCCGAGGAACTCGTCGCAGCGCCGCAGAATCCCTACACCAAGAAGCTGCTCGACGCGATTCCGCACCTGGGGTCGTGGGACGGATCGCCGGACCCCGCTCCCTACGGCACCGCACCGAGAGAGGTAGCAGTATGACCGCGCCACTGTTGTCCGTCGAAGATCTCGTCGTCGAATACCCCGTCGGTGACGGCGTCTTCCGTGCCGTCGACTCGGTGAGCTTCTCCGTCGACAAGGGCAAGACGCTGGCCGTCGTGGGCGAATCGGGCTGCGGCAAGTCCACCATCGCCAAATCGATCGTCCGGTTGCTGACGCCGACGTCGGGAAAGATCGTCGTCGACGGCACCGACATTTCTCAGCTGTCGGAAAAGGCGTTGCGCCCGTTCCGGTCTCGTGTGCAGATGGTGTTCCAGGACCCGTACGGCTCACTCGACCCTCATCTGACCGCGGTCGACATCGTCGGTGAGCCATTGCGACTGAAGGGCATTCGCAACAAGTCCGAGCGAGCGAAGAAGGCCGCCAAGCTCATCGACCGCGTCGGATTGCCGAAGACCGCATTGAATCGTCGGCCCGTCGAATTCTCGGGTGGTCAGCGTCAGCGCATCGGTATCGCGCGTGCGCTCGCCGCCGGACCGGAGATCCTCGTGTGCGACGAGGCCACGAGCGCACTGGACGTCTCGGTGCAGGCGCAGGTACTCGATCTGCTGCGCGAAATCCAGAGCGACACAGGCCTTACGTACGTGTTCATCTCGCACAACCTCGGTGTGGTGCGCGAGATCAGCGAGACCGTCGTCGTGATGTCGAAGGGCCGAATCGTCGAAGCAGGCGACACCGACGACGTTCTCGCCAGGCCGAAGGAGCCGTACACTCGTGCACTGCGCGCTGCGGCTCTGGACCCCGCCGCGATGCACGGAATCAAGCCGCGACACATCGTCTCGCGTCTCGCCCAGACCTCTGTAGGAGTAACAGCATGACTTCGCTCGACATCTCGCCCCTCGTTCTGGGAACGATGACGTTCGGCGACACCGTCGACGCGGACGGCGCAGCCCGGATGGTCGACGCCGCGCTCGATGCGGGCATCACCCACATCGATACCGCGAACGGGTATGCCGGAGGCGAATCGGAGCGCATCCTCGCCGGTCTTCTGGCGTCACGACGCGACCAGGTGACCGTCGCGACGAAGGCAGGGATGCCGAATCCCGATGCAGGCGACAACAGTCCGCTCTCCCCCGCCGGACTTCGCCTCAGCGTCGAGGCCAGCCTGACGCGACTGAACACCGACTACGTCGACTTGTTCTATCTGCATCAGCCCGATCGCGCGGCCGACCTCGCCGACACGCTCTCCACGGTGGCGGAGTTGGTGAAAGAGGGCAAGATTCGCGCGCTCGGTGTCTCGAACTTCGCGGCGTGGCAGATCGGCGAGATCAACCACGTCGCCGACGCAGTCGGTGCGCCGCGACCGATCGTCGCGCAGCAGCTGTACAACCTCCTCGCTCGCAGGATCGAAGAGGAGTACGCCGAGTTCGCGGAGGTCACCGGCCTCGTCACGATGGTCTACAACCCGCTCGGCGGGGGGTTGCTGACCGGAAAGCACTCGTTCGAAGCAGAACCGACCGACGGCCGGTTCGGCGATTCCCGACTCGCGGCCATGTACCGCGAACGGTACTGGAACACAGCAATTTTCGACGCGATCGCACAGCTGACGAAGATCGCGGAAGACGCGCGGATGCCGATGACCGAACTCGCGATGCGTTGGCTCGTGTCCAAGCCTGCGACGGGGCCGATTCTCCTCGGGGGCTCGAAGGTCGACCATCTCGTCGCCAACATCGCGGCGGTCCGCAAGGGTCCACTCGACGACGACGTCGTCACCGCATGCGACGAGGTCGGTGCCGCGCTGCGCGGGCCGATGCCGAACTACAACCGCTGAAAGGCGCACCAGACATGACTGCACAGGAATTCGCCGCCCGCGTCCGAAACCGGGAGCGCATCCTCGGATACTGGTCCGTCATCGACAGCCCGGTCTCCACTGAATGGCTTGCCCACGTCGGCTGGGATTACATCGCCTTGGATCTTCAGCACGGACTGATCGGCTACTCGGGAATGCTCGCCGGACTCACCGCCATCGACGCGGCGAACGGGCCCGCCGGCATGATTCGCGTCGAGGCGAACGACGCGACGGCGATCGGCCGTGCGCTCGACGCGGGAGCCGCAGGTGTCATCGTCCCTCTGATCGACACCGCCGAGGACGCAGCCGCCGCGGTGTCGGCAGCTACCTACCCTCCGGCCGGAATCCGGTCGTACGGACCCATGCGTTCACAGCTGCGCATCGGTCCGACGCCGGCAGATGCGAACCGCGACACCGTCGTCCTGGCGATGATCGAGACGCCGCAGGGCTTGGAGAACGTCGAGAAGATCTGCGCGGTTCCAGGTCTGGACGGCGTCTACGTGGGACCGTCGGACCTGCGCCTGGCAGTCGGTGGGGCATCTCCCAGCGACACCTCGGTCGACGAGGCCTTCGAGGCTGCACTCGTCCGCGTGCAGAAGGCGGCAGCTGCTGCCGGAATTGCCGCGGGCATTCACACACCGTCCGGTGACGTCGCGGCACGTCGGCTCGCCGAGGGATACACGCTCGCCACCGTCGCGTCGGATCTGACGCACCTGAAGGCGGTGTCGTCGGATCACCTGAAGGCCGCCCGAGGGTAGGCGCCGCCGGCACCCGTGCGCAGAAATGTAGAGCGGGCTCTACATTTCTGCGCACGACGGTCGCAATACACATCGCGCTCGGCTCCGAATACAGACTGTGGAACGACTCACGCACGCGAGGCACGGGATTACTTCCGTGCCTTCGGTGCGTTGTGGGACTGGGTTGTCGAAAGCCGACCCGGGCCTCTCGGTTCGGATTGTTGGCAGCATCACACCGTCGAAGGGTTGGCGCAGGCCATCTCGGTGGGCATGTTGTTAAGGGCTACGAAACATCGTTGACACATAGAGCGACCATGTAACAGATCCACGGGGCAGAGCGACTTCCTCCCCAGGACGCGAACAAAAGGAGACGATGTGACTTTGCAGATCGATTCACTCGATGTCAGCGCCGACGAGACCCCGTCGGGTGCAGGGGAGATCGAGAAGCTCCACGAGCAGGTAGTCGCACTCGACGCCGATATTCTCGGCGCGATCGAACGTCGCAGTGAACTTGTTCGACAGCTCGCCGCGAAGACCGCGAACGGCGCAGACGAGACCGGCTCCACCTTCGACGGTCTCGGAACCGACGGATCGGTGCTCAAGCGCATGCTGGCTCGGATCGCTTCGGTGGCAGGTTAAACCCCCGCTGCATCCCCATCCCCCTCCTTCGTGCGCACATCAGCCCCGGAAGACAGTCGACTGTCTTCCGGGGCTGAGTAGTTTCAGGACGCGCTCACAGGGCGCGGAGTGCGCCTCCGTCGACGGCAACCGCCGACCCTGTGATGTAGGACGCCGCAGGCGATGCAAGGAACGCCACCGTCCGTCCGAACTCTTCGGGATCACCGATTCGCCCCAGCGGGATCTGCGCGGCGGCCTCGCCGCTCACTTCGCCGCCGCGCGCGGTGTCGAACCGACCCGGAAGCACGCTCACGACGCGAATTCCACGCGGGCCCAGTTCGTCGGCCATATCTTTTGCCGCCATCGCCAAACCAGGACGAAGACCGTTCGAGATTCCCAATCCGGTGATCGGACTCTTTGCCGAACTGGACAAGACGAGGACGATGGCACTGCCTTCGGTCATCGCAGCTGCTGCGCTGCGGACCAGTCGGACCGCCCCCAGAAAGACCGAATCGAAGTAGTTCTGCCAGTCGGCATCCGAGGAACCGAGAGCAGTACCGGGCGGTGGCCCTCCGACACTGACGACGAGGCCGTCGAGTTTGCCCCAGTGCGCGAGGGCCGAGTCGACGAACAACCCCGCCGTCGCGGGATGGCCGTTGTCGGCAACCATTCCATGCACCGCGTTGGGCCGGTGAGTTCCGAGTTCCGAGACGGCGTCGTCCACCTTGTCCTGAGACCGGGACGTCACCGTCACCTTCGCTCCCTCGCGCAGTAGTTCGCGCGCACTGGCCAGACCCAGTCCTTCGGTTCCGCCCGTGACGACGAACGCCTTACCCGCCAGTCCCAAATCCATGAATTCTCCTCTTCGACGAACAACGGGAACGCGCCGTCGGCTCGTTCCCGTGGGTCCATCTTGCTACAGACTCGTCGCACCGCCGAATGCTGCGAAAAATTGCTTGCCCGAATTGCGATGAGTTTCCGGATGTGGTCCCGTCCATACGAGCGAGGGCAATCGCGGCTCTCACCCACACGATCACATATTGAGGAGCTGTTCCCATGGCACGAATGCTGTTCGCCAACATGCCGGTCAAGGACGTCGCGGCGACGAAAGACTTCTTCTCGACACTGGGCTTCGAATTCAACGAGGTGTTCAGTGACGAGAACGCTGCTTCGATGGTGATCAGCGACCAGGCGACGGTGATGTTTCTCTCCGACGCCCGTTTCAAGGACTTCATTTCGGACGACATCGCCGACACCACTCGATCGCGTGAGGTGCTGATGTGCATCTCGGCCGACAGCCGGGACGAGGTCGATTCACTCGTCGATTCGGCCATCGCCGCCGGCGGTACCTCGTGGATGGAGGCACAGGACCACGGCTTCATGTACGGCCGCGCGTTCCGCGACCTGGACAATCACGTCTGGGAGGTCATGTGGATGGACCCCAGCGCGGTGCCGTCGGAGTAGGTCGTCAGGGCGCTGGGCTCGGTAGCGAGCCCGGCGCGCCGCCTATCGAAGACGCTCGGGCAATCCGAAACGCTCGAACAGAGTCAGATCGAAGAAACACGTGACGTGCGAGACCTTGCCGTCGGCGATGTCGACCACGTGCAGTTGGAACGGCACATGGGTTCCCGACGCGTCGCGCATGTAGAGCCCGTACGCCGGCTGCCCGTTGGCCGAGGTGGCGACCATCCGCATGTCGCCTGCGCCCTTGGCGGGGCAGTTCCCGCGAATGAGGGCGCCGATGTTCTCGCCACCCTGGTACCACCCGACGAACGGCGGCATCTCCCAGACGGCATCCTGCGTGAACAGCTCCACGAGTTGGGCGATGTCGTAGTTCTCGAAGCTGTCGACATACTTCGTCAGTAGTTCCTGTGTCTGCGCCGACGATGGCTCGACGACGCCGTCCTCGGAGGGCGCGATCTCGTCGAGCTGGGCGCGCGCACGTTGCAGCAGGCTGTTGACGGCCGTCGTGGTCGTCGCCAGCGCCTCGGCCACCTCCGACGCTTTCCACTGGAGTACTTCGCGCATCAGTAGCGCGGCCCGTTGACGGGACGAAAGGTGTTGCAGTGCAGCGATGAACGCCAAGCGAATCGACTCGCGTCCGACGACGATCGATGCGGGGTCACCGGAGTCGCTCAAGTCGGAGTCCGCAATGGGTTCGAGCCACGGAATCTCGTGCCGTTCGACGAGGTCGTCGGTCGGATCGGAACTGGGCGCACCGAGCCCGGTGGGCAACGGACGCTTCGACTTTCCCTCCAGCGCGGTGAGACACGTGTTGGTGGCGATCCGGTAGAGCCACGTCCGCATCGACGATCGGCCTTCGAACTTGCTGTAGCCGCGCCAGGCTCGGATGTAGGTCTCCTGCAGGAGATCTTCGGCATCGTGGATCGACCCAGTCATCCGGTAACAGTGCGCGAGCAGCTCGCGCCGGTACGGGTCGAACTGTGCAACGAACGCGTCACCCTCAGCAACCGTGGCCGTCATGCCTCAACACGATAGTGCTCGAGACCGACACGTGGGAGGAAAGAATTCGGGTTCCCTACGCTAGCCTTCGTCAGGTGACCGCGGCGAGCACCATCGACGAACTCGTCGACGACCTCTATCTGCAGCGAGGGCGAGCCTGGCAGGCGGCGCTCGTGACTGCTCAGAACTTTCTCGAGACCATCGCCGACGAGATTCTCGACAACGTGGACCGAGACCGTCTCAACGCAGGAACCGCACGCATCAAGGATCCCGCACGTGCCGCGGACAAACTGCGACGCAAGATCGCCGAGGGACGTATTGCTCCGCCGACCGACGTCGACGATGTCGTCGACGCGCTCGGCGATCTGATCGGAATCAAGGTTCTGTGCAAGAGTCCCCGCGATCTTCACGCCTTCGTCGACGCGTTGGAGGCCGCGTGCCACGACCCCGACTGTTCCGTGCGGTTCGCCAGAGAACCGATGGACTACGTCGAATTCCCCAAGCCGAACGGATATCGCGCCTATCACGCGATCTTGCTCGTGCGGGTAGCCACGCATCAGGGTGACCTCGACGTCAAGGTCGAGGTTCAGGTGAAGACGCGGCTGCAGGACGCGTGGGGCGAACTGACGCACGAGGACATGTACAAACCCGGTGAGCCGCTGAAGGCGTCGAAGAAGCATGTCGACCGCGCACGGCAGATGGCGGAACTTCTGCTGCAGGTCGATCTGATGGCCGATGAGCTTGCAGCGCAACTGGATTCGCAAACGGCCGTGTCGAGCGATCCGGTCGCCGAGCCGACGCCGGTGCCGAAGGATCCGGAGATCATCTCGGCGCGTGTGACGCGGACGGGCCCGAGATACGCCCTCGCCGTCGGGCCCGACGGCAGGCGCGGACTCATCCCTGCTCGTTCGGTCAAGGCCGTCATCGGCGTCAAGGATCGCATCGCCGTCGACGACTATCTCGAGGTCGGCGACGAGGTGCGTGTCGTGGTCGAGGACTCCGAAGACGCCCTCTACTACCATCTTTCGTCGCAACCCCCGTCACGACGGTCACGCAGACGACGGAGACGAGCCGAGCAGGACGCCTGACCGGTCGTCAGATCACCTCGCGTTTGGCGGTCTTCTGTGTGGGCACGCGGCCGTCGAAGTACCGCAGAAGCGACTCGTCGTGCGCATCCGGGTACCAGCCGGGAGCGATACGTGTCTTCGCCCGCCCGGTGGCCCGACGCTCGCTGCCGACCACCATCACCAGGAAACCGGCGATGACCGCAACCGAGGCGACCGCCACGATGGTGATCACGACGATCTGAAACAGATCCATCTACTTCCCCCGCCCTACGCACGCGCACGATCCTGTGCTCACCGAAGCGCCCCCGCCGACTCCCCATCGGCCCGAATTCTCCGCGCCATAGTGACACATCTTCGATGCGAGGGTGCCCGATCTGGACATCGAAGGACCGATCACCCCTTCTACCTGCGATTCTCAGGTTCGTCCTAGGTCCGTCCGGTAAACAGCACTCTTTGTGACAGCCACCGAAGCACCCCAGCTCACGACGGCCGAACCAGAACTTGTTTCGCCGTCCGTCGGTACGCCCGGACGCCTTCTCACCGCCGATCGCGTGGTGCCTGCTGCAGCGTTCGTGCTGCTCGCGCCGCTGTACGCGATGTTGTCGGTCATGGGACACCGCCAGTTGCGGACGTCCGGCTTCGATCTCGGCATCTTCGTTCAGCAGATCTCGTCGTACGCGGAACTGCATGCCCCGACGTCGAATCTGCTCGGTACCGGGTACAACACCCTCGGAGATCACTTCTCCCCCATCACTGCGCTGCTGGCGCCGGTCTATCGGGTCTTTCCGTCGGCCGAGACGCTGTTGGTCGCCCAGGCCGTGCTGTTCGCGGCTGCGGCAATTCCCTTGACACGCTGGGCGGTCCGTGAATTCAGCACGGTTGTCGGCGTCGTCGTGGCCGTCGCGTACGGGTTGTCGTGGGGAGTACAGGCTGCGTTGAATTTCGACTTCCACGAGATCGCGTTCGCGATGCCGTTGCTTGCCATGTCGATGGTGTCTCTCGGGCAACGCAAGTGGCTGCCTGCGCTGTTGTGGGCGCTACCTCTCGTTTTCGTCAAGGAGGACATGGGTCTGACGGTCGCCGTCATCGGCGCCCTGGTGGCGTTCTGGACCGTAGGCCGCAACCGCCTGCTCGGCCTGCTGACCATCGTGTGGGGCCTCGGCTGGCTCGTTCTGGCCGTCAAGGTCATCATTCCGTTGCTGAGCAGCAACGACTCGTACGGCCAGGGTTCGAAGATGCCGCCGCTCGGATCGGGGATCGCAGACACGGCCCACGGCTTCGTCGACGGGGACTCCCGCGCCGCCACTGCGTTTCTTCTGTTGGCCGTGACCGCCTTCGCGGCGCTGCGGTCGCCGCTGCTGCTCGTCGCCGTTCCCACCGTCGCGTGGCGGTTCCTGAGCGACAACTCCAACTTCTGGAAACCGATCTTCCACTACAACGCGATCCTGATGGTCGTCGTGTTCGCGGCACTCGTCGATGCTGTCGCTCGTAGTCGACGCCACGGACAACTGTCGTTGCGGGGTCAACGCACGATCTTCACTGCGGTCGCGGCCGTCGCACTCGTCGCGCTGCCGTTCCTACCGATGGCGCGCCTGGTCACTCCGGACGGCTGGCGGATCGACCCGCAGGCTGTCGAGACCGCCGAGGTCGCACGCATGATTCCCGACGACGAGGCGATCGCCGCGTCGAACAACCTCGTTCCGCAGTTCGTCGCGACGCACGATGTCTCGGTGTTCCCACAGCGATCGACCGATACGACGACGCCCGACTGGATCGTCGTCAATCGCGCGGATCCCGCCGGATGGCCGACGGACGCGAAGGGCGATGCGAAAGCCGTCGACGCGGCGTTGGTGTCGGGTTACGTGGTCCGATCCGAAGCCCACGGCATCGAAGTTCTGCAGCGGGAACAGCCGTAGTCGCGGCCGAATCGAGATCACCGAGCCGGCCGACCTGCGGAACCGATTGTGACGTGCACCGAGGTCGACGAGAAAATGCCGGACAACACACAACGTTCCCAGACGCTGTGGCCACCGGTTCAGCCCCTACACTGGATAAGTTGTTTTCGCAGTGGCGCTGGGTGAGACCAGCTGCGACGAATACGGTAAGGCGGGACGAGACATCGACGCACGACGGGAAGCACAGGGGGCAACCAGGACGGTCGACCGTCCGAACAGCGACGTCGCGCCGGAGGCACCTGCGGCCACGCCTGCCAGAGCCGCCTCGAAGCGCTCGCCGTGGAACCGCAAGAACCCGTACCGAGCGACGGTGCTGGCCAACAGTGTCCTGTCCGGCCCCGAGTCCACCAAGGAAGTACGGCACTACGCGTTCGCGCTCGGTGACAGCGGCCTGAACTACGAAGTCGGCGACGGCCTCGGTGTGAAGCCGGTCAACAATCCCGAACTGGTCGACGCGTTGATCGGCCGTGTGGGCGTGTCACCGGATACGACCGTCGCCGTGAAAGGCGCCGAACAACGACTCGACGAGTTGCTCACCCATTCGTACGAGATCGGCGTTCCGTCGATGGATCTCCTCGAAACGGTTGCCGAGCGCACCGGCGACGACGAGCTCTGCCATGTCCTGTCGACCGGAGACCGCGAAGCACTCGACGCGTGGACCTGGGGTAAGGACGTCCTCGACGTGCTCGCTCTCGACGACAAGCTGGCGCTCGAACCGGCGGAACTGCTCGGCCTCCTGCGACCGCTGCAGCACCGCGTGTACTCCATCTCGTCGTCGCCGCTCGCGCACGAAGGCACCGTGCATCTGACGGTGTCGAGTGTGCGCTACCGGTCGGCCGCGCGCGATCGCGGTGGTGTGTGTTCGACATTCCTCGCGGACCGAGTACCCGAGGGCGCAACGGTAGGAGTGTTCCTGTCGGCCAACAAGTCCTTCCGGCTTCCCACCGACGACGATGCATCCGTCATCATGGTCGGGCCCGGCACCGGCATCGCGCCCTTCCGCGCGTTCCTGCACGAACGACGTGCGCGTAACGCGTCGGGACGCAACTGGCTGTTCTTCGGCGACCAGCATCGCGGCAGCGACTACCTCTACGAGGACGAGCTGGACGGCTTCTCGCGCGACGGTGTGCTCACCAAGCTCGACCTCGCGTTCTCGCGCGATCAGAACGAGAAGATCTACGTCCAGCATCGGATGCACGAGAGCGGCAAGGAACTGTACGCCTGGCTCGAAGAGGGCGGCTACTTCTATGTCTGCGGCGACGCGACGCGCATGGCCAAGGACGTCGACGCCGCGCTGCACGATGTCATCGTCGAGCACGGTGGGCGCACATCCGATCAGGCCGACGACTACGTGGCCGAACTCAAGCGTGACAAGCGCTACCTGCGCGACGTCTACTGAGTCCTCGTCCCCCCTGCTCGCCACCGCGAGCGCCTCACGCTTTTTGTCGGACCCACCGGCTATCTTCACTTCTGCTGGACTTCGAGAGTGCACACGGTGATCGACGAAGGAGCGCATGTGGGTGCTGGACGTGAAGGCCGCGTCGGCGGGTTCGACGCGGGGTTCGACGCGGTCGTGTCGGATGCATGGCATCGATTCGAGAGCAATCTCGCGGTGCACGTCGCGACCATGCCGGAGGGCACCTACATCACCATCACATCGGCCCAGGCATCACATGGCCAACGTGGTCAGCGCCCGTACGTCGACGTAGTGGCGGTCGACGCCGAGCGCATGGTGTGCGTCGCGGCTCTCCCGTCCTACCTGTATCCGGAAGACCCGGACCGCGACGCGTGCGATCGCAGGCTGCACGGCCTCGGATGGTCCGAGCCCGGCCGGCCGACGGTCGACGGAACGGTCATGGACTGCACGCTCGACGGCCCACGAGACGAGGCCGACCTGCTCGCAACCGTCGCAATTGCCACGTTCCGTGAAGTCTGGAACGTCCCGCATCCGTCGTTTCTCAGCGCGTGGACGGTCGGCCCCGGCGAAGAAGGCAGCGGCCCGGTTGCGCTGACACACGTCACCGACGACGTCCGTCCTCGTGCAGCCACCACGCGATCCGTCACACCGTCGGTCGACTCGCTGCCGACCCCCCTTCGGTCGCTGCACACCTTCTGCGAGCTCGTCGGATCGATCGTGGACTCGGCGACCGTCAGATCGGTCTGCGGCACCGCCGATCTGCGCGAACTCCGCATTCTCGCCCGCGCTCATGCCCGCGAATGCGCAGAGCACGCCGACCGTTGCCGCACCGACGGATCCGAGATGTCCTCGCGGGTGTGGCGGCGCCAGGCCCGCTCGTGGTCGCACACTGCGGACAGCCTGCGGGTCGGTGGCAGCGCCACCTCGTCAGGGCCGGACAGTGCGGCGAAGTCCGCTGGCTCGTAGCACCTGACGTTCGACGCCCGCCCGCACCGCGGCTTCCGTACCGATGATCCGCACGTGTCGTCGGGCGCGGGTGATCGCGGTGTACAGCAGCTCTCGCGTCAGCAGCGACGACGCCTGAGCCGGGAGCATCACCGAGACGGTGTCGTACTGGCTTCCCTGGCTGCGGTGAATCGTCATCGCGTACACCGTCTGCACCGACGACAACACGTTCGGATGGACCAGTTGGGGCTGCGAACCCCGCTGAAAAGCTGCCATCAGGGAACCGTCGCCGACGTCGACCACCACTCCGGTATCACCGTTGTAGATCCGCGCCTCGTGATCGTTGGCCGTGACCAGCAAGGGCTGACCTGCGTACCAGCGGGCGGGATCGAGAAAAGCGCCCGACGCCTCCCCCACCCATTCCATCGCCCGGCGTGCCCAGTCCTGCACGCCGAACGGGCCCTGCCGATGCGCACACAGCAATCGATGCGACTCCAGTCTCGTCAGCGCATCCGACGCGGCACCTGCGCGCGCAGCGTCGGTGACCGCGGCTGCGGTGCTCAGGATGTCGGCGTGCAGGGCGTCCAAGTCCGTCGGGGCGTGGAACGACAACTGCTCGTGGCCGCTGTCGAGCAACGTCATCACGTCGTCCGGCCGACCGTCGCGCACGGCGACGGCGAGCTCGGCAATGGCACCGCCGAACCGTCGCCCACGGCTCAGCCGGACCACGCCGCTGCTCAGACGGTGTCGCTCGACCGGCGCCAGCGCTGCCTCGTTCGGGTCGTCCTGCGCGTCGAGGTCTTCGGCGATGACGTCGGCGAGCGCCGGATTCGTGGTTGCGCGCACGGGTCGCGCCACGAGATCGGCCAGCACAGCGCCTGCATCGACCGACGTCAGCTGATCGGGGTCGCCGACGAGGATCAACCGGGTATCGGCTCGGACGGCCTCGAGCAGTCGAGACATCATCGTCAGCGACACCATCGACGTCTCGTCGACGACGATGACGTCGTACGGCAACCGGTTCGACGCGTTGTGCCGAAATCGGCTCTTGCTTCCTCGTTGCCATCCGAGCAACCGGTGCAGGGTCATCGCGGTCAGACCGTCGGGGAGCCCGAGCTCCGCCGACTGCTCGGTCACCGATTCCTGCAGACGAGCCGCGGCCTTGCCGGTCGGCGCTGCGAGACCGATACGGATCGACGGGCCGAGCTGGCGCACGAACATCGCGAGGATTCGCGCGACGGTGTGTGTCTTGCCCGTTCCCGGACCACCCGCGATGACGGCAGTCCACTGTGTCGCCGCGAGCGCTGCGGCGATCCGCTGGCGATCCGGCGCTGGAGTCGGTGCACCTGTAGCGTCGACGAACAGCGAATCCAGTTGCGCGCGAACCACTTCGGCGTCCACGCTCGGCCGGGTGAGTCCCCTGCTGTCGAGCACGTGCCGGATGGTGCGCTCCTGCAGGAAGTACCGATCGAGGTAGAGCAGCTCACCTTCGTCCGTGTCGACCAACCGGAGTGGCCGCAGCGGACCCCGTTGTCCGCCGACGACGAGTGGACTCGCGCGCAGCGCGGCCAGCACGTCGGCCAACTCGGGCCACGGCAGGGCGTCGACATCGATGTCGGAATCCTCGTCGACCGGAATGTCGCGCAGCCGGTGCAGGTCGAGGCAGACCGAGCCGGATCGTACCGCGCGGACCGCGAGCGCCGTCGCGAACATGACGTCCTCGGACGATTCTCCCCCGAGAGCGGCGAGCCGCAATGCGACATGGACATCCGCGGCCGCGAGCACGCCCGCTTCGTTGAACACACGCAGCCGGCCCTTGGCTCGCTGCACGAGTTGCGCGTCGATCATGATGGTTCGACTCCCGCCAATAGATCCGATACCGATGTCACGAGTTCGACGGGTGGGTTCCAGTCGAACACACCGCAACCCGCCGGGGTCTCGGGACCGACCATGCCCCGGACGAAGTGGTACTGAACACCGCCGAGATGCCGCGTGGGATCGTATCCGGGTTGGCGCCATCGCAGATACCGATGCAGCGCAACGGAATACAACAACGCCTGCAGCGGGTAGTGCGACCTCAGCATTTCCTGCGCCATGCGTTCGCGGGTGAAATGCATGACCGTCAGATCACCCCGCGACAGTCTGTTCGTCTTGTAGTCGACGACGACGTACCTCGGACCGGCGATGCGCAACACCGAGTCGATGCTTCCGGTGAGATATCCACGCAGCGGCGAGGATTCGAGGTGCTGGAGTTGCTCGGCGTACGAGGAGAGCGCATCGTCGGACGGCAGGTGTTCGCGCATCAGCGCAGCTATGCCGCGAAGGGTGACGATCCTCGTGACGGGGTCGTCGCCACCTGCCAAAGGAAGTTCGAAGTCCAACTCCGCCAGGTGGTCCGTCGGCGCGATGTCGGCGAGTGTGCCGAAGCCGAGCGGTGTACGCAGCACCGGCAGGAGCGCGTCGGCGAGCGCGCGCGGGTCGATGTCCGCGAGACGCTCGTCGACGGCCTCGGTGCATCTCGCAAGCACCTCGGCGTCCAGATCGACGGCCGACGTGTCGAGATGCTCGAGGATCTCGTGCACCAACGTGCCGAACGCCGCACCTGCAGGTAGTCCGTTCATCGGCGACGGTATTCCGTCCAGTGCGTCGTCGATCGGCGGCGCTTCCTCGGGTTCGTCGTCCTTGACGGGCGATTCCGGTTCGCTGGAGACACCCGGCGCGTCGTGCGCCGACGCCGTCAACGCCGAATACGACGTCCGACGCCACTGCATGTCGAGCGTGCGGCGGAATGTCGCGGCATCGAGTTCGATGCCGGCACCTGCCGACGTTGCCCGAATCGGCCGCGGCGACGCTCCCCGCGTGGCTTCGACCGAGATCAGTCCCCCTGCCGATCCGGCCCAGGATTCGAAGAGGTGTCCGACGGCGGCGTCGTCGGGCACCTTCGACTTCTCGTCCGGTTGAGCGATGCCGGGAACGCGCGCGAAGAGCAGCCGATGGAGCGGGGATGCCGATGTCGAAAACGAGGGCGCCCACCACAGCACGACTTGACACTGTGCACGCGTCAACGCGACGTAGAGCAAGCGAAGCTCTTCCCCGGCTTCCTCTTTGTCCGACAGGAGTTTTCGCGCAGCATACCCGTGTCCGGTGCGCCCACCGACGTCCAGAACGCGGCGACCGTCGTCATCG
The DNA here is from genome assembly GCF_011770055.1 of Rhodococcus sp. B10. Lineage (NCBI taxonomy): Bacteria > Bacillati > Actinomycetota > Actinomycetes > Mycobacteriales > Nocardiaceae > Rhodococcus > Rhodococcus sp. B10. The sequence goes on along the minus strand of NZ_JAAFYV010000005.1, from coordinate 188,315 downwards.
TGCAGCAGCAGGGTGCTCGGGTAAGGATTCTTCGCCGCGTCCCAGGCGTACGGGATGTAGACGATCGGGAATTCCAACCCCTTGCTGGCGTGTACCGTCGCCAGTTGGACGGCGGCCGCGTCGCTGTCGAGCCGCCGACTGCGATCGGTGACGCTGCCCGACGCAGGATCCTCGATGCGGTCGGTGAGCCATCGCGTCAGCGCGCTCGGACCGAACGATTCTTCCACCGCCGCACGATTGAGCAGCTGCGCGACGTGTCGGAGATCGGTGAGATGGCGCTCCCCGGAACGTAATCCGAGCAGGCGCGCCTCGAGACGCGTCTCGGACGACAACTTCTCGAACACGGCAGCGAACCCGGCCTGCGCGAACAGCATTCCGTATTCACGCAGGCTGGTGCTGACGTCGGCCACCGCATCGTCGCCGCCCTCGTCGAGAGTCTTCGCGGTCCAACCCAGTAGCGGGGTCAGCGCGGCGAGACGCACCCGATCGGATCGATGCGGCTGCTCCAACGCTTGCAGGAACCACAGCCACTGCGTCGCACTCGGGGTCTCGAAGATGCTGGAGCCACCGGCGAGAACGGACGGCACTCCCGCCCGATCCAACGCGTCACGCACCATCGCGATCTGCCCGCGGTTTCGTGTGAGTACGGCGATGTCACCGGGTTCGACGGCGCGTCCCGACGCATTCAGCGTCAGTTGCGTCCCGGATTCGAGCAGGTCGACGATATCGGCGGCGACGTCGTCGGCCACGCGATCCCGCAGCACACCCACGACGGGAAAGCCCGCTCGGCCCAGCGGACCGGCCCCAGTTCTGGGCAAGTAGCGCACCCTCAGCGGCGGGGCGTCCGCCATTCGTGACCCGTCGTTGCTCGATCCGACGGGGTGGACGACGATGTCGTCGTGGCCGAGCGCGGCACCCGCGTACACGGTCTCGAGCGCCTGCAACAATCCGGAGTCGCTGCGCCAGTTGGTTTTCAATTCGAGATGCCGATCCGCGACGGCGACGGCGTCGAGGTAGCTGAGCACCTCGGCCCCGCGGAAGGCATAGATTGCCTGCTTGGGGTCACCGACCAGAAGCAGCGTCGACGTCCCGTGGAACGCGCGTCGCAAGATGTCCCACTGCAGCGGGTCGGTGTCCTGGAATTCGTCGACGAGGACGACTCGGAATCGCTCCCGCACTCGGGCACACGCGGACTCGCCGTGTTCGGGGTCCGTCAGTACGCCGTGGAGAAGGCCGAGCAAGTCGTCGAAATCGCGCACTCCGGCAGCCCGTTTGCGCCGCTGCACCTCCGCGCGAGCCTCTTCCGCGATCAGAACTCGATGCCCTGCCTCGAACTCCTCGCCCGGTTCGGGAACCAGCCGAGCTTGCCTGTCCCGTACTGCCTGCCGCGCCACTTGCCGCGCGTCGGCCGGTCCGATCGGCGGGTCGAATTCGGACCGGGCGTACCGCCGCAGATAGATGTCGTCGACCACCTCGGCGGTCAGGTCGTCGACGGCTTCGACCAATGTTGCCTCGGGCTCGCGCTCTCCGGCGATGCCGAGACCGTCGAGCATGCGTTGACAGAAGCTGTGTGTCGTCGCGATGGTGCCCGAGTCGAAGTCCGACAGCGCCCTGACCAACCGGAGCCTACGTACGGAGACCTCGTGCTCCGACGCGTCCGCCAGAAAGCGAACGAGCGCATCCGCGTGCGTCGACGCCGACGGATCCTGCAGCGCTGCAGCCACTTCCGCGAAGCGATTGCGTGTCCGCTCGCGCAGTTCCTGCGTCGCCGCACGCGAGAAAGTCACGAGCAGCAACTGCGAGATGTCTGCGCCGCCCTCCGCGACGTACCTGGTCGCGAGACCGACGATGGCATAGGTCTTGCCCGTTCCCGCGCTGGCCTCGAGCACCGTCGTGCCGGTGGGCAACGGTGCGAGCAGATCGAAGTCGTTCACGGCTGCCCCTCGGTCTCGGCGGCAAGAAGCGGACTCCACAGCTGACATGCGACCGTTCCGAACGCCGTCGTCTCGTCACCCCATCGCGGCAGGTCAGGACGGGGCGGTGAGTCGGAAACGGCCGTGAACGGGGCGCCGGCGTACACGTAGCCGATGCTCTTGTCGGTGACGTCGCCGAACTTGTCGTTCCAGGCTTTCTCGGCGGCGTCCATCGCTTCGTCGTGAGAGGCACCGCGACAACGCCTCTCTGCGTACGCAGCCGACGCAGCAGGACCGACCGGCAATGGGCTTGCCAGTCCGGCGTCGCGGAGTCGAACGAGCCGTTCGAGTTGGTCCAGAGCATCCATCGGCGCGTCGATCGTCGACCGCCACGCTGCACGACGACCCGGTCCTCGGCCGGTGGTGACGGCCGTCCACCGACGTGAATCGTCCTGAACCTGCGCGGCGAGCACCCGCACCCACGCGGCGATGCGATGTTTCGCTGCCAGCCGCGAGTACGATGTCCTGGCAATCGTGCTGCCGTGAATTCCGGTGACGGTGCCGGTGATTCGCCGCCCCGATTCGAGACGGATCGAGATGTCGAGAACGTCCGGATCACCACCGTGCACGTCTTCGGCGACCTCGACCAGCGCATCGACACCCCGCGTGATGTCCTGCAGCTGCGCCTCTCCGAGTGCGAACGGCGGCAGCGTTCCCCGACGCCACTCCGCAGCGCGGAAATCCTCGACCCGAGTTCCCGCCAGCCTCTCGGCCAACATCCGGTCGCCGATGTCCCACTTCTGCAGCCCGTCCAGCGCGACGGTCAGCGAGTCGGACACGTCGTCTTCGAGATCAGGCACTCGAATTCCGATGCGCTGCTTCAGAAATGCCGCGATCGGATGCTCGACGAAGGCGATGAGTTCGTTCAGATCGATGTCGTCGGATTGCCTCGGTGGCAGAGGAGCGTCAAGGAATGCCGGTGCGGGTACGGGTTCCTGCTCCGCTGCACGCGCGCCGTCCAGCGCTGCACGGTCGTAACTGAGGGGTGCGCGCGGGTCGAAGTTCCGCGCGTCGAACGGCTGCAGCGGGTGCCGACGCACCACGTCGGCGCCGGCCGTGGTGGAGACGACGTCGAGCAATTCGCTGAGCGGAATCGCGGGCGGCTTGACCATCCCGGTCACCGGGTCGGCGCCCGTGTAGAACAGCAGCAACTTCTCGCCTGCCGACATCACCGCGTCGAGCAACAATTGGCGGTCCTCGCTGCGAACGTCGCGTTCACCGGGAGCTGGATTGCGGGCCATGATGTCGTCGCCGTCGACGCCACCCGCGCGGGGAAATACCTCGTCGTCGAGACCGAGGAGCACGACGACCCGGTGCGGAACCGAGCGCATCGGCACCATCGTGCACACGGTCAGCTCTCCGGTACGGAAGTTGGCACGCGACGGTCGTCCGGCCAGCGCCCGCGTGAGCATCGCGCGCACATCGGCCAGCCGGAGTTCGGATTCGTCACCGTGCTGGGTCGCGTCGTGCAGTTCTCGAAGCGCTTGTGCCCGTTGCCATGACTGAGCACTGGTCGTGTCGGTGAGCAGGTCGAGCGCACGCACGAGAGCGGTTCGCCACCTCGCTGTCGCCTGCGGCCCCTGCAGATCCCGCACGACGACGGCGAGCCTGTCGACGAATTCCGCAAGTCTTCCGGCGAGATCGATGTCGTTGCCGTCCACGTCGTCCAGCGGAAGTGCAAGGTCGAGCCATTCGTGCGCGGTCTCGTCGGCGGCGACGCCGAGCAGCAGCCGGTCCATCGCGAAATTGAAGGTGTTCTGACCGAAGTCGCCCAGCCCGTATCTCGTGCGTTGGCGCGAATTGATCCCCCACCGCGCACCGGATGCCTGCGTCCACTCACGTAGCCGTTCCAGGTCGTCGTCGGTGAACGAAAACCTCAGTCGCACAGGCTCGAAGGCCGCGAGGTCCAGCACCTGACTTGCCGTGACCCGGTCGACGGCAAGGTCGAGCAACGCCGCGACGACTGCCAGCAACGGGTTGGTCTGCCGCAAACCGCGGTCGGCGAGACGAACCCTCAATTCGTGTCCCGGATGTCCGAGCCCACGCTGTCCGAACGTAGCCCGCACCAGCGGCGCATAGGTCTCGACGTCGGGGCACATCACCAGAACGTCGCGTGGTTGCAACGTCGGATCCTCGTCGAACAGGCGCAGCAGGGATTCACGAAGTACTTCCACCTGTCTCGGTGCGCCGTGGCAGGCGTGTACCGCGATGGTGCCGTCCGGTTCCGCGGAACGGGTCGGCGTCCGGTCGTGTGCGATGTCGGACTGCACCCGCCCGAGCAGCGTCGCACGCGTCGCGTCGTCCGGCACGACGGAATGATCGATCGCGACGTCGAGACTCGTGAGTCGCCCCTGCAGTTCGCGAACATCACGTGCCAGGCTCGACAGCAGGGGATGCGACACTGCGACGGCCGACCGGTCCTCGCGCCGACGACGCGGTCGGGGCGCCGCGGTCAGACCGTCCCACATCGCAGGGCTGGGATGCGGAATCCACATGTGGACGTCGCGTCGATCCGCTATCGCGGCGATCACCCGAAGCTGATCGGTAGTCAGGCGGGTGGGGCCGAAGAGCGAGATTCTTTCCGGCAAGTCCAGAACCGACGGATCGGCAACGAGCGCAGCGCAACTGGGCTCCAACCGTTCCGCCGGACTCGGCGAATCGATCCGTGCCCGCACCGCCCGCCACAACTCCGCCTGCCAGAGAAGGTCCGGCGTCAGCGATGCACGCAGCCCGTCGGTGTCGACGCCTGCAGCCCAGTCGACGAGCATGGACGGTCGATCGGCGGCGTAGCTTCGGAACAGATCGGCCAGGTGCGCCGCGGTGGACCAACGTCGTCCCGCTCGCTCCTCGTCGACACCGTGGCCGAGATGGGCAGCCAGTACCGAACACCACGGCTGCCCCAGAGACTCGTCGACGAGTTGCAGAATCGTCCACAGCATCCGGCCTCTGGCCCAGGGGTCCTGGTCTGCGTCGAGTCCGTCGACCGCAGCAAGAGCCTGATCGACAAGTGTTGCGGGCGAGGGAAATTGGATGTTGGCGGAGATTCCGTCGGCCTTGGACGAGCCGAGCGACATCGACAGCCGTTGCGTCAACCACCGCTCGACACCACGTGCAGGCACGGCGACGACCTCGGCGACGAAGGGATCGGCGAGCGGGGTGGACAGAACCTCGACCAGCCCGGAGGCGAGCGCGCTGGACCGTGCCGCGCGATGAACCTTCAGTACCAACGTCGTTCCCCGCTCTCCCGCTTCTCCCCGATCCGGCTACTTGACCCTACTCGAGGCACCGACATACTCTCGACGCGTTCAATCGCACTGCGCGTGCGTTTATCGCACCAACGCCGTCGGATTCGAGGACTACACCGATGATCGATACCGCCACCGCCGTCGCCGTCCAGCTGCTCTACGGTCGCCAGAGTCACGCGATCGATTCGGGGCGAGCGGCCGAGTGGGCCGCCACGTTCACCGGGGACGGCGTCTTCGATTCGCCCAGCTACCCCGAACCCGAGGTCGGTTCCGCAGCCCTGACCGCATTCGCGCAACGGTTCTCCGACAGCGCAGCGGATGCCCAGGAGAGGCGTCGCCACGTCATCACGAACCTGGCGATCGACCGCGTGACCGACGACGAACTGACCGTCGACTGCTACCTGCAGATCGTCGCGACTCCCCGCGGCGGTGACACGCGAATCGTTCGCTTCACCGCCGTGCACGATCGCGTCGTTCTCCGGGACGGCCGGTGGCTCATCGCGAACCGCACCGTGTCGCGCGACGACGCTTGATATATCTGTTAACTAAATGCCGTCACTGACTACAGTGGTCGGGTGACCGATTCCGCCGATCCCGATTTCTGGTCGTTCATCGAGACCGCCAACACCAAGCTCGCGTCCGAATACGGTTTCGAGCACCAGCTCGCCACCGAGGTACTGCTGACACTGAACCGCGCGTCGAACATCGTCACGTACGACCTCGAGGCATCCATCCATCGGCCGCGCGGCTGGTCCTGGTCGTCGTTCCGTCTGCTGTTCGTGACGTGGCTGGCCGGCCCGATCGAACCGAAACGCGCAGCCGAACTGACCGGCATGAGCCGTGCCGCGGTGTCGAATCTGTCGAAAACCCTCATCTCCGACGGCCTGCTCGCACGCACCCCGGACGAAACGGACGGCCGCTCGGTGCGTCTCGCACTCACCGAGGAAGGCCACGCCCGCATGGTCGAGTCCTTCGCCGACCAGAACGAACGCGAGAACGCATGGGCGAGCGTGCTGACCGAGCCCGAGCAGCGCATTCTGGTGATGCTCCTGAACAAGCTGATCACCAACCGCAGCCAGTTCGATGTCAGAGGGCGCAACTGACGCCCTGAGGGGTTGCGTGGGTCACGTCCAACTAGTTAATGTGTTTATTATCAGCTCTGGATACATTTAGGAGATTCCCGTGGCCTACTACCGGCAACTCGGATCGGTACCGCCGAAGCGTCACACTCAGCATCGGACTCCCGACGGCGGTTTGTACTACGAGGAGCTGATGGGCGAGGAGGGCTTCTCCTCCGATTCGTCGTTGCTCTATCACCGCCACATCCCGTCGGCGATCGTCGATGCGACGGTCTGGGAGTTGTCCGATCAGTCGACGACGCCGAACCACCCGCTCAAGCCGCGCCACCTGAAGCTGCACGATCTCTTCCCGCCGGAGGTCGTCGCGGAGACCGATGTGGTCACCGGCCGTCGTCTGATTCTCGGCAATGCCGACATCCGCATCTCGTACGTCGTCGCAGCGAAACCGTCGCCGCTGTATCGCAATTCGATCGGTGACGAGATGGTGTACGTCGAATCCGGCAGCGCCACAGTCGAAACCGTCTTCGGCGCACTGCAGGCACGTCAAGGCGACTACGTACTCATCCCCCGCGCGACGACGCACCGCTGGGTTCCCGACGGCGAGGTCCGCGCCTACGCGATGGAGGCGAACAGCCACATCGTGCCGCCGAAGCGCTACCTGTCGAAGTACGGCCAGCTTCTCGAGAACGCACCGTTCTGCGAACGCGACCTGCACGGGCCGAGCGAACCGCTGCTCGTCGAGGACACCGACGTCGAGGTCCTCGTCAAGCACCGCGGCTCCACCGGCATCGTCGGCACCCGCTACGGCTACCCGAACCACCCGTTCGACGTCGTCGGCTGGGACGGCTGCCTGTACCCGTACACGTTCAACATTTCCGACTACGAGCCGATCACCGGTCGCGTGCACCAGCCGCCGCCTGCGCATCAGGCGTTCGAGGGCGACAATTTCGTCATCTGCAACTTCGTGCCGCGCAAGGTCGACTACCACCCGTTGTCGATTCCGGTGCCGTACTACCACTCCAACGTCGATTCCGACGAGATCATGTTCTACGTCGGTGGTGACTACGAAGCCCGCAAGGGTTCGGGTATCGGACAGGGCTCGATCTCGATCCACCCCGGCGGCCATGCACACGGCCCGCAACCCGGTGCGTACGAACGCAGCATCGGCGTCGAGTTCTTCGACGAGCTCGCCGTCATGGTCGACACGTTCCGGCCGCTCGAACTCGGAGAAGGCGCGCTCGCCTGCGAGGACACCGCGTACGCATGGACGTGGGCAGGCAGGGGACCCGCGTCGTGATCCCTGCTGTCTTCCGTGGTCTGTGCGACGACGCAGCACTGTTCCCGCCCGGCAATGCACCTCTGGGCGCCGCGGTGCCGCAGCACCTCAGCTACCGCGACGCGGCCTTTGCAGATCTCGTCGGACCGTTCGTGTTCCCGATTCCCCGGCTGCGTGAACTGACGTCGGTCCCGTCGCCGGTGCGCGTCTCGCTGACGGCGCCCGGGGGCCCGTCGAGCGTTGTCCCCGGAATCGAAGCGGCGCTGTCGATCTCGGGCGTATCCGTCGTCGCTGTCGAGGTGGCGATTCCCGACGGCACCGACCTGAGTGCACTCGACGCCGTCGGTGACGACATCGACGTCTACGTCGAGATCCCCCGCGACGACCGTCGACCCGAGATGCTGGACGCGGTCGAACGCCGCGGCTACCGCGCGAAGTTCCGTACCGGAGGCATCACGGCCGATCTGTATCCGGGCGAAGCGGAACTGGCCGCCGGAATCGCCGAGGCGTCGCGTCGCGGAATTCGGTTCAAAGCCACTGCAGGTTTGCATCACGCGATCCGAAACACCGGCTCTGACAACGGTTTCGAACAGCACGGCTATCTCAACGTGCTGCTGGCAGCGCAGGCCGCGGCAGGGGGCGCCGGGACGGACGAACTGAGCAGCATCCTCGCGATCCGCGATCCTGACGTCGTCGCGAAGGAAGTCGCTGCGATCGACACCGAGCGAGTGTTTCTGTCGTTCGGTACCTGCAGTATCCAAGAACCCCTCGACGACCTCGTCGCACTAGGACTCATCGACCCCACGTGAGCGCGAATGTATAGCCCTCTACACATTTCTGCTCACGAGCTCCGAAGGAGCCTTCATGACACACATCGACATTTCTCCTGATTCCGAGTTCGGAATCGACAATCTGCCCTACGGTGTCTTCTCCACCGCAGGAACGGACCGGCGAGTGGGAATCCGCTACGGCGACAACGTCGTCGACCTCGCCGTTGCGCTGGACGACGACGTATTCGCCGAGGCGTCGTTGAATTCGTTCATGGCCCAGGGTCGCACGAGATGGGTCGAGGTTCGCGACGCGATCACCGACGCCATCACCGGCGATTCGGTTCCGGCGCACGCGGTACATCCAATCGACACGGTCACGATGCACATGCCGTTCGACGTCGCCGACTACGTCGACTTCTACGCGTCCGAGCACCACGCCAGCAACCTGGGTCGTCTGTTCCGGCCCGATTCGGAACCGTTGATGCCCAACTGGAAGCACCTCCCCGTCGGCTACCACGGCCGCTCCGGCACCGTCGTCGTGTCCGGAACGGACATCACGCGCCCGAACGGCCAGCGTAAAGCGCCCGACGAGGCGTCGCCGACCTTCGGTCCGAGCACGCGCCTCGACATCGAGGCCGAGATGGGCTTCGTCGTCGGCGTCCCGTCGGATGCACCGATCACCCCGGATCGGTTCGCGGAGCATGTGTTCGGCGCTGTGATCGTCAACGACTGGTCCGCACGCGACATCCAGGCGTGGGAATACGTTCCGCTGGGGCCGAACCTCGGAAAGAGCTTTGCGACGTCGATCTCGCCGTGGGTCGTGCCGTTGCTCGCGCTCGAAGCGGCTCGTGTCTCGACGCCTGTGCAGGATCCCGAGCCGCTCGAGTATCTGCGCGAAACACAGTCCTGGGCACTCGATATCGATCTGACGGTCACGTGGAACGGATACGACGTCGCGCGTCCGCCGTACCGCGAGATGTACTGGTCCCCCGCCCAGATGCTCGCCCACGAAACCGTCAACGGCGCCACCTCACGCACGGGTGATCTGTTCGCGTCGGGCACCATCTCCGGTCCGGAGAAGCACCAACGCGGGGCATTCATCGAACTGACCTGGGGCGGAAGGGAACCGGTCTCACTCGGCGACGAGACCCGTACGTTCCTCGAGGACGGCGACGACGTCGTCATCGCCGCCAGCGCACCCGGACCGAACGGGCCCCGCATCGGCTTCGGTGACGTCCGAGGCCGTATCGTTCCGGCCTAACGCAACAACCGCCCCAACTGTGCCGCCGCGGCGACGACCGCTGCACCGAGGCGCTTCTCGTCGTCGATCTCGAAGACTGATGCGCCGAGGCTTGCCAACGCGTCCCCGCGGCGGCCCGGAATCACCGCTGACACACCACCTACCGACGGAATGACCTCACCCTGGGTGACCGCGTAGCCAACGGCGCGGGCCCGGGTCACTTCCTCGCGCTCGCCTTCCACGGCCGGCAACGATGCCAACATCGCCAAACCTGCCGAGCCTCGGTCGATCGGGTCCACCTGGCCGCCCTTGAACGCGACGTGCACCTTCGCTCCGCGCGGCTCGACGACCATCAATGCCCGTACCTCGCTACTGTTTTCGCGCACGACGAGGTGCACCGTCGCGCCGAGCTGATCGGCGAGTTCTTCGAGCACCGGGCGCGCCACGGTCCGCAAATCCTGCTCGACGGGTTCGGCGAGCGCGACGAGACCGGCGCCCAACGTGATTCGCTTGAAGTCGTCGCGCCGACACAGATGGTGCGCTTCCAACGTCCGCACGAGTCGATGAGCGACCGTGCGATGCACCCCGATGCCGTCGGCGATCTCCGTGATCGAGAGACCGTTCGGTCGCTCGGCCAGCAATTCCAGAACGACGAGGCCGTGATGCAGCGTCTTGGACATGCCCGAGTCGAGCTGAACAGCCTCTCGACCTGGCTGAACGTGAGTCATGAGTCGCCCCTATTGACGTGTGTGAGGTGGACCACCTACAGTTCGATAGTATCGCACGCTGCGTGCGATTATCGCACACATCTCGGGACGTCGCAAGCCCTCTCCGACGGGACCGCACGACCGACCCGATCGAGACATCTGTTGCACGAGGAGAGAATTCATGACAGGCACCAATCCCGGACGCGTCGTCGACCGCACGATGACCGCGGTCTACCCCGAACTCGCGGGCAAGGTCGCCGTCGTCACCGGCGCGGCGCGCGGAATGGGCTCGGTGTTCGCCAAGGGCCTCGCGGCTCGCGGTGTGAACGTCGTCGGCGCCGACATCAACGACGCGCAGATGAAGGAAACAGCGGAGCAGCTGAACGGCGAGCTGGCCACCGACGCGCTCGTCTCCGAGCCGGGCAAGGTCGTCGGCGCCCGCATCGACGTCACCGTTGCCGAGGACCACGAAGCTCTTGCGCAGACGGCTCTGGCCGAGTTCGGTCGTATCGACTTCTGGATCAACAATGCAGGCATCTTCCCGTTCGCGCTGGCCGCCGACATCACGCCCGAGCAGATCAACGCGACGCTGAGCGTCAACGTCGAAGGAGTGCTGTTCGGCTCCCAGGCCGCGGCCCGCCACATGGGCGAGGGCGGCGCCATCGTCAACATGTCCTCGGTGTCGGCTCTGCGCGTCCGTAAGGGTCGCGGCGCCTACTGCACATCCAAGGCAGCCGTCGCGCATCTGACGGAGTCGCTCGCCGTCGAGTTCGGCGACATCGGCATCCGCGTCAACTCCATCGCGCCGGGCTACATCGACACCGAGATGACGCGGTGGGTCCAGGAAGATCCCGAGGCCCTCGCGAAGGCTCTCGACGCGGTTCCGCTGCACCGCCTCGGTGCCCCGGAGGAAGTCTTCGGACCGCTTCTGTTCCTGCTGTCGGACAGCGCCCGCTACGTGACCGGGCACAGCATCGCCGTCGACGGTGGATCGCGCCATGTCTGATTCGACCGACATCGACTACGACGTCGTCGTCATCGGTGGTGGCGGTGCGGGGCTCGCGGCGGCCGTCACCGCCGCCGAGAACGGCGCGTCCGTGCTGCTGTTCGAGGCGATGAAGGAGCTCGGAGGCTCGACGGCCCTGTCCGCTGGATTGTTCACCGCAGCCGGAACGTCCGTCCAGCGCGAACTCGGCATCGAGGACAGCGCCGAGAAGTTCTTCCAGCACTACATGGATCTGAACCAGTGGATGCTGGCTCCCGGACTGATCCGTACGTTCTGCGAGAACGCGGGCCCGACGCTCGAGTGGCTCATCGAGCTCGGTGTCGAGATCCCGGCGAAGGTGTCCGGCAACGCGCACCAGCCGGGGCTCAGCCAGGCAGGTGTCGAGGACGTCTGGCGTGGGCACGTGCCGAAGGATCAGGGATACGGCCTCGTCCAGGTACTCGACGCCGCGCGACGACGGCACGGGATCGAGGTCGTTCTCGACACCCGGGTTCAGGCCTTGCTCACCGAGAACGGCCGCGTCGTCGGTGTGATCGCCGACGACGTCGAACTTCGAGCGGGTGCCGTGGTCGTCGCATCCGGAGGTTTCGCGCAGGATCCGACGTTCGTCGACAAGCACTACCCGGTTGCGAACAAAGCGGGCGAATCGTTGTTCGTCGTCGCCGCCGACGGCAGCCGCGGCGACCATCTGCGGTTCGCCGACGCGGTCGACGCGTCGATCACCGGGGACGGCTGGGGACTCATGCTCCCGACGGTCTACTTCCAGCGGTACCACCACTGGCAGTCGGGCTTTCCGCCGAAGTCGCGCGTCTACGTCAACGCCGCCGGTCGACGGTTCATGGACGAGGACGCCTCGTATGCGGTCTCCACGGGAATCATCGATCATCAGGGTGGATCGGCGTGGATTGTCTTCGACGAGAACGCCCGCCTGAATTTGCCTGTCGGATATGCCGATTGGGCCGCCGACCGCGTCGCCGAGGAAGCCGAGGCGGGACGGACCCTGCGCGCGGACTCGCTCGACGAGCTGGCCACGTCGATGCAGGTACCCGCACACACCCTGAAGGCCACGGTCGCGCGGTGGAACCAGAACTTGCCGAACGGTGAGGACCCGGATTTCCTTCGCCATCGCACGTTGGCGAACAAGGGCAGTACGACGGATCCGGACCCGATCGATCGAGGGCCCTTCTACGCCGCACGCATCCTTCCCGCCGAATTGGTCTGCACCCATGCCGGCCTCGAAATCGACCGGAACGCAGCCGTTCTCGACACCGACGGTGTTCCGATCCCCGGACTGTTCGCAGCCGGTGAGGCAGGGGCAGGCGTTCTCGGCCTTCGCTACGTCGGTGGCGGCAACGCCGTCGCGAACGCGCTGACGATGGGCCGCATCGCAGGCCGCACTGCAGCGCTCGTGAAGTCCACCGCAGCTGCTCTGGCGATCTGATCCCCGCACTCCCTACCCTTGACCCTTTGAGGAAGCAGTCATGACCACGAACGAGAGCGCCGTGCACCCCGAGCACAGCAACCACGCCGATGGGCCGACCACGGTGAAGCAATCCCCGTTGACGGTGATCCGCGCAGCAGTCGTCGGAACCGTCGTCGAGTACTACGACTTCGGCATCTACGGCTACATGGCCACCACGATCGCCGCACTGTTCTTCGTATCCGAGGATCCGACCGCAGCGTTGCTCGGTACGTTCGCGGCGTTCGCCGTCGCGTTCTTCCTGCGCGTGCCCGGCGGCATCTTCTTCGGACACATCGGCGACAAGTACGGCCGCAAGAACGCCCTGTCCTGGACGATCCTGCTGATGGTCATCGCCACCGCAGGTATCGGCCTGCTTCCCACCTACGTCACACTCGGTGTGTGGGCGACGTCGGTGCTCGTGCTCTGCCGATGCCTGCAGGGCTTCGCGGCGGGTGGTGAGCTCGGCGGCGCGAACGCGTTCGTCTCCGAGTCCGCACCCACCCGTTGGCGTGCCACGCAGACGTCGATGGTCAATACCGGCACCTACCTCGGATCGCTGCTGGCGTCGCTGTGCGCGCTCGGACTGAACACGATCTTCACCGAAGAGCAGGTCCTCTCGTGGGCGTGGCGCATCCCGTTCCTGCTCAGTCTCGTCATCGGTGGCGTCGGCATCTGGATTCGGAGCAGGCTCGACGACACCCCGGAGTTCAAGGAGCTCGAGGACAAGGGCGAGACGAAGAAGCTGCCCATCTCGGAGCTGCTGAGCACGTCCGGCGGAAGCGTCGTGAAGATCATCTTCCTCGGTGCTCTCATCACGGGCGGCTACTACATCGCCTCGGTCTACGCGGCCACGTATCTGAAGACCGAGGGTGGCCAGAGCGCGCAGGCAGCGTTCCTGTCGACGTCGCTGGCTCTGGTGCTCGGTGTCATCACGCTCCCCATCGCCGGGTACATGGCCGACAGGTACGGTCGCAAGCCCGTGCTGTTCGGCGGCAGCCTCGCGTCGATCATCCTCGGCGTTCCGATGTTCATGATGATGGCGGGCGGAAGCCTGTGGCAGGCCGTCGTCGGCCAGTCGGTGTTGTTCATCGCGGTCTCGGTGGTCAACGGCGCGTCGTACGTCACCTACGTCGAGATGTTGAAGACGTCGGTTCGCTACAGCGGTCTCGCTCTGGGCAACAACACCACCAACATGCTGCTCGGTGGTACGGCTCCGTTCATCGCGACGTGGCTGATCTCGCTGACGGGCAACGCCCTCGCCCCGGCCGGCTACTTCGTCTTCTGCGCGCTGCTCACCTTCGTCGCGGTCTTCTTCGTGACCGAGACCAGGGGCACCGAGCTGAAGACGGGATAGCGCCATGAACTTCGACGGCAGATCCATCGTCGTCACCGGTGCCGGCAGCGGTATGGGACGAGTCGAATCGTCGATGCTGGCCGCTCGTGGCGCCAAGGTGTGGGTCACCGACATCGCTGTCGAACCCGGGCTGTCCGTCGTCGACGAGATCGTCTCGGGCGGCGGACAGGCGGAGTTCTTCCAGCTCGACGTCACCGAACCCGCGTCGTGGACCGAACTCGCCTCCCGTATCGCCTCAGCCGACGACGATCTGCACGGCCTCGTCAACAACGCGGGCGTCAGCCACCGGTTCGGGATCGAGGACACCACGATCGAGGACTGGCGACGGGTCATGGACATCAACCTGTCCAGCGTCTTCTACGGCATGAAAGCTTGTGCGCCGCTTCTGAAGAGGGGCGACGGCGGCTCGATCGTCAACGTCTCGTCGATCGCGGGCATGGTCGGCTACTTCGCGGCCGGATACGGCGCCAGCAAGTGGGGTGTCCGCGGGCTGTCCAAGGTAGGCGCGCTCGAGTTCGCCGAACACGGGGTGCGCGTCAATTCCATTCACCCGGGACTCGTCGACACTCCCCTGCTGCATTCGGGGTCGTCCGATTTCGTCGACACGAGCCTGAAGTCGGTGCCCGCCGGACGCGTCGCCGACGCGTCGGAAATCGCCGAGTCGGTTGCGTTCCTACTGTCCGACGCGTCCCGCTACATCACCGGAACAGAGATGGTCGTCGACGGCGGCCTGACCTCCGGCGGTATCTATCACCGCATCACCAGCGAGCTCTGACCCACCGGTCCGGCTCCTCACCCGTTCCGCATGACTTCCGGCGTTTACCTCTCTCGTAGCCGTATCCCCGCTCGACAATGTCGGGCAAGAAGGACCACGAGACGATGGGTGGCGACATGGACGTCGAGGTACTGGTGGCAGGAGCCGGGCCGATCGGCCTCACGGCCGCGATCGAGCTGCGCAGACGGGGCATAGGGTGCCGTGTGATCGACCCGCTGACGGAACCGCCGCAGTACGCGAAAGCCGTTGGCATTCAGCCTCGTACGCTCGAAGTGTTCGAGAACATCGGTGTGTTGCACGCCGTTCTCGACGCGGCCATCATGATGCGCGGGCAGATCATGTTCCAGAACGGCTCCGAGGTCGGACGCATCGAGCTTTCGTTGCCCGCGGACGTCCCCTACGGCTTCGCGATGCTCCCTCAGTACGAGACCGAGCGCATCCTGCGCGAACGGTTGGCCGAACTCGGCGGGACCGTCGAACGCGGAGTTGCTCTCGCGGGTTTCACGCAGGACGACGATGCCGTCACCGCGACGCTCAGCGACGGAACGTCCCAGCGCGTGCAGTATCTGATCGGCGGCGACGGCGCACACAGTGTCGTGCGCAAACAACTCGGCCTGACCTTCGAGGGCGACGCATTCGCCGAGGGCTACATGCTCGGCGACGTCGAGGTGGACTGGTCGTTGCCTTCCGGCTACGGCATTCGCATCTCGCACACCGCCGACGACGGATCCCAGGACGGCATCCTCGTCGCGATTCCGCTTCCGGGTCGACGCCGCTACCGCATGTCGATGCTCGTGCCTCCGGAACTCTCGGCACCCGACGCGGGAGCCGACGGCATTGCACACGGCTTCGCGGGCGGCGCCACACCCGAGCTACGACACATCCAAGCCGTCCTCGACCAGCTGTCCCCCGAACCGACCACCGCGTCGAACCTGCGCTGGTCGTCGGTGTTCCGCATCAGCCACCGCATCGTCGACGCCTACGGTCGTGGTCGAGTGTTCGTCGCAGGGGATGCCGCACACATCCATCCACCGACCGGCGCACAGGGTATGAACACCGGAATCCAGGATGCCCAGAACATCGCGTGGAAGGTCGCGCTGGCCGTCCGCGGCGTCGCGGCTCCAGGACTGACCGACACCTACGACGCCGAACGCCGGCCCGTCGGCGAAGAAGTGGTCGGTCGGACGGTACGTAGCGCGCGCGAGGGAATCGGGGCCGGTGAGACGTCGGTCGAGACGGCCATGCGCAGGCAGGCTCAATTGCTGATCTCCTACGCCGACAGCCCCCTGATCTCCGGGGCCGACGCGTCGGCGACGACGGTGCAGCCCGGCGAGCGTGCGCCCGACGCCCGCGGTCTCACCCGCGACATGGTGGCCTATCCCGTTCGGCTGTTCGAACTGTTCGGCGGGGTGAATCACACCCTGCTGCTCTATGCCGACGGGTCACCGGACGAGATGGAGGATCTCGCCGACGCCGCGACAGCCGCCGCGCACGGCTTGGTGGACGTCTATCTGCTGTCGTCGAGGCCGGTCGAGTCAGTGCTGACCGTCGTCGTCGACTCCGAGGGCGAATTCGCCAAGGCGTACGGCATCGACGGCCCGTCGGCCCTGGTCATTCGGCCGGACGGCTACCTCGGCCATCGTGAATCGCCTGCCACTGTCGAGGGTGTGGTCGCGCATCTGAAGAAGACGTTCGCCTGACGGGCGGCTGCGCCGCACGTGCGCGCGAATGTACAGCCGGCTGTACATTCGCACGCACGATGACTTTCAGGGTCGACGACGGTCGACTTCTCCGACCGTATTTCGACTTCGATCGGAGAAGCCATGGCTCTCGCACACGTCCTCGCAGTCGTGCCCGTCGCGGACCTCGACAAGGCGAATGCTTTCTACGAAGCGTTCTTCTCTCGACCTGCGGACAACAACCCGATGCCTACCCTCGTCGAGTGGCAGGTCATCGAGGGCGCCTGGGTGCAGGTGACCGTCGATCCCGAGCGTGCCGGCTCGTCGATGCTGAACTTCGCCGTCGACGATCTCGAGAAGCACATCGAGGAACTCGCGACGCGTGGAATCGTCGCTGCAGACATCGTCGACGCGAGCAAGGGCGTGCGACTGTCGGCGATCGAGGACCCCGACGGCAACGCCATCACCCTCATCGGCGGATTCCGTGTAAATTATTGAATCGTTGATTTTTACTGTCGCGCAACATCATTCGACCTTTCTTGTCGGTAGCTTCCGCTACCTTCCCGCGCATGACTACACAGCGGGACTACGACGAGCACGATTACGAGCACTACGACCGCGTCCGGCGCGCGGCAACTGGAATCGCGATGGCCGCCACGTCGATCGACGAGGCATTCAGCGACATCGGTCAGGCCATGTTTCGGTTCGATCCCGACCGGGTGAGCGAGACGGCCGCGAACCTGATCCGCGATTTCACGACACATGTCAGCGAGATCATCGTGCATTTCGCGGACTTGCACGACGAGTGGCATTCGAAACCCGACGGCGAATTCGACATGTTCGAGATCCGGGAAATCGGACCAAAACCGTGGTCGGCGGAATCGATCTCGCGTCCAGATTTTCCGACGACCGATCACTGGCAGAAAATTCCCAGAGACGGTGTCCGCAAGAAGTCATTCGTTCTGTATGCCAACACCTACCACTGCATCGACCACTTGAACGCATGCTCGAAGACGTTGAACGAGTACGTCAGCCTGGTGGCGCAGTCCTACGATGTGGAGCCTCCCCACACAGTGCTGCAGAGCTTCGCAGAGACGGTCGCGCACCTCGTGCAGGTGGCAGTGGCGACGGCCCTACTCTGGATACAGCGGGTCTTCGACGACAACCGCAAGATTGCGCGCCGACTGACGGGTGGCCCTCCGCCGTTCGTATGGGGCACGCAGACCGTCGCCGACACCTTCGCGATCTCCCGCCGTAGGTGATGCCTTGGCCCGGGCGCTGGAGGCGGCGTTCGGGCCTAGGGGTAACCTCCAGTAAGTGATGCCCCTCCTGACCAGTCGACGCTACGTCGACCTCCGTTTGCAGGCGAGCGCTATCTGTCGGTGACCGATTCGACTCGGCACCTTCTTCTCTGATTCGGGGACTTTTCCTCGTTTTCTCTTTCTCGAAAGGCATGTTCATGTCTGCGCCCAGCGCTACCCGTCCATCTCGCGTGCCCGCATGGGCGAAGTCCTTCGGACCTCAGATCGTCGCCGGCCTCGTGCTCGGTGTGGTCATCGGCCTCATTGCTCGGTCGATGCCCGACGCCGCCGACGGCAACGAGAACTGGCTCGTCGGCACCGTCGCGACCATCGGCTCCAGTTACGTGAAGCTGCTCACGGTCGCCGTCGTACCTCTGGTCTTCACTGCGATCGTCAGCTCCATCGCAAATCTTCGTCAGGTCGCCAACGCTGCCCGGCTGGCCGTGCAGACGCTTCTGTGGTTCGCGATCACCGCGTTCATCGCAGTGATCATCGGCATCGTGATCGGCCTCGTCGCGCAACCCGGTTCACGCACCGGCGTCGAGATGTCGTCGGCCAAGGATCCGAGCAGTGTCGGCTCGTGGTGGTCGTTTCTGACCGGGCTCGTACCGAACAACTTCTTCGCTCTGGGCTCGAAGACGTCCGTGACGACCACGGCTGCCGGTGACGGATTCGCCAGCACCGCAACGTCTTCCCTGAGCTTCAACATCCTTCAGTTGCTCGTCATCGCCGCTGCGATCGGAATTGCCGCACTCAAGATCGGCGAGAAGGCCGAACCGTTCCTGACCTTCAACGCATCGCTTCTCGCGATCGTGCAGAAGGTTCTGTGGTGGATCATCCGCCTCGCACCGATCGGCACCGCTGCGCTGATCGCCAACGCCGTCGCAACCTACGGATGGGACGCGATCGGTTCGCTCGGCGTCTTCACGGTGTCGATCTATGTCGGGCTCGCAATCGTGTTCTTCGTCGTGTACCCGATCATCGTTCGTGCTCACGGCCTTTCGGTTCGTCAGTTCTTCTCCGGCGTATGGCCTGCCACACAGCTCGGGTTCGTCTCGCGCTCGTCGATCGGCACGCTGCCGCTCACCGAACGCGTCACCGAGCGCAACCTGGGCGTGCCCCGTGAGTACGCGTCGTTCGCCGTGCCGCTGGGAGCCACGACGAAGATGGATGGTTGCGCCGCAATCTATCCCGCGATCGCTGCCATCTTCGTCGCTCAGTTCTACGGCGTCGGACTGACGTTCACGGACTACCTGTTGATCATCGTCGTGTCCGTGATCGGTTCCGCCGCAACGGCAGGCACCACCGGCGCCACCGTCATGTTGACCCTGACGTTGTCGACGCTCGGACTTCCGCTCGCCGGTGTCGGACTGCTCCTCGCTGTCGAGCCGATCGTCGACATGGGCCGCACGGCCGTCAACGTCACCGGCCAGGCGCTCGTTCCGGCCATCGTCGCCAAGCGCGAGGGCATCCTCGACCTGGATCGGTACAACGCCCCACGCAACGGCGACCCGTTCGCGGACGACGACGCAACCGCGACGGACGTCGAATTGGCAAGGTAGTCAACTTCTCTCGACGGACATCGATGGGCCGTGGCAGCCGGTAGACGGATGCCACGGCCCATCGATGTGTGACGGGACGAGCGACCCGATTACTCTCGACGTCATGGGATCCAAAGGACCGGCAAGTCGAGGACAGAAGCGCGCAGCCAAGATCAAGGCACGACAACGACGTCAGCAGTCGTCGTCGACGCGCACACCGGCCCTGCCGTCCGCCGTCCTCGACGATTTCGCTGTGTGGCTCGACGAAGGTGAGATGGCGGAACACGCCGATCGAATCGTCTCCCTCGTACGAACCACGCTCAGCCAGATGCTTCGAGCGAACCCCGGGTTCTCCCCCACCGCCTGGACGCCGAACGACGCGCACTTCCTCGTCGACGCCGCCACCCGCATCGAGGATTCCGATCCCGACAACGGCCCCGCAGCGGCATCCAACATGATTCTGACCGTCCTCGAGTTCCTGACCTACCTCGACGAGTCGGACGGGTGGAGCGGGTCGGACGACGACTTCGCGCACGTCATGGAAGACCTCACCGACTTCATCGACAACGATCCCGACATCCTCGCCCCGGAGGACATCGAGCTTCCCGACGTCTCCGAGGACGACGAATCGGCCGCATTGTCCGCTCTCCCGTTGGTTGCAGGCCTCGACGAGATCGTCGACCGAGTCGGGCCCGGGCTGTCGATGATGGACGTTCCCGAGCTCGCAACTGCGCTGAGCGACTCGAACGAGAACACCGAGCTCGTGGACCTCACCGCTCTCGATCGATGGGCCGTGGCGTTCGCATCGGACGTTCTGGCGGTCGACGGTGAGACCGTCGTTCCGGGACCTGCTGTCGACGGATTGCGCTCCCGGTCGCTGGGCACCCTCCGCGACCTGCTCACCCACCACATCCGCCACCAGCTGACGTCGAGCGAGGACGACGTTTCGATGGGTCTCGCCAACACGTTCGCCGTGCAGACGTTGCTGGCTGCGATGACCGACGACCTCCCTCTCGACAACGCCGACGAGGACTACGAGGGGTTGGAGGACGAGGATCTCCGCACCGCGCAGCTGATCGACTACCGGGTGCGTTCGCTGCAGGAGCAGAAAGTCCTCGCTCGAGAGGACGATTCGCTCGAGGTCCCGAAGGCCCTCCGGCGTGCAGTTCTCGCAGGCGTCGAACTCGCCGAGCCGTTCGGGGAGGACGACCTTTCGAAAGAGTTCTGATCGGTCTGTAACGAGACGGGCGCGTCGACCGACATGGTGCTCGGAATTCGGCGATGTCAGTCGTGAAGCAGCCCGCGGCCGCCGGATTCCTGCTCGGAGCCCCTCGGTCAGGTCTGTCGATCCGCGGTGCTCGTGCGCCGTATCCACAGCCCGATTCTCGAGGACTCCGTCATGACCGATCCATTTTCCCAGCCCTATGTCTTTCCCGGTGCCGAGCGCCCGAAGACTCCACGACCACGTTTCGGCAAGATCATCGGATGGGTCGCGCTCGTGCTCGGCGTCCTGTTCGTGCTGACCTCTCTGGTCGATTTCTCCCTCGCCGGCCTCGTCGTCGGACTGTGTGCGGCAGCTGCAGGCGGCCTGTACTTGTTCGTCGCGCCCTCGCGCGGCCGACTGATCTGGGCGACGCCGGCCGTCGCTCTCCTTCCGGCGTTGGTGGCACTCGGTATCACCGCTCCGACGCCGGAGCCGGAGGAAGCTCCCGCCGCCGCAGCGTTCGCAGCACCCGCGATCGCCGACGTCGCGACGACGACGGCACGTCCGACGACGACAGCCCCCACCACGACAACGATTGCTCCCACGACGACCACGGTTGTCCCGACGACCGTCGCGCCGGCACCGGAGACCGTGACCGTCTATGCACCTCCCCCGAAGACGACCGAGGCGTACGTCCCTGCGCCCGCTCCCGCGCCGGTCTACGTGGCCGAGTCGGAACCGGAGCCCGTCTACGTCCCGCCTGCGCCGGTGGTCGCCGAGGCGCCGTCGAACGTCTACTACGCCAACTGCTCGGCGGTCCGCGCCGCAGGCGCCGCGCCGATCTACCGGGGTGAGGCTGGCTACAGCTCCAAGCTCGACCGCGACGGCGACGGCGTGGCCTGCGAGAACTGAATGCGCCTGCGGCACCCGTGCGCGAAAGTTGTCCCCTGCACCGACTTTCCGCGCACGGGTGGCGCAGCCGCCGTTTCTGTCGGACCCCGTCGCTACTGTCTTTGTCGACGGGCGGATCCAGTCGCCCATCGACGGGAGGGCACCCACATGAACGACCGACTTCAAAGTTCCATAGACGACGCGTGGGCCTCGTACACCGACGAATTGTCTGCGTTCGTCGTCGGCATGCGCTCGCGCGAGGGCTTGGACATCACCGCGGAGTCGGGACTCGACCGCGGTGACGGCGATTCACCGTGGGTGCGTGTGCAGTGCATGGTCGACGGCATTCTGGAGTCAGCCGCAGTTCTCGCGGGTCACCTGTACGACGGCGTCGACCCCGCTATCGGAAACGACGATCGTATCGTCGAACTGGGGTGGGCGACTCCGGGCGAGCGAAGCACGTACGGCACGTTGATCAGCAGGACCATGAGTCGACGCACCGACGAGGCCGCGGAACTCGCGCACCTGATCGTGCGACTGTTCCGAGAGGTCTGGTCGGTGCCCCACCCTGCGTTTCTGTCCGCCGACGCGGTCACGCGCGACGACCGCCAATTCCGCACCGCGACCGATCGACGACTGCCGGACACCACGGCGGTCCATCCGTTGGACATCGATCATCTTCGAGCACTGATTCTCGACAGCGTCACGAGCGCACCCGGAATCGCGGTCGCCAGAGAAGACAACGGCGACATCCGCGTCGACGGTTTCGCGATGCCCGTCCACGTGTGCTTCGGCCCGGACGCGAATTCCGTTCGGCTACACGCCCCTTTGGTCAGCGGTGTCGTCATGTCGACCGCGCTGTCTCGTCGGTTGTCCTGGCTCAACACCCGGTGGCGTCACATCACGTTCGTCGTGGCGGGCGACCAGTTGTTCGCCGACACCGCGATCGTGACCAACTCCTACGTGCCCCGTCACCTCACGTCGATGCTCTATCACCTCGGCATGTTCGTCGACTCGATCGACGCCGCATTCGCAGCAGAGCTGGGCGGTTCCGTCTACGACCCCACGCATCGCCACCCCGAGCCGGAACCACACGTGACGTGGTCCGACGACAGTGGCACACTCGGAACCTTGCGCGCCGCATGCGAATTGACGCGCGGACCGGTCGACGCCGCCACAGTCGAAGCCATGTGCCGCAAGCAGGACATCGGCGAGCTCACGGAGCGGGCCGAGTTCTCCGCTCAACGGTTCCGTGACCACGCCCACCGACTCGGCGACGAGCGTCGAATCCGCGCGGCCGTCATGTGCGACGCCTTCGCCGTCAGCTGGACGTACGTCGCGGAGAGTCTCAGGCGCGCGTTCCATCGGGCACCGACTCCACCGAAGACGCAACAGATCTCGTTGTTCGACCAACTCGAGGAACCAGCTCTGTTCGATCTCTGAGTCCGATAGCTCATGGGTGCGCTAAGCTCGGCCGAGTGGAGACACCGCAGACCGCAGGCAGGTCGCTGACCGATTACCCCAGGCCGTCCGTGGCCGTCGACGTCGCAGTACTGACGGTGCACGACGGCGTTCTGAAGGTTGTCGTCGTACCGTCTCCGCGCGGCGACGCGCTCCCCGGAACGTTCTTGCACCCCGGGGAACGGCTCGCCGACGCGGCCGACCGAGCCTTGCGCACCAAGGCCGGGCTCGGTGGTCTGGAATTTCATCAGATCGGAATGTTCGATGCGCCCGACCGTGACGAGCGCGGATGGGTGCTGTCGATGGCACACGGAGCCACGATCGCGGTCGACGCACTGACGAGTTCCATCGGCCTCGTCGACATCGAGCACGGTTCTGCGACAAAGCCTTTGGCGTTCGACCACGGAGAGATGGTGACGTTGTCGGTGAACGACCTTCGCCGTCGGTACGCGTCGAGAATAGATCCCGGCCGCCTACTCGGAGATACGTTCACGTTGCTCGAGCTTCGACGGCTGTACGAGATCGTGTTCGACACCGAAATCCCCAAGGACACTTTCCGCCGTCATGTCACGAGCGCTCTGGAAGGAACGGGGACCACGTCCATCGCAGGCGGCGGTCGCCCGGCCGAGCTGTATCGGAGGAGAGCGGCAGCGGTGCTACCGGAGTCGGCGTCCGTACTCTTCCGACATCAGGTCGGCAACTAGCTCAGAAGCCGAGCCGTCAGTGTCGCGATCCGTTCGGTGAACGCGACCAGAGTTATTATCTCCACGTTCGTGGACGCGCTCGTGACAGCCGCTACCTGTTGCGTCACCGCGTCGTCGACGGGCCAGCCGTAGGATCCGCCCGAAATCAGCGGGAATGCAATGGTTCTCGCGCCGACCGAGTCGGCAGCAGCCAGACTCCGCAGATACGCCGATCGGAGGATCGCAGAACGATCCTCGTGAGCGGAATAGCGCGGTCCCACCGTGTGGATCACCCACTTCGCGGGCAGTCGTCCCGCTGTCGTGACGACGGCGGCCCCCGCTGCGAGACCGTTCGGGAGGCTCGTGTTCCGCAGCGTCCTACATTCGGCGAGGATCACGGGCCCGCCGGCGCGGTGGATGGCGCCGTCGACTCCCCCGCCGCCGAGCAGAGTGGAGTTGGCAGCGTTGACGATCGCGTCGACGCGCATGGTGGTGATGTCGCCGCGAACGACGTCGATGACGGTCATGCCCGTCCTCCCGTGATGTCGGCAGCGAGAGCGACGAGGTCCTCGCCGGTCAGGCTGGGGTACCCGTGCAGCATCGAGCGCCACTTCGTCGGCACGGCGGACGCTCCCCACCGAGCGCCGAGCAGTCCACCCGCGATGGCTGCAGTGGTGTCGGTGTCACCGCCCGCCAGGACGCACGATTCGAGGGCGCGCACGAGATGTTCGGGGCCGTCCGACTCGGCGCGCGTGATGGCACTCCATGCTGTCTGCAGCGCATGCACGACCCAGCCGTTCTGCGCGAAGTCCGACGGGTCGCCGGCCTCCGCCTCGTCGAGCAACGCCCTCCACGTGTCCGCTGCGTTGCCTGCCGTGTCCAACCACAGCCTGGGGCCGTCGAAGTTTCCGTGCAGAACAGCGTGCCGAATTGCGTAAGACCACAGCGCACAGGCCTCACCGGCCTGCGGATCCGAATGCGTGAGCGCACTGACCGCCTGAGCGGCCGCGACGCACCGGTCGGCGTCGTCCAGGAACGCCAGCGCGACGGGCGCGGTGCGCATCAGCGAACCGTTCCCACCGGTCCGGCCGGTCAGTGCCGCGGCCCGTGCAGTCATCTCGGCCGCCGTGCTGCTGCGATGACCGAGGACCTTCCGTGTCTGGGTTCCGACGTCGACCGGGTCGGTGTCGTACCACGCTACGAAGTTCGCAACGATCGCGTCGAGACCTCTCACGGACGAGACGTCCTCGTCCCGGGCCGCGAGCGCTACCGCCGCGGCCATCGACGTGTCGTCGGTCCACTCACCGGGTGCCCAATCGAACGTTCCACCGCCGATCATGTCGACGGCCATGCCGGGCGCTGGGTACGTGAATTCGTACCCTGCTCCGAGCGCGTCGCCGGCCGCCGTCCCCAGGAGTACACCTGCCGCGCGGTCGTTCTGCTCCATGGTCAGCGCCATACCGATCTCCTTAGCTCGTTTCTGCGCTTAACTTAGCGCATATTTGCTCGAAGCGTCAACCGGCCTGCGATTTCGCCCGAACTTCGAGATTCGAGCACCTCCGCATCCCCGATTCGCGAAAAATATTTCTCTGTTACCCCTGGTCACACACATGGCGCGAAATCCATCTCCGATCCGGCTTCCGTTTGCTGATACTTCGAGTTACATTAAGTACAAGTTCGCACCACACAGGAGGAAGCGATGACACTGACGTCAGAAGACGGCACGATCTCTATCGATCCCGACGCGGAGACCGAGAAGTACAACGAGACTCTGCGCCTTCTGTCCGAGGGATCGGTGCACAAGCACTTCGACCCTTACGTCGACATCGACTGGGAATCCCCCAAGTTCTCCGTCCCGGAGAACGATCGCCGGTGGATCCTGCCCACCAAGACCGACCCGATCGGTAGCCACCCGTGGTACCAGGCCCTGCCGGAAGACCAGCAGATCAAGATCGGCATGTGGCGCCAGGCCAATGTCGCGAAGGTCGGGCTGCAGTTCGAGAACATCCTCATCCGAGGGATGATGCAGTACGTCTTCTCGCTGCCCAACGGATCCGCAGAGGCGCGCTACTGCACTCACGAGTCCATCGAAGAGTGCAACCACACCTTGATGTTCCAGGAGATGGTCAATCGCGTCGATCGCGATGCGCCCGGCATGAGTCGTCCGATGAAGATGTTGTCGCCGATCATTCCGCTGTTCGCGTCGATCGCACCGGAACTCTTCTTCGTCGGCGTCCTCGCGGGCGAGGAGCCCATCGACCACATTCAGAAGTCCGTTCTGCGTTCGGGTGAGGAAATCCACCCGATCATGGAAAGCGTCATGGCCATTCACGTGGCAGAGGAAGCACGACACATCTCGTTCGCGCACCAGCTTCTCCGTCGTCGGGTTCCCAAGATGTCGAAGGTCGGCCGGTTCTTCCTGTCGCTCGCCTTCCCGATCGTGATGCGCGTGCTGTGCGACGCGATCGTGATTCCGCCGAAGCGGTTCTGGAAGAAGTTCGCGATTCCTCAGTACGTGAAGAAGGACCTCTTCTGGGAATCCGAAGAGGCGCAGCACACGCTGCAGGACTACTTCGGCGACGTCCGCATGTTGGCCACCGAGACCGGCATGATGAGCCGCCCCGCGAAGCTGATGTGGAAGGCGTGTGGCATCGACGGCAAGGCCTCGCGTTACCGTAGCGAGCCGGACCGCAGCTCCAACCAGTTCGCCGCCTGATCCCCCGTCACTCCAGCGCCAGTTATCTCCACAGCAGCGCCTGCCGTCAGGAATCACCATGCCCCACGTTGTCACTCAATCGTGTTGCAGCGACGCATCGTGCGTCTACGCATGCCCCGTCAACTGCATCCATCCGACACCGGACGAGCCCGATTTCCTGACGGCAGAGATGCTGCACATCGACCCCACGTCGTGCGTCGATTGCGGCGCCTGCGTGTCGGCGTGCCCGGTCGACGCGATCGTTCCGAAGTCCAAGTTGACCGACGAGCAGCTGCCGTTCCTGACGATCAACTCGGACTTCTACAAGCAGGAACGTCCCACGCGACCTCTCCTCGCGCCGGTGTCTCCGGCACCGGCCGTCGCCAGGGACAGGCAACCGCTCCGAGTCGCGATCGTCGGGTCCGGTCCGTCCGCGATGTACGCCGCCGACGAACTGCTCACACAGCCTGGCGTGAAGGTCGACGTCTACGATCGACTTCCGCAGCCGCACGGTTTGGCGCGTCTGGGTGTTGCGCCCGACCACGAGAAGACCCGCCAGGTCTCGCGTTTGTTCGACAAGATCTCGGCGCAACCGGGCTTCGAATTCCACTTGGGCGTCGAGATCGGCAAGGACATCTCACACGAGCAACTGCTCGAATCGCACCACGCCGTCGTCTACGCGGTCGGCGCCTCCCGTGATCGCGAGTTGACCGTGCCCGGTGCCGATCTGCCCGGCCGTTCGTCCGCCACCGACTTCGTCGCCTGGTACAACGGCCATCCCGACCACGCGCATCGTCGCTACGATCTGTCGCACAAGCGGGCAGTCATCATCGGCAACGGCAACGTGGCGCTCGACGTCGCACGCATTCTGACGATCGATCCCGAGCGCCTCGTCGGCACCAACGTGCCCAGCCATGTGGTGAAAGCGCTGCGCGAGTCGAACATCGAAGAAGTACTCGTCGTGGGACGACGCGGCGTCGCGCAGTCGGCGTTCACCGTTCCCGAGTTCGCCGGCCTGCTCAGCACATCCGGCATCGACGTCTCGATCCACAAGGACGAGATGATGCTCGACGCGACCACCACGAAACTCGCCGAGACCAACGACCTTCCCCACGCCGTCTCCCAGAAGCTGCAGCTTCTCCGACGGGTCGACGACGTCACCGGCAGCGACAACAAGCGCATCGTGCTCCGGTACCTGTTGTCGCCGACGCGCATCCTCGGCGACTCGGCCGTCGCCGGCGTCGAATTCGACCGCATGACCCTCGACACCGACGAGAACGGGGCTGTACTCAGCATCGCGACCGGCGAGAAGGAGACTGTCGACGCGGGGCTCGTTCTCACCTCCATCGGCTACCGCGGTGTCGCTCTGCCCGGGGTGCCGTTCGACGATCGTCGGGGCATCATCCCCAACGACGGAGGCCGTGTGCTCGAGTCTGCTGACGGCACAACAGTTCCTGGCTCGTATGTGACCGGGTGGATCAAACGCGGCCCGTCCGGCTTCATCGGAACCAACAAGTCGTGCGCCCAGGAAACGGTGCGGCATCTCGTGGACGACTTCAACGACGGCACGCTCGGTGACATCGACGTCGCGCCCGAAGTTCGGCGCTGGCGTCGGGCACGCCGAGTCTGAGACAAACGGAAAGAAGGCCCCGCACATACCGTGTGCGGGGCCTTCGTCGTTCCGAGGTCAGTCGGGGATCATGTCGAAGGTGTCCGGGTTGGGCCCGGTACGCCCTTCTTCACCGCGATCGAGGGCAGTGATGTCCGCGATGTCGGAATCGCTCAGCTCGAAGTCGAAGATGTCGAAGTTCGCCTTCACCCGGTCCGGTGTCACCGACTTGGGGAAGATGATGTCGCCGCGCTGCAGATGCCACCGCAGAACGACCTGAGCCGTCGACTTTCCTACGGCCTGAGCGATCTTCTCGATCGTCGGGTCGTCGAGCACCTTGCCCTGGGCGATGGGCGACCATGCTTCGACCGCAATCGCGTTGTTGCGGCTGTGGCTGCGTGCGTCTTCGTTCACGAAGTACGGGTGCACTTCGATCTGGTTCACCGCAGGCACCGTCTCGGTCTCCTGTGCAAGGCGTTCCAGATGGGCCGGCTGGAAGTTCGAGACACCGATGGACCGTGCACGTCCGTCCTTCGCGAATTCCTCCAGCGTCTTCCAGGTGGACACGAAGTCGCCGTCGTAACGAGTGGGCAGAGGCCAATGGATGAGGAACAGATCCACGTAGTCGGTTCCGAGGTCGTTCAGAGTCCGATCGAATGCTCGACGCGCGTCGTCGGGTTCGTGAAAACCGTTGTTCAGCTTGCTCGTGACGAAGATGTCCGAACGGTCGATTCCCGCGTCGCGGATACCCTGCCCGACTTCCTTCTCGTTGCCGTACATCTCGGCGGTGTCGATATGTCGATAGCCGACCTCGAGGGCGGTCTTGACTGCTTCGGCGGTCTTCTCGGGTTCGATCTGGAACACACCGAAGCCGAGCTGCGGGATGGTTCGACCGTTGTTCAAAGTGATGCTGGGTACGACACTCACGTGATTCGTCATCTCCGTTCGATATTCGATTACTCGCCGTCGTGTACCCGCGACGCGCAGATCTACACGCTGCGGGTGCGCCGGGAATCTCGAACCTGTCGGACCCACTTGGTACAAATCCATCGACACCGACACCGACACCAGGCCCCTCACTGGATGTCCTCGAACACTCCGACGAGGGGAACCATGAACGTTCACGCACTGCATCGGACCGTCGACGCCGAGACCCTGATGAATTCGGGCATCGTGCTCGCCGCCGATCCGCTCACGTCACGCGACGCCTTGGCCAGGTTCGTCGACCATGTCATCGACTTCGAAACACGAACGGCGACAACGTTGGACGACCGATGCGTCGCGTACGCCGACTCGATCCTGGCAGGCACGTTCGAACGAGGTTGGCAACCGGCCGAACTCGTCCACGTCGTCGCCCGAAAGCTCGACAAACCGGACTTCTCGATGATCAAGGCGCTCCTCGGTGCCCATGCGCGAGCCACCACAGCGCTCTCCACGGCTCCGCCCGACTGGCGAGAGCAACTGAGGGACATCGGAATCGACCCGAGTACCGACCTCGCCCACTACCGGCGCACATCACGAGTGGCTCCGCGGGTGTACTGGGACAGCCTGTTCCGCCTGCTCGCTCAATTTCGGCTGCTGCCTTCTCTTACTCCCCTCTCACCCCCGCCCTCACGATGGCACGCGCACTCCACGATGACGAGCACACGCGCAGACACGAAGGTTCTCAACAAGATTCGGGGGTTGCTGGCGAAGGCGGAATCGTCCTCGTTCACCGAGGAGGCAGAGACGTTCTCCGCCAAGGCGCAGGAACTGATGACGCGATACGCGATCGACAGCGCTGTTCTCGATTCCGCCCAGGGGTCCGCACCCACAGACCTGGTCGTGACGCGCCGCATTCTCGTCGACAACCCGTACGCGGATGCCAAGATGCATCTGATGTCCAGCGTCGCCGCGTCGAACGGCGCGAGGACTGTCTGGTACAAGAAGTTCGGACTCGTCGGCATCACGGGGATGCCTGTCGATCTCGATCTGTGCGAACTGCTGTACACCTCTTTGCTGGTGCAGTCCGCGCGGGCGTTGGCCGATGCAGGTATCGATTCTCGTACACGCTCCCGCGGGTTTCGACGGGCATTCCTTCTCGGCTACTCGTGGCGGGTCCGCGAACGCCTCGCTGAAGCACGAGATCGGGCAGATCGAGCGGCCGGCGGGCAATACGGGTCGTCATTGGTACCGATCCTCGCCGCGCGAGACGAAGCCGTCACGTCGGTATTCGAAGAACTGTTCCCGGACCTGAGCTCCGTCAAGATCACGGTGTCGGACAGATCGGGTGTCCACGAAGGTCGACGGGCAGCCGAGCATGCGGACCTCACCGGAGGGCGAGAACGCATCGAAGACTGACGAACTGTCAGTCAGCCCGTGCGCTCGCTCGACCCGGGTGATATGCACGAAGCATGAAGACGTGGCGAGCGGCAGTGGCCGTGACAGCAGTATCGATCGCGGTATCGGCTGCCGGTTGCTCGACGGATGGAACGGCTATCGCGTCGGACGAAGCAGCACCGACAACCGCACAGGTCACTACGACCCGCGCCGCCACGACCACAGCCGAGCCCACCTCAACCGCTCCCCTACCTGCCCCGTACTCGTTCACGACCGCCCGCGTCTCGGGGTCGACCGATCGCGTCGACTATGACGTGAACATTCCACAACTCACGGGAGGCGATGACGCCGTCGTCTCCGAGTTTAACGAGTCGATGCGCGCCGCACTGCAGGATCAGGTCGACGGGTTCGAGCCGTCGAGTTTTACCTTGTCCGATGCCCGCCCCGGACCCACGTACGTGGGCGACAGCGTCGTCGCGGCCGTGCTCAACACCTCGTGGGATGCCAATCCCCCTGGCGCACATCCGACCGCGATCGTCGCGACGGTCACGGTGAACACCGACGACGCCACTCCCGTCACGCTGCAGGACCTCTTCCCGGATCTTCAGGCGGGGCTACAGCGGCTGTCGGAGCAGTCCGCGATCCTCCTTCCGGCTACAGCCGCGGGTCCGGATTTCGAACGAACGGGCATCGAACCGACCGTGAGCAATTTCGCCAACTGGGTTCCCTCCGCCGAGGGCATGAACATCAGATTCGGCGACTACCAGGTCGGTCCACACGCCATCGGTCTCGTCGATGTCACCGTCCCGTGGTCCGCACTGTCCGATGTGGCCGATCCGCGGACTCTCGATGCACTTAGCCGATAAGGCTCGCGAGCGCAGGCATAGTGAGGCCGCAGCTTCGAAACGATCGTCTTCACAACTCTAAGCTCTCGAACACAGGCTTAATGATGGAAAAGCGGTACCTTGACCCCTAATCTGGCTTTAAGCATGTTCACGCAAGCTCAGGAGTAGCCATGGCCAGCCCAAGGCGCAGCACCAAAACCAGCGACGACCCGCTCGCAGCCGCATTCGTTGCCAGGAGACTGCAGCTCGGTCTGACGCAAAGCGACCTTGCGCTCCTGGCCGGCGTCGGCCGCTCGACTATCCAGTCGATCGAGTCGGGCAAATCCACAGTGCAACTCGATGGTTCCCGCGCTGTCGCAGACGCGTTGGGTTGTGACCTGCGACTCGTCACACGTTCCGGCACGACGGTCCAGGCGCGCCCGTGACCTCCAACGACATGCGTACGGTCGACGAGGCCGACGTCTACAAAACGGACAGACATGCGGGGACCTTGACGCGCACGTCGTCAACGGTATCGCCGGCCTGCTCGTGAAGCGATTCGATCGAACCGGCGACACGCGACTCGCGACTCGCGACTCACACAAGAGGATGCGTGTCAGCTGTCCGGCGTCTACCCAGCCGCCAAGTATCGACTGGAGACCGAGTCCGTCATCCGAACCCTCTCGCGCACAGTCGAACTGGGTGGAGGCTCTGCGCGCCTGGCCACACTCCAACTGTTGCGCCTGACGACGTACTCGTACCTCATCGGCAATGGCGACCTTCACGGCAAGAACTACTCGGTCCAGCTGAACCCGTCCGGACAGTGGTCGGTGACACCGGGATACGACCTGTTGTTCACTCAGCCGTAGGCGGGATGGAAAGACCCGATGGCGTTGAACCTCTACGGCCGAGCCAATCGATGGACACGCGACCACGTCGTCGCGTCCGCACACACCCTCGGTGTTCCGGAGCGCGCCACCGCCCGCATGCTGGACGAGGTCGTCGATGGTGTCCGCTCCTCGATGGCAACGCTCGACTCCGTCGGCTTCGACGACCGGTCGACGCGTCGACTCGGAGACTTCGTGGCGTCCCGATGCCGAGAACTGACACGCTGACCCCTTGACCTCGACTGCTTCCGCGCCTAACGTACAACCACATGGTTGTAGATGAGGTTCGAGACGCGGACATCGACCGACTGTTCCAAGCATTCGCCGACTCGACCCGTCGGGACATCGTCTCGAGGGTCATCACCGGCGAACACTCGGTGTCCGGGTTGGCCGCTCACTACTCCATGAGTTTCGCCGCCGTGCAGAAGCACGTGGCGATTCTGGAACGCGCTTCCGTCGTCACGAAGGAGAAGCGCGGACGGGAGCAGATCGTGCGAATTCGTCTGGACAGCATCAGGAAAGCACGAAGCCTGCTCGACGAGTACGAACTGATCTGGCGACAACGCGTCGACCGGATCTCCGACATTCTCGACGAAGACGAGGAAGAGGGAGACACACCATGACCGTCATCAGCACAGACAAGAGCGTTCAGGACCTGAACTTCACGATCGTTGCCGAGTTCGACGCGACAGTCGAACGTGTGTGGCGGATCTGGGAAGATCCCCGGAAGCTCGAGCGCTGGTGGGGACCGCCGACGTGGCCCGCAACGTTCGAGCAACTCGACTTCGTCGAGGGCGGCAAAGCGCACTACTACATGACCGGACCGGACGGTGACAAAGCCCGAGGGTGGTGGCGCATCACGTCGATCGACGCACCCCGCCGGCTCGCGTTCGACGACGGTTTCGCCGACGACAACTGGGATCCGATCGAGAACCTGGGCGTCACCAAAATGACTGTTGCACTGGAGGAAAGAGATGGTCGCACTCGGATGACGACTGTGTCGACGTTCGAGAACGCGGATCAGATGCAGAAGCTGATCGAGATGGGAATGGACGAAGGCATGGGCCTGGCGATGGGCCAGATCGACGCGATCCTCGCCGAATAGGACTCAGGTGTTCGCGCGGTCGAGCCGACCGCGCGAACACTCCGTCAGGACGTTGCCCAGACGCCGAGCTCGTTCCCGCTCGGATCTGTGAAGTGGAATCGCCGCCCACCCGGGAACGGATACGGCCCGTTCACGACGGAACCGCCTGCGGCGGTGACGGCCTCGACGGTCGCGTCGAGGTCGTCCGAATAGAGAAGCACAAGTGGCCCGCCCTGTCCGGGACGCTCGGCCACCTTCGCCAAGCCACCCACTTCACTCCCGCCCGCGCCGACTATGCCCGCATATTCGGGACCGTAGTCGTTGAAGCGCCAGCCGAAGGCGGCGGAGTAGAACGCTTGCGCCGCCGACAGATCGGTGACCGACAACTCGACATAGTTCAAACGGTGATGCTCGTTCTGTGCCATGCGGTTACCCTACTCACGCGGCACAACTACCGGCGAGCGTTCGACATCCGTGACGCGGCCGTTCGTTGCTGCCACGACCCACATCGCCAACGCAACGAGGGCGACGACCTCGGCGACCACCAGTACCCGCTCCACGTAACCGAGCGTGACGACGCGGTACCACGGGGTCGTCGAGGTCATTCCGACGATCAGTGCGTACGCGATCGGCAGCAACGAGGCGACGCCGAGACAGGCGAGCGTGAGCGTCGTACGTGCCCACGTCGTCCAGCGGCCGTCACGCACCCATGGAATTGCGAAGGCGATCACTGCGATCGGGATGGCGACGAACGCGACGGCTGCCGCGACGCGGTGAATCGCACCGCCGAGGCCGAGGGTGGCGTCGTTGCTCCAATCCTGTTTCGGCACAGCAACAATGACGATCAATCCGACGATCCACGCCGTCATGGCCACCGAGGCGACCGAACGAGCTCGCGCCACTCCGTTGCGGACGGCCGCGACCAGGGTGGCAGCAGAACCGAGCGCCAACAACGAGACTCCGGTCGCGAACACCCACTGCTGTGCACCCAGGCCGTACTCACTGATCGTGCGTCGCAGATGCGCCGGGTTGTCGACGGCCGTCACCAGATCGAGTGTCAGGATCACGAGCGACCCCATGAGAACGAATACGACGCCGACGACGTCGAGGCGGGCTATGACGGTTCGTGAATTCTGCGGCGGCACGTCGTCCACTGTGCCCGAACCCTAGTACCGGATTCGGTACCAGTGCTCGACCTCACCCGACAGCCGTTCGAGACGCACTCTGTGTCCGCCCTGACTCGAGAAGAGCCTCACCCCGTCGCCGAGGAGAACCGGCACGGTGAAGACCAGGATCTCGTCGAGCAATCTCTCCTCGATGCACTGCCGTGCGACGTCGGCTCCGAGGACGTTTACGTACTTCTCCCCCGCTGCGTCCGTGGCCGCGTCGATGGCGCTGAGCAGATCGGTCGCGACGGTGACTCCTGCGGGCGGCTCCACCGGCGGACGGTGGGTCAGGAGCACGACGGGACCGTCGTACTGCCCGCCGAACGCCCCCTCGTTCTCGGTACCGCGGTTTGGGTCGTCGCCGCCGAAGGTTGCGTTGCCGCACAGGACCGACCCGACTCGTGCCAGCAGCCGATCCGCCGTTTCGTTCGGCTCACCCATGTACTCGGACAGCCAGGACATGTCGCCGTCCGGACCGGCGATGTAGCCGTCGAGCGACATCGTCGCCGAATACAGAAGCGTGGCCATCCGCCTACTGTCTCACGCCACCCTTGCCGTCGAAGACCAGATGCCGGAGCGCGACGTTCTCGACGAAGAAGCGGTCGTGGCTGACGAGAACGACCGCCCCGGGGAAAGCTGCAAGTGCACGTTCGAGAACTTGCGTGCTGGCCAGGTCGAGGTGGTTGGTCGGCTCGTCGAGCACGATCACGCCTGCGCCGAGCAACAGGCATTGCGCCAGCGCGACACGGGCCTTCTGCCCTCCCGACAGAGTGCCGATCTTGGACTTCAGGTCCAGTTCGGAGAATCCGAGAAGTGTCAGGAAGCGATTGACCTCCTTTTTCGTCGCACTGAACGCGAGACTCCCTGGCATCGCATTGACGGCATGTGTGACCGTGTCGTCCAGATCCAGATCGCCGAGCACCTTGTTGAAATGCACGAATGACGGCGCCTTGGTCTTCCACTTCACCTTGCCGCTGTCCGGTTGCTCGACACCGGTGAGGATGTCGACGAGCGTGGTCTTGCCGCAGCCGTTCGGACCGGTGATCGCGATGCGGTCACCGCGGTGGATCTCGAAGGACACGTCGGAGAACAGAGCGTGCTCACCGAAGCTTTTCGAGATCCCCGTGATCTCTGCCAGATCGTCCGTGACGTGCAGGCCGCCGTAGATCGCGGTGACGACGGTATCGACGGGGCGCGGATTCTTCGCCTTCTTGATGTTCGCGAGTCGACGCTTCAATGCCGCGCTGGGATTCTTCAGCGCTTCCTTGTGGTCGTTGATCGCTTCCTGCTCGTAGGCAAGCAGCTGCTGTTCGCTGCTGAATTCACGTTCGAGGTTCTTGAGTCGAAACTGTTTCTGCACAACGTATTCCGAGTAGGAACCGTCGTACATCTGCAGGTGGTTGTTCTCGATCTCGACGATGTTCGTGACGACCTGCTCGAGAAACTGTCGATCGTGCGAGACGACGAGCAGACCACCTCTGAAGTCGCGCAGCCACCGCTCGAGCCAGGCGATGCCCTCGACGTCGAGGAAGTTGGTCGGCTCGTCGAGCAGTAGCACGTCGGGCGAGTCGAGCAGAATCTTGGCCAGAGCGGCTCGGTTGCGCCAGCCGCCGGACAGTCGGTCGACCGGCAGCTCGCGTCGTTCGGCGTTGAAGCCGAGCATCGACAGGACCGTGTCGATCTGTTGGTGGTAGGTCCAGCCGCCGCTGTTCTCCATCGCGTCGAGCAGCTCGGCTTGACGATCGACGAGCTTGTACATCTGCTTCTCGTCGAGGTCACCGCCGAGGGCGGCTTCGACCTCGGCGAGTTCTGCCTCGATCGCGTGTACGGATTCGAAGAGCGATTCGAGCTCGGTCTGGATGCTGCGGTCACCGTCGAGCTCGGAGAATTGCGAGAAGTAGCCGATACGTGCGCCTTCGGTGGTGTCGACGGTTCCCGAGTCCGGAGCTTCGCGCCCCAACAGCAGGTTCAGCAGCGTCGTTTTACCGGTACCGTTGCGGCCGATGAGTCCGACGCGATCGCCGTCGGCGAGCCGGAAGAACACCTCGCGGAGAACGACCCTCCCGTCGTATCCCTTGGCGACGTCGTTCATGCGGATCCAACTCAACGAGAACTCCTGGTAGGCGACGGGCGGCTTCGCCGCATGTGCGTGCGAATGTATAGCCCGCTATACATTCGCACGCACGTGGGGTCGGGCGGCTCAGCCGCCCGCAGGCGCCAACGCGGGTAGCACCAGATCCCGGTACCGCTGCTTCATCGTTTCGACGACCTGGTCGCCGTCCGTGGCCCACACCTGTGCGTTGAAGATCTCGACCTCGACGTCGCCGCGGTATCCGGCGTCGCGCACCCAGGTTCCGATCGATGCGAAGTCGATGACACCGTCGCCCATCATGCCGCGGGACAACAGCGGGTCGGCCTCCATCGGAACGAGCCAGTCGCACACCTGATACGAACTGATGCGACCACGCTGCCCGGCGGTCTCGATGAGCGACCGCAGGTCCGGGTCCCACCAGACGTGGAACGTGTCGACGACGACTCCGACGGCTTCTACCGGATGCGGCTCGGCCATCGACAGTGCCTGTCCGAGAGTCGAAATCACGGCGCGATCGGCAGCGAACATCGGATGCAACGGCTCCAACGCAATGCGCACGCCCCGCTCGAGCGCGTACGGCACGAGTAGCGCCAGGCGCTCCTCGACGCGGGCCCGGGCACCGATCAAGTCGCGATCGGGAATGCCGCCCATCACCATCACGAGCTCGGGTGCGCCGAGCTCGGCGGCTTCGTCGAGCGCTCGGCGGTTGTCCTCGAGACCGTCGTCGTCGATGGCCGTCAGGAAGCCGCCACGGCACAGGCTCGAGACGCGAAGTCCCGCGGCGGACAGCATCTTTGCTGCCCGTGCGACGCCTGCCTCCTGGACCCGGTCGCGCCACGGCCCGATCCCCCCGAGCCCGGCCCGCGCTGCGCCGTCGATCGCTTCCTTCAGCGTCCACCTGTTGACGGTCTTCGTGTTGAGAGACAGTGCAGCGTAGGGATTGTCGAGATCGTAGGCAGAGAGGGTCACGACGAAGCTCCGTTCAGTTCCAGGAACAGCCCCATGCGGTACACCGCGAGCGATGGATCGAGGAGCAATCCGGCGCGGTCGGCCAGAACGAACAGCGTCGACAGATGTTCGACGCTTCGGCCCGACGCAAGTCCCCCGACCATCGAGAACCCGGCCTGTTTGCCGTTCAGCCACGACAGGAACGCGATCCCGGTCTTGTAGTAGTACGTCGGTGCCGCGAAGATGTGCCGCCCGAGTTCCTGTGTGGACCGCAGGATCTCCTCTGCGCGTTCGACATTGCCACGATCGAGCTCCTGCAATGCCGTCGACGCCGCGGGATAGATACCTGCGAAGATGCCCAACAACGCGTCGGAGTGACCGAGGTCGTCGCCGACGATCAGTTCCGGGTAGTTGAAGTCGTCTCCGGTGTAGAGCCTGACACCCGACGGGAGCGCGCGACGCAACGCGATCTCGTGCCCTGCGTCGAGCAACGAGACCTTGACGCCGTCGACCTTGCCGGAGTGCGCCGCGATCAGATCACGGAAAGTCGCAGTGGCGGAGTCGATGTCCGCACTGCCCCAGTACCCTTCCAGCGCGGGGTCGAACATCGTTCCGAGCCAGTGCAGGATGACCGGTCGGTCGACCTCGTCGAGCAGTGTGGAGTACACGTGCAGATAGTCCTCGGGCGAGGTCGCGACGCGAGCCAACGCGCGCGAGGCCATGATGATCACGTTCGCCCCGGCTTCGGTCACGACTGCGATCTGCTCGCGATACGCATCCAGCACCGCAGCAAGACCCTCCTTGCCCGACGGCAACGCCGCGAGATCG
The DNA here is from genome assembly GCF_011770055.1 of Rhodococcus sp. B10. Taxonomy (NCBI): domain Bacteria; kingdom Bacillati; phylum Actinomycetota; class Actinomycetes; order Mycobacteriales; family Nocardiaceae; genus Rhodococcus; species Rhodococcus sp. B10. The sequence goes on along the minus strand of NZ_JAAFYV010000005.1, from coordinate 150,216 downwards.
AGTTGATCCGTACCGGCGCCGCAGGCGAGCAGGCCGCCGACGCGAGCCGCTTCGGCACCCGATCTCCGGATCAGCTCGGCCGTCGCCGCCCAGTCCAGGCCCATGCCGCGCTGGGCGGTGTCCATGGCATCCGCGACTCCGAGTCCGTACGACCACAGTTCGTGCCGATACGCCAGGGTTGCATCCCAGTCGATGTCCGCGAGAGCGCCGGGTGTGTTGTCGGCTGTCGCACGCGGAACGACGTGCGCGGCGGCGTACGCGATGCGCGAGCTGAACGCAGCCGTGGGCTTGGTCCAGTCCCCCGGCTCGCCGAGTACGTGAATGCCTCTGCCCGGCAAGGCAATCGACAGGTCGGCAGACAGTGCGGTCACAGCGTGATCTCCGGAACGTCGAGGCGACGGCCTTCCGCCGAGCTCTTCAGACCGAGTTCGGCCAGCTGAACGCCACGTGCCGCGGACAGCAGACCGTAGCGGTGCGGACGCTCGGCGATCACGTCACGCAGGAACTCCTCCCACTGCAGCTTGAACCCGTTGTCCAGGTCCGCGTTCGCGGGCACGTCGAGCCACTGGTCGCGGAACGGCTCCGTCACAGGCAGATCCGGGTTCCACACCGGCTTCGGGGTGTGCGAACGATGCTGTGCGACGCAGTTGCGCAGGCCCGCCACGGCCGAACCGTGCGTTCCGTCGATCTGGAACTCGACGAGCTCGTCGCGGAACACACGCACGGCCCATGACGAGTTGATCTGTGCGACAACGCCGTTCTCGAGCTCGAAGATCCCGTACGCGGAATCGTCGGCGGTGGCGGCGTATTCACGGCCCTGCTCGTCCCACCGCGTCGGGATGTGTGTCGCGGCCTTCGCTGTGACGGTCTCGACCTTGCCGAGGATGCCTTCGAGCACGTAGTTCCAGTGGCAGAACATGTCGATGATGATGCCGCCGCCGTCCTCGGCTCGGTAATTCCAGCTGGGACGTTGCGCCGGCTGGCCGTCTCCTTCGAAGACCCAGTATCCGAACTCGCCGCGCAGCGACAGGATGCGTCCGAAGAAACCTTCGTCGACGAGCCGCTTCAGCTTCACGAGCCCGGGCAGATACAGCTTGTCGTGCACGACGCCCGCCGTGATGCCCGCGTTCTGTCCGATACGCGCCAATTCGATGGCCTCCGTCAGAGTCTCCGCGGTCGGCTTCTCGGTGAAGATGTGCTTGCCGGCCTTCATCGCCGACGCCAGGGCCTCGGCACGACGCGACGTGACCTGTGCGTCGAAATAGATGTCGATGCTGGCGTCGTCGATGACCGATGCGGAGTCGGTGCTGTACTCGGCGACACCGTGCTGAGCGCACAGTTCCTGGAGTTTGGCTTCGTTGCGTCCGACCAGAATGGGTTCGACCTGAACTCGCGTCCCGTCCTCGAGCAGAACGCCGCCCTGCTCACGAATCGGCAGAATGGAACGCAGGAAGTGCTGACGGAAGCCCATGCGGCCGGTGACGCCGTTCATGGCGATACGCAGGGTACGAGTGGAGTTGGGCATAAGAGGTGCCTTTTCTGAGAAGAGGTTCCGGATGCAGTGCGGACGAGAAGGCCCAGCACGCGTCGAGCAAGTAAGTCAGCTTCGGAATGCGCTTTCCACGCTATGCTGTCCATGTCGATCGGTCAACACCGGGAGGGAAAAACGCATGGCGGCAGTCAGATTGCAGGACGTCGCGGCAGCTGCGGGCGTCTCGCAGGCAACCGCGTCACGAGTCCTGAACGGGTCCTCTCGCATCCCCGGCGAGGGCGTCGCCGATCGCGTTCGAGCCGCCGCGGCCGATCTCGGCTACGTTCCGAACGCCCAGGCCCAGGCACTTGCCCGCTCGTCGACGGGGCTGATCGGCCTCGTGGTGCACGACGTCGCCGACCCGTACTTCTCGTCGATCGTGCGCGGTGTACAGAACGAGGCACGTGCCGCGGGAAAGCTGGTGCTGTTGGCCAGCACCGAGCGCGACTTCGACATCGAAAGACAATCGGTCAGCACATTCATCTCGCATCGCGCCGACGCGATCATCCTGGCCGGCTCTAGGCAGAGCGGGGACCTCGACCGCGACCTGGAGAAGGAGTTCGCCGCCTACCGCAAGAACGACGGGAAAGTCGTCGTCATCGGACAACCGCTGCCGTTCGGCGCGGCAGTCGAACCCGAGAACTTCGCTGCGTCAGCTCAACTCGCGGAGGCGCTGGTCGACGAAGGACACCGGCGTTTCGCCGTCATCGGAGGGCCCGGCAACATCCGCACGTCGGTGGATCGTCGCAACGGTTTCGTCGACGCGCTGGCCAGGCACGGACTGACCCCCGAAATCGAAGTGGCCGGCGACTTCTCGCGTGACGGCGGATACAGCGCTGCCCGACGCCTCGCCGCGGCGCTGGAACTGCATCCGAGTCACGGCACACCACCGTGCGTCTTCGCGGTCACGGACGTCATGGCCATCGGCGCGATAGCCGCGTGGCGAGGCCTCGGCCTGCAGGTCCCGAACGACGTCTGTGTCGCGGGCTTCGACGACATCCCGACGCTACGTGACCACTTTCCGAGCCTGACGACCGTTGCGCTGTCGCTCGTCGAGATCGGTGAGCGCGCAGTGCAGTTGGCGCTGAGCGATTCCGCGGCGAGCCAAAGCCTCCACGAGTACGCCCCCGGGACCGTCGTTCTGCGCGCCAGCAGTGCTCTGAGCAGGTAATCTTTACCCACCCTTGACAGTGTGGGCGCGGTCACACTACATTCGGCTGCAGCTTCGGAAAGCGCATTCCAACCGCGGTGCCCGGTAATGCAGTGGCCCCGCACCACTACTACGCGAGGACTCCACATGGCGGTAACAACGTCGGTCGAGATCCGTTCCGCTGAGCCGACGGCGTCCCACCCCGCGCCGACGCATCATCGACGGAGCTTGAAATCCACCGTGCCATCGTTCCGAAACACCTGGTCCGGCCTCTGGCGGCCACTGGCCCTCGTGGCCGTTCTGATTGCAGCCTGGTGGGCGGTGACCGAATCCGAACTGGTTGCGCCCTATATCCTTCCGTCCCCCGCCGACACGTGGAACACGATGCTCGAAAATGCGTCGTACCTCGCCGGCCACACGTGGGTCACCACGTACGAGACCGTCGCGGGCTTCGTCATCGCCGCCCTGGTCGGCGAGGCCGTCGCGGTGTTGATGATCTACTCGTCGTCCCTCGAGAAGACGATGTACCCACTCATCCTGTTCGCGCAGGTCATTCCGAAGATCGCCATCGCCCCGCTTTTCGTCGTGTGGCTCGGATTCGGAGCCAGCCCCAAGATTCTCGTCGCCGTGTTGATGGCGTTCTTCCCCATCGTGATCGCCGGAATGGCCGGACTGCGTTCGGTCGATCCCGAGATTCTCGAACTCACCTCGACCATGGGCGCGAGCCGGTGGAAGACGTTCGCCAAGGTGCGTTTCCCGGCGTCGCTGCCCCAGTTGATGTCGGGTCTGAAGATCGCCGCCACTCTTGCGGTCACGGGCGCGGTCGTCGGCGAATTCGTCGGAGCCAACGAAGGACTCGGCTACGTCATCCTGCAGGCCAACGGAAACATCGACACCGCAATGCTTTTCGCCGCGCTGATCATCATGTCGGCCCTCGGCATCATCCTGTTCATGATCATCGAGATCGCCGAGAAATTCCTCATCCCCTGGCACGCGTCGCGTCGATCCACTGCATCCGCGGCCGCAGTCTGAACATCGGAGAACGAAATGAAGCTCAAGAACATCGTCGTCGCGGCCGCCGCCGCATCGTCACTCGTCCTCGCCGGCTGCAGCGGCGCCGGAGCCGAGGAGAAGGCGCCGGGCACCGACGGCGAGACCACCGCAACATCGCTGATGCTCAACTGGTACCCGTACGGCGAGCACGCGCCGTTCTACTACGGAGTGCAGGAGGGAATCTTCGCCAAGCACGGGATCGACCTCACCATCACCGCGGGCCAGGGATCGACCAAGACCGCACAGGCCGCAGGGTCCAACCAGACCGACTTCGGATGGGCCGACTCGGCCGCGGTACTGAGCAACATCGACAAGGGCGTCCGCGTCAAGAGCGTCGGCGTCTACCTCCAGACCACGCCGTCGGCAGTTCAGGTCTACGCGGACGGCCCCATCCAGTCCACGGCAGACCTGGCAGGGAAGACCATCGCCGTGTCCGCCGGCGATGCCCCGACAACGACGTTTCCTGCCTACCTGGCTGCCGTCGGCGTCGACGAAGGGTCGATTCAGCAACAGAGCCTCGACTCGGCAGGCAAGATCGCGGCGATGCTGTCCGGTCAGGTCGACGGTCTGATCGGTTTCGCGCACGACCAGGGCCCCAACATCGCGAACAAGAGTGGACGCGAGATGCGCTACCTGAAGTACTCGGATGCCGGCCTGAACTTCTTCAGCAACGGCCTCATCGCCAACGAATCCACCATCGAGCGTTCACCGGAACTCGTCCAAGCCATGGTCGACGCCACCAGCGAGGCGTTCGAGGCGGCCATTGCCAATCCCGAAGCGGCAGTGGCATCGATGGTTGGCAAGGACCCACAGACACCGCCCGAATCGGTGCTGCTGCAGCAGTGGCAGGAGACCATTCCGCTGCTGACGACACCGAACACCGAGGGCAACGCGCCGGGAGTCAACTCCGAGGAGGACTGGGTGTCCACCATTTCCATTCTCAGTGACGCAGGCCTCCTCGAGAGCGCCGAGGACCCGTCGAAGTACTGGGACTCCTCCTTCACCACCACTACCGAGCAGTGAGGCCTGACATGACTGCCACGTTCGAACGACCGAGGACGACGCTGACCGATACTGCAGTTGCCGTCGACGACCTCAGCGTCCGCTTCTCGTCCAAGCGCGGCGAGGTCACCGCACTCAGCGACGTCGATCTCGCCGTACGCACAGGCGAATTCGTCACCATCGCCGGACCGTCGGGATGCGGTAAGTCGACGCTCCTGAAAGTCGTTGCTGGACTGACCAACGCGAGCTCGGGCAGCGTGAGTCTCGGCGGACGCGAAGTGAAAGGCCCACAGCGAGGAATCGGCTACGTCTTCCAACGGGCGGCCCTGCTCGAATGGCGCACCGTGCGCAAGAACATTCTGCTACAGGGTGAGATGCGCGGCATGAGCAAGAAGGCGACCGCCGCCAAGGCCGACCAGCTGATCGAGATGACCGGACTCACCGGGTTCGAGAACGCGCTGCCGCACGAGCTGTCCGGTGGCATGCAGCAACGAGTCTCACTGTGCCGGGCGTTGCTGCACGAACCCGAAGTGCTGCTCATGGACGAGCCGTTCGGCGCGCTCGACGCTCTCACCCGCGAGAAGATGAACGTCGAGCTGCACCGCATCTGGCGTGAAACCGGAACGACGGTCATGCTCGTGACCCACTCGGTCGCCGAGGCCGTCTACCTTGCCAACCGCGTCGTCGTCATGAGTCCACGGCCGGGCCGGATCGTCGAAATTCTCGACGTCGACCTGCCGGACAAGCGGGATTACAGCTCGACGATGGAGAAGCCGCAGTTCACCACTGTCGCCAACCGTGTCCGTGATCTGCTGGGAGCCACCAGCGCTGATTAGGGCGACTCCGTCGCCCCGTGCGTGCGAATGTATAGCCCGCTATACATTCGCACGCACGGGTGGCATTGCCATCGCTCGTGATATCAACACGGTATGGAAATGACCCACCCGTTCGACGACGCAGTGGCCCTGACCAGCATCGAGCCCGGCGTCTATCTGGGCCGCACGTCCGCGCCGTACAACAACATGGTCGGCCCCTTCGGCGGCGTCACCGCAGCTACGCTCGTCCGTGCCGTCGAATCGCACCCGGACCGCCACGGGGATCCGCTCTCGATCACGATCAACTTCGCGGGCCCGATCGCGGAGGGCGAGTTCCAGATCTCGACGCGGGCAGTGCGCACCAACCGCAGCAATCAGCACTGGTACCTGGAAGTCAGCCAGAACGGCGAGATCGCGACGACGGCGACTGCGGTGTTCGGACACCGTCGCGACACCTGGGACGACGACGAAGCCACTCCCCCGGACGTGCCTGCACCGTCCGAACTCGAGCAGAGCGGCTTTCCGGACTTCATCGCCTGGGCACGAAACTACGAGATGCGTTTCGCGGCAGGCGCGTTGGTCGAAGAAGAAGCCGCGGACTCGACCATCTCGCTGTGGGTTCGTGATACACCCTCACGCGCACTGGATTTCGCGGCGCTGACGTCGATGGGCGACATTTTCTACCCACGTGTCTTCCAGCGCCGCGGCAAATACGTCCCCGCGGGCACCATCACGCTGACCATCCACTTCTTCGCCACCACGGAAGACGTCGCAGCACAGGCGGATTCGTACGTTCTCGCCCACGCCCATGCGCGACGCTTCCACCGGGGATATTTCGATCAGACGGCCGAGCTGTGGAGCAGCGACGAAAAGCTGCTCGCCACCAGTCACCAGCTCGTCTACTACAAGGACTGACCCCGTCGTGCGTGCGAATGTATAGCGGGCTATACATTCGCGCGCACGTGCGGCGTAGCCGCCTGAAACCGCGAACCCACCTCGAACAGCATGCGTTCGCGGTGCGCCGCAGCGGTCAACTGCGCACCGATGGGCATGCCCGACGACGGATGGAACCCGACGGGCAGGGCCAGCGTCGGGCCGTCGTGCAGCGACCACGGGTAGCTGAATTGCCCCATCCGCCGCGACTGCTCGATCACTCCACTGTCGCCGTCGATCAGCGGCACGTCCACCGGCATCGTCGGCGTCAACACGACGTCGACGTCCGAGAACAACCCTGCCAGTCCGGCGCGGTACTCGTCGCGGCCCCGCAGAGCCGCCAACCGCTGTTCTTCGGTAATCTTCAGCCCCAACGAAATTCGCTCCAACGTCGCCGGCTGAAACAACTCGGGCGACGTCTCGAGACGCTCCCGATGGCGGGCAGCGAGATCCGAGTAGATCAGCGTGTAGACGATGTCCTGCGCCGACGCCGCACCCGGCACCTCGATCGGCACGAGCGAGTAACCGAGAGCCGCCAACTCACGCGCAGCAGCGGAGACCGCGTCGGAAATCGCCGGATCGACGTCGTCGGTGATGAACACCGTCGGAACGCCGATCCGACGCGCCGTCCCTCCGAGGTCCGACGTCGTCGACAGCACCGAGAACAGCTGCGCCACATCGTCGACGGTGCGCGCCATCGGCCCGACGGTGTCGAAATCCTCGCTGACGGGATAGACGCCGTCGTTGCTGATCGCACCCCACGTCGGACGTAGGCCCGTGACACCGCACGCCGACGCCGGAAGCCGCACGGACCCACCGGTATCGGTGCCGAGGGACGCGTCGACGAGCCCAGCGGCGACGGCCGATCCCGAACCGCCACTCGACCCACCCGGCACCCGAGCGAGATCCCACGGGTTTCGCGGCACCGGCCCGGCCGTGTTCTGCGACGTCACGCCGACGGCGAATTCCGCCATGTTGAGCTTGGCCGTGATTCGCGCACCGGCCCCGATCAACCGGGTGACGACGTCCGCATCCGCCGACGCGACATTGTCTTCGAAAAACCGTGACCCACAGGTCGATACGACGCCCTGAACATCGATGTTGTCCTTGACGCCGATCCGCATGCCCGCCAACGGCCCCGAAGAACTCCCGGCGCGGTCACACCAGGTGATGACCGCGCCGAGATCGGTCAGGCCGCGCTCCCTGCGCGCAGGCCCGCCGTCGCGTCCTCGTCGACGACCCACTTCTCGGTATCCACGACGACACCGTAGTCGCGTCGTGCATCCTCGGCCGTCAGGTACTCGTCCCAGACGTCGCTGAGCACCTGGAACGGGTCACGCTTGAACGGATCACCGAAGCCACCGCCGGACGGCAGCTTGATCTCCAGCGTGTCGCCTGCCTTGATCGTTTCCTGAGTGACCTTGGAGTACAACACTTCCTCGCGATCCGTTCCCGCGTTGCGCGTGAACGAGCCGGATACACCGTCGTGACCGCCGAGCGCACCGGCGGGTGCGTCGGAACGGTTGTCGGCCTCGGATCCGAGGAACGTGTCGGTCTCCATGAGCCACTTGCGCACGCTACCGATGCCGCCGCGCCACTGACCGGGAGCGGGCGGCTCGTCACGCAGCTCGTACCGCAGAGCCCGCATCGCGTGGTTGAGCTCGAGCTCCTCGATGGGGTTGTTACGGGTGTTGGCCATCAGCGCGTCGACGGCGTCCATGCCGTCCTTGCCGTTGCGGCCACCGTACGAGCCCTCGTTGATCTCGATGTACACCCAGTACGACTCACCGTCCGGCGCGATGCCCGAATACGCGATGGCGCACAGCGCAGCCGAGGAACCGGCGATGGAGTGATCCGGCAGCACCGGAGCCAGCGCCAGGTTGATCGAGTCGAACACGCGGTTGACCTGTGAGAACCGAGCGAAGCACGACGCCGGGAAGTCCGGGTTGAAGATCGTGCCTTCCGGTGCGTAGGCCTTGACCGGGCGGAAGCAGCCGTCGTTCTGCGGAACGAATTCTTCGGTGATGTCCTCGTCGAGCAGGATCGTGCGGATCGCCGACACGGCGACCGGGAGCACCGAGCCCTCGAACGGCACGTTGAACGCCGTCGGCACCTGGCTGTTGGATCCGGTGAGGTCGATGAGGATGTCCTCGCCCTCCACCTGAACACGTACGGCCACAGCCAACGGCTCGCCGCGGTTCTTGCCGTCGTCGTCGAGGTAACCGATGGGCGCGGAGTAGCTGCCGTCGGGAATCTCCCGAATCTTGGTGCGCAGCATGTTCTCCGAGTAGTCCATCCACCGCTCGCCTGCGCTCATGACGGTGTCGAGGCCGTACTTCTCGAGCAGTTCGGTGAAGCGCTTCTCGCCGATGCGCGAGCACGCGATGAGGGCTTCGAGGTCACCGCGGTTCTGCTCGGGCGTGCGAACGTTGTCGAGGATGTGCTGGATGAGGTAGTCGTTGCGGACTCCGGCCTCGTAGATCTTCATCGAGTCCATGAGCTTGCCCTCGGCCCAGACGTCGACGACGTCCATGCACAGGCCGGGGAAGTTACCGCCGACGTCGGAGACGTGGCCGGTGCAGCCGGCGAATCCGATGTGCTCACCCTGCCAGAAGATCGGGATGATGACGCCGTAGTCGGGCGAGTGCGCCGCACCGTGGTACGGGTGGTTGTGCAGAATCACGTCGCCGGGCTTGTACGTCCCCGCGAGTCGACGGTTCACACCGCGGATGTAAGCGGGAATCGAACCACAGTGCATGGGAGTGGAATCCGACTCGCACAATTCACGGCCGTTGACGTCGAAGATGCCTGCGCCGAGGTCCTCGGACTCGCGGATGAGGCTCGAATACGCCATGCGGTAGAGAACCTGGGCCATCTCCTTGGCCATCGACTGGAGTGCACCACCGATGACGCGCAACGTGATCGGATCGACCTCGACGTCGTTCCACGTGCGCGTGGCTTCGCCCGCGAGCGATACACCGGTCTTGGGCATCAGCGCCTTGCTCATGCGGGCTTCCTCTCGATGATGATGTGGCCGACAGCGTCGACGTATGCGTGCTGGTTCATGCCGATGATGGTGGTGGAGTCGAACTGTTCGACGATGGCAGGACCGTCGATCTTGTTGCCCGCGAGCAACTGTGAGCGTTCAAAGACGGGGGTCTCGACCCACTCCGGCTTCGCGGTTTCGCTCGCCCAGAACAGTGCCTGCGTCGTGGTCTTGATCGCGGCCGACGCGTCGTCGCCGCCCTTCTCGATCTCGGCGATGCGGACGTGCGGGACAGCGCCGACACCCGTGACGCGCACGTTGATCAGCTGCACCGGCTTGTCGTCGAACCGCTGCGAGTACGTGCGGCCGTGCGCCTCGTGGAATGCCTCGGCGGTCGTCTTGACCCAGACGTCGTCGATTTCACCGTCGGGCGCGGACACGCGAAGCTCGTAGCCCTGTCCGACGTAGCGGCAGTCGACGCTGCGTTCGAGCGAGATGTCCTCGGGGGCAACACCGTCCGCTTCGAGCTGCGCGATGGCCTGCTTCGACAGGCGGTCGATCTGCTCGGAGATCAGCTCGACGTTCGGGTCGGCCGACGATGTCCATACCGTGGTGGGCATCTCGTAGCGAATGTCGGTGGTCAACAGGCCGACTGCCGACGTGATGCCCGGGTGGCCGGGAACGATCACGCGCGGAATGCCGAGCTGGTCGGCGATCTGCCATGCGAACAGCGGTCCGGCGCCGCCCTCGGCGATCAGCGAGAAGTCGCGTGGGTCATAGCCTTTGCGCACCGAGTGCAGGCTGATGGCCTCGGTCATCGAGTGCGCGAGGATCTTGAAGATGCCCATCGCGGCCTCGTCGACCGGGGTCTCGAGCTTGTCGGCGATGTGGGTCTGGATTGCTTCACGCGCCAGTTCCGGCTTGACCTCCATGGTGCCGGACAGGAAGCTGTTCTCCCGCAGCCAGCCCATCATGACCATCGCGTCGGTCGACGTCGGCTCGGTGCCTCCGCGGTTGTAGCAGGCGGGCCCGGGAACGGCACCTGCAGACCGCGGGCCGACGCGGAACATGCCACCGTCGTCGACGACGGCGATCGAGCCGCCGCCCGCGCCGATCGTGTCGACCTCGGCCATCGGCACCATCGCGTGGTAGTCGCCGATACGGGTGTCGAGCAGGTGCTTCATACGCAGTGCACCGTCGGGCGCGACGCCGACGTCGGCCGACGTGCCACCCACGTCGAGTGTGATGACGCTCGGGAATCCGGATGCCTTGCCGATGGCGCAGCCACCGAGCAGGCCGGCGATGACGCCACTGGTGAGCAGCGACACGGGAATCTCGCTGGCGCTACGCGAGGTGACGAGGCCACCGGCCGACGTCATCAGGTGCACGTCCTCGCCGACCTGGGCAGCACTTGCCTTGCCCGCCAGGTTCTCGATGTATTTCGAAGTCTTCGGGCCGATGAATGCATTCAATGCGGCCGTCGAAAAGCGTTCGTACTCACGGTATTGCGGCGCGACTTCGCTGGAGAGCGAGATGAAGACCTCGGGGAACTCCTCGAGAATGATCTCCTTGACGCGTCGCTCGTGCGTCGGATTGCGGTACGAATGCAGGAATGCGACGGCAATCGCCTGCACGCCACGGTCTTTCAGCAGGCGCACCTGCTCACGGACGGCGTCCTCGTCGAGCGGCGTCAGGACGTTGCCCGCGGCGTCGATGCGTTCGGGCACGACCCGACGGTTGCGGCGCGGCACGAGCTGCCACTTCTGCCACGGTAGGTCCTGGTAGTTCGAGTAATTGAGCGGACGCTTCTTACGCGCGATGTGCAGGAGGTCGCGGAACCCTTCGGTGGTGATCATGCCGACGTCGCAGCCGTTGTGCTCGAGCACGATGTTCGTCGCGACGGTGGTGCCGTGGAAGAACATGTCGATCTCGGACGGGTCGATTCCGGCGCGTTCGGCGAGAACCTGAATGCCGTCCATGGTTCCGATCGACGGATCGTGATTGGTCGACGGTGTCTTGTGGACCACCACGGTGCCGTCGTCGTCCCACAGCACGAGGTCGGTGAACGTACCGCCGACGTCGACTCCGATTCGTTTCATCCTAGGTTCCATTTCTGCCGGCGCTCGCGGTGGAGCGGAGGGGCTGACGTGCAATGCGTCGACCCCGAAAAGTGTCGGGTTCACCGTGCGAAGGTGACTGGTGTCATAGTGCCTGTCGCCCGATAGGAAAGCAATACCTCAGATGTTTCGATCATGAAAACTCGGTTTCGGCGCCCGAAAGGTCCGATCCAGACATCGTGCGCGTTCAAAAGGCGGATGATTAAACGGCGCTGATGTTCAGGACGAATCGCATCACTCGGGATAGGCTCGTGCCCGCACCGGCCCCTGCACGAAAAGGATCGCGACGTGACCGATACGACCGCCGACGTGGCGCCGAAGAGCGGCCCGGCATACGCCGTTCTGGCCGCGCGCCTGCGCGAGCGAATCCTGTCCGGCGAACTCCAACCCGGCGCCCGACTTCCCGGCGACGCCGAGTTGAGCGCCGAATTCGGCGTCGGCCGCAGCACGATTCGGGAAGCCCTACGGTCGCTGGCCAGCCAGAACCTCATTCTCACGACGCGTGGCGTCACCGGCGGCAGCTTCGTCGCCGAACCCAGCGTGGGGCACATCAGCGCTCACCTCGAGACGGGCGTGGCGCTGATGGCTGCCGCCGAAGCGGTGACCGTCGACCAGCTCATGGAAGTCCGCAACCTCATGGAGGTTCCGGCAGCGGGTATCGCAGCGTTCCGTCGCACGGACGAACATCTCGAACAGCTGCATGCGGCCATGTTCGACCCCTCGGGTGCGCAGGGCCCGGAAACGTACAAGCAGAACCAGGAGTTCCACCTCGTCCTGCTGCGTGCCGCCCAGAATCCCCTGCTCGAGCTCATCACGGCACCGGTGTTTCGTGTCCTGTCCAGTCGTTTCGGGCGCGATCATGCGCCCGACGGGTTCTGGCAGTGCGTCGACCACGACCACCGCGCGATTCTCGACGTCGTCGTCGCGGGCGATTCGATGAGCGCGATGGATCTGATGCGCAAGCACCTCGACCACCTCGGCGACTCGTACCGGCAGATGGATCGGCTGCGCGCCGAGTAAATATCTGCTCTTTCCGCCCAGTTTCTCCGCGGTTCTGCGGCGATAGTGACCCTTGACACCCTAAACATCAGATGTTTATGGTTCAGTGGAAGGCATTCGCCGAACCAACCTGAGGAGACACGGTGGCAACCCATCCGGCCGTTCTAGGGCGCTTCTTCGAGGATTACGTCGTGGGTGACGTGTACCAACACCCCCTGGGACGGACGATCTCCGAAACCGACAACACGTGGGTCACGCTGCTGTCGATGAACACCAACCAGAATCATTTCAACGCCCACCTCGCGGCGCAGAACCCGATCACCGAGGGACGCGTCATCGTCAACTCGGGTCTGACTGTTGCTGTGGTGCTGGGTATTTCGGTACTCGACATGAGTCAGAACGCGATCTCGAACCTCGCGTTCACCGACATCAAGATGTCGCATCCGGTCTACGCCGGTGACACCATCTACGCCGAGAGCCTGTGCACCGGACTGCGCAAGTCCGAGTCGCGGCCGTACTCGGGAATCGTCTCGATGATCACCCGCGGCCTGAATCAGGATGGCGTGGAGGTCATTTCGTGGAAGCGCTCCGTCATGGTCGCGACGCGCGAGAGCGGCATCGGCCAGAACTACTTCCCCCAGGCCAAGAACGGCCCGCTGCAGCTGCCGGAGACGAAAGGCACCGAATCATGAGGCCACTCGAAGACGTCCGCATCATCTCGCTCGAACAGTACGGCGCCGGCCCGTTCGGCAGCGTCCACCTCGCCGATCTCGGTGCGGACGTCATCAAGATCGAAGACCCGAACGTCGGCGGCGACGTCGGGCGCTACGTGCCCCCGTACAACCAGGGTGAGGACTCGTTGTTCTTCGAGACCTTCAACCGCAACAAGCGCAGCCTGTCGCTCGACCTTTCGACGCCTGCAGGTCGCGCCGTGTTCGAGGATCTCGTGCGCGGCGCCGACGCGGTCTACTCGAACCTGCGCGGCGACGTTCCGAAGAAGATCGGAATCACGTACGACGACCTGAAGCACCTCAATCCCGCGATCGTGTGCTGCAGCCTGACCGGCTTCGGCATGACCGGTCCGCGCGCGAAAGAGCCTGGCTACGACTACATTCTGCAGGGCCTCGCCGGTTGGATGGACGTCACCGGCGATCCCGACGGCCCGCCCACCAAATCGGGTCTGTCGCTCGTCGACTACTCGGGAGGCTTCGTCGCGGCGATCAGTCTGCTGTCCGGTCTTCATGCTGCGCGACGCGACGGCGTCGGCGGCGACTGCGACGTCTCGCTCTACGACACGGCGATGTCGCTGCTCACCTACCCGGCGACGTGGCACCTGAACGCGGGATTCGAGCCGGTACGGACGAAGAACTCGGCGCACCCGTCGCTGGTTCCGTTCCAGGCGTTCGAAGCGAGCGACGGCTGGCTCATCGTCGGCTGCGCGAAGGAGAAGTTCTGGGAGCGCCTCGTCGTCGCCATCGGGCGACCGGAACTCGGCGAGGACCCGCGTTTCACGTCGTTCGCACTGCGCGGCACCAACCAGGGTGAGCTTCTCCCGATCCTCGAAGAAGTCTTCGTGACCGACACCGTCGAACACTGGTTGTCGCTGCTGCGTCCGGCGGGCGTTCCGTCCGGTCCGGTCAACAACATCGAGCAGGCGCTGAACGAACCCCACACGCTCGCACGGGATCTCATCGTCGAGACCTCCCACCCGGTATACGACACCATCCGCCAGGTTGCCTCGCCGGTGAACTTCGGAGCCGAGAAGCCGGAGTACCGTCGGGCACCGCAACGCAACGAGCACTTCCAGGAAGTCCTCGACTCTCTCGGGTACGACGCCGACCGCGTCGCCGAACTCGATGCCGCAGGTGCATTCGGGAAAGCCGGTGTCCGGGTATGACGTCGCGTGACCTTGCCGAGTGGGCAGTGGGCGTCGGCGATCTGCCCGACGACGTCCGGCACGCAGCTGCGCGGCACATGCTCGACGGCGTCGGAAATGCCATTGCTGCAGCACGATTCGGCAGCGGCACCGCGGGATGGACCGTCGCGAATGCTCTCGGTGGCCCAGGCGAAGCTCGGCCGTTGACCGGCTCGGCGGGTCTCTCAGCACCCGCCGCCGCCATGGCGACGGCCGTGCTGATACACGCCCTCGATTTCGACGACACCCACGCCGGTGCCCTCGTTCATCCGACCGTGGTGTCGCTACCTGCGGCATTCGCTGTCGGGCAGGAGACGGGAGCGACGGGGGCAGAGATCCTGACCGCCTTCGCTCTCGGTCTCGAAACCGCCTGCCGCCTCGGCGCCGTCAGTCCGCACGGCTTCCATGCGCGTGGAATGCACGCATCGGGCGTCGTCGGAACGTTGTCGTCGGCACTCGTCGCCGGACGCCTGATGGACTTCGAGCCGTCGGTTCTGGTGCACGCGTTAGGTATTGCGGGCTCGTCGAGCGCCGGTCTGCTCGAGTTCCTCGACAGCGACGCCGACACCAAGTCCCTGCATCCGGGATCGGCGAGCTTCAACGGCATTCTCGCTGCACGGCTCGCCGCGGCCGGCGCCAGCGGACCTGCGTCGGTACTGGAGGGCAAGCGCGGACTGTACGCCGCACTCTCGGACCGCCCCGCGGATCTGACGGTTCTGACGAACGACCTCGGCAGCACCTGGGAGGCCACGCGCATCGGCATCAAGCCGTATCCCAGCTGCCAGCTGATGCACGTGACGCTCGACGCCGTGAAAGCTGCCGGAGCGTCTGCCGACGAGGTCGCCGACATCGAGGTGTTCGTCCACCCCGATTCGAAGCACATCGTCTGCGGCCCCAACGCCGGAGTCGCCGCACCGCGCAGCACATACGACGGCAAGTTCGACTTGCCGTGGTCCGTCGCCGCACTGCTGCACGACGGCGCCGTCACAGTCGAGACGTACACACCCGAATCGATTGCGCGCGAGGAGATCCTGCAGACCGCTCGCAAGGTGCGCGTCAACGACATGATGTACGACGGGCCTGCCGCGTCGGCACCCGGGCGGGCACTGATCACTCTCGACGACGGCCGCATCCTCGAAGGCCGCGTCGACGGTAGCCGCGGCAGCGCTGCATTCCCGCTCGACGACGACGCACTGCGGGACAAGTTCGACGCGAACTGCGGTTCGCACTCTCGCGCACAGGAATTGGCCGACCGGATCTTCGGCCTGGCCGACGAACCCGACCTCACCGCGGTGCTGGACCTGGCCGCCGACATTTCCCGATAGGACACCTCCCGTGGATTTCACGTACACCGAAGATCAGCTCGAGTTCCGTAAAGCATTGCGCCACTTCGTCGACAAGGAAATCGTCCCTGTCGCGAACGAGTGGGAGAAGAGCGGCCGCTACCCCACCGAGATTGTCGACCACATGAAGGCCATGGGTCTGTTCGGCATCACCACACCCGAAGAGTACGGCGGCATCGACCTCGACAAGGTGTCGTTCACGCTCGTGTACGAAGAGTTGGCGCGGGGCTGGATGGGCATTGCAGGAATCGTCGGTAGCCACAACCTGTCGTGCTGGATGATCAACAAGCACGGCACCGACGAGCAGAAGCAGAACCTGTTGCCCAAGTTGGCAACCGGTGAATGGCGTACCGGCGTCGGCCTGACCGAACCCGGCGCCGGAACCGACCTGCAGGGCATCAAGACCACCGCCAAGCGCGACGGCGACCATTACATCGTCAACGGTGCGAAGACGTGGATCACCAACGCTCGCCACGCGAACGTACTGCCCGTGCTCGTGAAGACCGATCCGACCGCGACTCCCCCGCACAAGGGCATGAGCCTGCTGCTGATCGACACGAGCACCGACGGCTTCGAAGTGCAGCGCGACATGGGCAAGCTCGGCTACAAGGGCACCGAGTCCTGCGAGATCCTGCTCGATAACGTCCGCGTTCCGGTCGACGCTCTGCTCGGTGGCGTCGAAGGCCGTGGTCTGCAGCAAGCACTCTCGGGACTCGAGATCGGACGCCTGAACATCGCCGGCCGAAGCGTCGGAATCGCACAGGCGGCCTACGACGCGGCGTTGCAGTACGCCCGCGAGCGCACCGCATTCGGTCAGCCCATCGCCGACTTCCAGGCCATTCAGCTGAAGATCGCGGACATCGCCACCCAACTGCAGGCCGCACGCTTGATGACGTACTGGGCTGCGTCGCAGGCCGATTCGGGCAAGCGCGTCGACATGGAAGCCGGCATGGCGAAGTACTTCGCGTCGGAGACTGCGATCACCGCAAGCCTCGAAGCGATGCGTATTCACGGCGGCTACGGCTATTCGACGGAGTTCGTCGTCGAACGTCTGTACCGTGACGCACCGCTGATGGCCATCGGTGAGGGCACCAACGACATCATGCGGACGGTCATCGCGAAGTCCCTCGTCGCCGGCAGTGGAGTCATCGGGTGAGCGGTGCGCTGACCTACCTCTACGTACCGGGCACCATGCCCGAACGGTTCGACAAGGCGCTCGCGTCGGGGGCCGACGCCGTCGTACTCGATCTCGAAGACGCGGTTGCGCTGGCCGACAAGGAGACTGCGCGACGCACCGTCGCGCAGTGGGTGGCGCAGTGCATGCCCGGCGACGTCGAGGTCTGGGTTCGCGTCAATCCCGGCGATCTAGACGATGTTCGGGCCGTCGCCGGTCCCCGATTGACCGGTGTGTGGTTGCCGAAGGTCGGGTCGGCGGCGGAGGTCACGCGGGTCGCCGACGTCCTGGACGAGGTGTGTCCTGAGGCGGCTATCTCGGCCATGATCGAAACCGCAGGTGGAGTGTTCGAGGCGTTGGCCATTGCCAGGGCGCCGCGCATCAGGTTCCTGCAGATCGGCGAGGTGGATCTGGCGGCCGACCTGGGTGTGGACGGTTCGCACGATTCGTTGCTGTTCGCGCGCAGTCAGGTCGTCGCGGCCTCCGTCGCGGCCGGCATCGAACCGCCACTGGCTGCGGTGTCGCGGAACTTCCGTGACCTGGACGAGTTCGAATCCGATACCCGGAAGCTCGCCGGGCTCGGATTCGTCGGGCGGGCCTGCATCCATCCGGCGCAGGTGGCGGCGTCACGAAAGGTCTTCGTGCCGACCGTCGATGAGGTTCAGGATGCGTACGCCGTTCTGGAAGCGCTGGCGACAACGGGTGTCGCCGTCGACTCCCGCGGCTTCCTGATCGACGAGGCAGTGGCACGTCAGGCGCGGCGGGTGGTGGCGCTCCGCGCCCCGTGAGTGGGAATGTATAGCGGGCTATACATTCCCACGCACGGCCTGCATCACCGACTCGGTCCCGCAGGCTCCTGGCTCAGTCGTGCACCGACCTGTCCGGCTCACCGCGGAACCGGGAGATCTGGCCGTCGATACGCAGCTTCTTCCACAGATACCTGGCGGTCCGGTTGGTCATTCCGATGTCGTCGACGAGCATGCGAACGTCACCGAAGTACGACTGCAACTGCTCGCTGCCGACCGGTCCGTCCCAGTACGCTTCCTTCACGACGGCGCGCGGAATACCCAAGTCGGACGCCAGCTTTCGCGGCGGCGCCATGATGACGCCGGCGAGCCAGCGCATGATGATCGGCGTCGACACCGCGACGAGCCACTTGTTGAACCGCCCGAGGTTCGGGTAGTGCTGGCGCAGGAAGTGATGCGCGAAAGAGATGTGCCGCGCCTCTTCCGCGATGTGAATCTCCATGGTGCGCAGCATCGCCGGTGGGACGTCCGCACCCTGGCGGATCACCGACTTCTGCCAGTGATCGATCGGCTCCTCCCCCGCCAGGATGCCGATGAAGAACACGACGGGGAACGCTGCGCCCAGCATTCCCATCGTGGGCGACGCGAGTCGGAAATCGGTACGCATGCCGGGCACATCGGCGCCGGAGCGATTCACCAACTCCTGGAACATCTGAATGTGGTTGCACTCCTCGGTGATTTCGTGGAGGCAGTACCGAAACTCGAGTGAGTTGTTCGGCATCTTCATGATGAACTGCATCATTCCGCGGATCAGGATGCTCTCGAACGCAGACCCGACCTTCACCGAGTTGATCTGAATGTGGTGTCCGACTTCGATCTGCCGATCGATCGACAGATTCCGATACCACGACGTCCCGCCGAGCGGGTGATACTCCGGCAGCACCCACCGCGGGTCGTCCGACGTCATCTGGAACTCGTCGCTGTCCCAGTCGATGTCCAGATACGGATCGAAGTTGCGACGCACCGACCCCTCGGACAGTACGTCGAGCATCTCTCGGTAGGTCTCGACCGGCAGTCGAGTCGTGCGTCCCGTCTGGCGGGTAACCGTAACCATGAGCTGTGCACCTCATCCCGATTGCGCGTTTGCCGTGCTCACGGGCCTAGGACCCGAAAACAAGCACCATTGCTGGTAACTGAGGTTACACACACATTGTTGCCGAGGGAAGAGGTCGGGCGGCTTCGCCACCCGTGCGTGGTCGGTTGGCCCAGGGGCCAACCAACCACGCACGGGTGCGTCTGCGCACTACCCGGTGACGCCGGTCAGCTCGTTGGGTGTGTGATCGAGCTGTCCGGTCACGGCGACGGTGCCGGTGGCGAGGTCGACGGCGTGGATCTCGTTCGTCGCGGGCTCGGAGACGTACGCGGTGCCGTCCTGGACGAACAGCGCCGGACGCGGCTCCTGCCACTTCATCGGCTCTTCCCAGGCATCGACGACGGGGATGGTCTTCGTAACCGCCTTGGTGTTGACGTCGATGACGTGCAGCGCGCCGTCGGTTCCGAGAACGATGGCCTCGCCCGCCGGTCCACGTCCGAGCGAGCGGAAGGTGTAGCTGGTGCCGAGGTCGACGAGGGTGAGTTCGCCGGAGACGGTGTCGGTGAGCGAGACGCGGGTCGGGCGCTCGAGTTCGGCGTCGGGGTCGACCTTGTAGTCACCGAGCAGGACCGGCGAGTCTTCGTCGCCCGCCTGGTTTCCGATGCGTCCGTAGGCGTCGGGGCTCTGGACCTTCGTGATCGCGCCGTCGCGGTAGATCAGCAGACCGTCCTCGCAGCCGACGACGACCGTCTCGTTCGCCGCGACAGCCTCACCGTGGACACCGGGGCACTCTTCGTTGCGGACGATTTCCTTGCGGTCGGCGTCGAGCACGACGATCCCGGTGCGCTCGTCCTCGTTGCCGATCGTCGTCAGCAGCGAACCGTCCGAAAGCTCCACGGCAACACCGTGATGCGCCTCGGGCGTCGTGTAGCGCTCCGAGTCCGGCTTGGAGCCTTCGAGCAGCGCCGCAGATTCGAAGACGTCGACGTTGCCGGTGCCGTCGTCGAACAGCACGGTCTTGCCGTCGTGACGGACGACGTGACCCGGCGTGGTGGCGTCGAACTTCACGTCGGTGAGCGCCGGAGTCGACGTGTAGTACTCCGAGCCCTCGGTCCACGTTCCCGCGTCGAGAGCGGTGAAAGCGCCCGAGCCACTGACGAACACGTGTCGTCCGTCGCCTGCGGGGTTGAGCCGGGTGAAGCCGTCGATGCCGGAGATGTCCTCGACGGTCTCGAGCGTCTTCGCGTCGAGGATCAGGACGCCACCGTCGTAGCTGGTGGCGATGCGAGGCGTTGCCGCCGAGTTCGATTGCGCTGCGGCAGTGGTCGTTTCAGTGGGGGAATCGGAGGTCGATTCCGACGAGCACGCGGCCAACAGGGCCGCCGAGGTACCCAGCGCCACAGCTGCGCCGAGCGTACGAGATGAGCGAATTGTCATGGCATCAGAAGTACAGGGCTTCGTAAACGCATGTCAAAGGGTGTAGTGCGTACAAATGCATGTGTTGCAACGGAATTGGCGCTGCGCGCCCCGTGCGCGCGAATGTACAGCGGGCTGTACATTCGCGCGCACGGGCACGTCAGCGCCCCAACCCCTCCGCAATCGCCGCGGAGTTGAAATCCATCATCTCCAGATAGGTAGGTGCTTCGGAGTTCTCGTCACCGAGGGACTCCGTGAACAGCTTCACGACGCCGATCTCGATCCCCGCTTCCGACGCCATCACCTGCGCCAATCGGTCGGGCTGCGACGAATCGACGAAGATGGTCCGCACACCGGCGTCCCGTACCGTCCCCGCCAGCTCCGACAGGTCCGACGCACTCGGCGACGCCAATGTCGTGCCGCTCGGAATGACCGCACCGATCACCTCGAATCCGTAACGATCCGCGAGATACCCGAACACATGATGATTGGTCACCAACTTTCGACTGTCCGGCGCAATGGCGTCGAACCTCTCGGCCATCCGTACGTCGAGTTCGACGAGCTTCGCATCGTAATCCGCGGCTGCCGCATCGACATTCACACCGTCGACGTTGGCATTCACTGCGTCACGAATCAACGTCACGACGCTGCGCATGCGCTCGGGGTCGGTCCAGATGTGCGGATCCTCGGCACCGGTCGACTGGCCCGTCACGTACTGGATGGGATCCGCAGCTGGTCCCGCCTCGACGACCTCGATGCCTTCCGAGCGCGCCGCATCGATGGTCTTGGCGACGCCTTCCTCCAGGCCGAGTCCGTTCACGATCATCAAGTCCGCAGATTCGACGCGTGCCGCCTCGGCGGCGGAGATCTCGAACGAGTGCGGATCCGAGTTCGGCGGCATCAGCACCATGACGTCGGCCTGGTCCCCGACGATATTCGACGTGATATCGCCCAGAATGTTCGTGGTCACCACGATCGTCGGTTTGCCCGACGCCCCGGCATCGGAACAGCCCGCGAGAACAGCCAGCAGCGGAAGTGCCAGCAGCATCAGCTTTTTCATGCGCCGACGACTCCGATCGAACCGGGCGAGTACTCGAAGTCGAACGTGCGCGCGACGCGTCCGCCGTCACGGTAGTCGATCTCGACGACAGCGTTCGCAGCCGGATCCGACACGTACGCACGGGTTCCGGCGACGACGATCGCCGGCGAGTCGTCCTCGCCGACGGGCCCCGCCAGCACCGGCGTCGACGACAGTTCCGCCCCGGTCACCGCATCGAACGTCCGGAAAGTGCCGTCGGTCTGCAGCGACAGCACCGTCTTGCCATCGCTCGACATGCCCGACGCCACAGCCTCGTCCGCGGTCCGAGCCTCGACCCACTGTCCCGAGCGGGTGTCGAGAACGAGGACGCCCGTCGCCGTCGGTGCGGCGACGAGCGCTCCACGCGATCCATGTTTCACCGACCAGGCACGCTCGGCGTTCTGCGGGTACGGGAACTTGGTCGTCGCGAACTCGGCCGTCGCGTCGACCTTCAGAATGCCGTCCTCACATGCGACGACGAAGTAGTTCGAGAACACCGCCTCGCCGTGCATCTCGGGGCACGTGCCCTCGAGCGCTCTCACGAGTTCGCCCGAGCCGTCACGCAATTCGAGGCCGTTCGGCAACTCTTCCTCGGTTCCGCCCGTCGACACGACGAAGTGATCCGACAGCGGGACAGCGATGCCGTGATGCGGCGCGCTCTCGATGGTCGTCGCGACTGTGGACTCGCCCTTGCTCAGGGAGTCGAAGTCGATGACGTCCGCCGTGCCCGAGCCGTCGAAGAACACCGACACCTTCCGATCGCCGGCGATGACGTGGGCAGGTTCGTCCCCGTCCAGGGTGCCGATCTCGACGGGATCCTTGATGTACGAGTGCGAGTGGTCGCCGTGCTCGATCGTCCACGATCCCGGATCGAGCACCGACGCCTTCGTCTCGTCCGTCGCGACGACGTAACGTCCGTTGATCGTCGTGATGCGCGACGCGTCCTCGACGTCGAACGAATGCAGCGATTCCTCCGTCGCGAGGTCGAGCACATCGATGCGACCGGAGTCGGCGTCGGCTACCACGAGTCGCGGCTCGGCCCCCTCGACCTCGGTCGACCCGGCTTCCGCAGCCAGGTCGCTACCGGCTCGCGCGGTTCCGGTCTCCTCGGCAACCGGCTCGGTCGGCTCTTCACTACTGCACCCAGCAACCGTCAGCGCCACGACGCCGACAGCCAGAACTAATTTCCGCACAGAATCTCCAGACAGATATGACAACGATTGTCATTACGGTAAACCATGCGGGTGTCCCGGTTCGACCGAGGGCGACCTTCGCTCACTCAGAGTGACCGAATGCGTCCCTCGCTCAGCTCGGCCGGCGGCCGGGTTCGGACCGAGGGCGACCTTCGCTCACTCAGAGTGACCGAATGCGTCCCTCGCTCAGCTCGGCCGGCGGCCCGGTTCGGACCGAGGGCGTCCTTCGCTCACTCAGAGTGGCCGAATGGGTCCCTCGCTCACCCCGCGCCCACGCACTAGCGAAGGCGCCCCTCAGTCACTCAGAGTGACCGTCTGTGACATTCGGTCACCACCCGACATCCGGTCACCACCCGACGCCCGCTCACCACCCGAGCCCCGCGCACCAACTACCGCCCGCACCCCCGCGACCAGGAAGAACTGCAACACGGCCAACCCTGCGATCGTGGCGCCCGCGGCGGTGTTGGCGTGCCACGACACGAGGAGCCCCACGACCACTGCCGACCATCCGAACAACGTGGCCAGGATCATCGACGGCACGATCGACCGCCCGAACAAGTACGCCGTCGCCGACGGTGCCACCAACAGCCCGAAGACCAGCAACGTCCCGACGATCCGGAACGACGCCACCACTGCCAGCACCACCAACGCCAGCAGCACCACATGCGCCAACCGCGGTCGGAATCCGAACGTCTGGGCCTTCCGCTCGTCGAACACCAGCGCCACGAACGGCCGGTAGGCGACGACCGACACCACCAGCGCAACCAGAGCCGCATCCGCGAGAAACACGAGGTCCGCGTATGTCGCCGACAGCACATCACCGAACAGGAACGACGTCAGGTCCACCGCGAACGACCGTGCACGAGACACGATCACGACCCCGAGCGCGAGCATGCCGACGAACAGCAACCCGATGCCCGTGTCCTCCGACAGCCGCGAGTGTCGCGACACCCACGCCACTCCTCCGATCATGACGACGGCACTCACTGCCGCGCCGACCAGCAGGTTCGCACTCATCAGGTACGCGATCGCGACGCCCGGCAGCATGCCGTGCGATACCGCGTCGCTGAGAAAAGCCATGCCGCGCAACACGACCCAGGTTCCCACCAACGCACACAAGATCGATACGAGCATGCCTGCCCACAGGGCGCGCTGCACGAACGAGACAGCGAAGGGGTCGAGTAGCCAATCCACATCCAGCACCATATGCGACAATGGTTGTCATGAACGAATCGGTGACCGTCCGCAACCTGTCCGTCCGGTACGGCAACACCACCGCGCTGCACGACGTCACCGCATCGTTCGGGCCCGGCACGGTCACCGCACTCGTCGGGCACAACGGATCCGGCAAATCGACGCTGCTGCAATCACTTGCGGGGATCGTCACGCCCTCACACGGCACCGTCGACACTCACCGATGTTCCGTCGCCTACGTCCCCCAACGCTCCGACGTGAACGACCGCATGGCCATCACCGTCGGCGAGGTGGTTGCCATGGGCACTTGGCCGCGACGCGGCATCCTCGGACGGGCCACGAAGCAAGATCGACAAGCAGTCGACGACGCCATCGCGCGCCTGAAGTTGACCGAACTCCGGTCACGCCGGTTGTCGACGCTCTCCGGTGGCCAACGTCAACGAGCGCTCCTCGCGCAGGCACTCGTCGAACGAGGTGATCTCGTCCTGCTCGACGAACCCACCACCGGTCTCGACGCCGAGGCCCGCGACATCATCGACGGCGTCGTCGACGACGAGGCGGCCAGGGGCGCCGTCGTCGTCATGGCAACGCATGACCTCGACGACGCCCAACGGGCGCACACCACCATCACGCTCGGGCGCGGGGAGGTTCTTTCGGTGCACGCTCCAGAGCACGAGCCTCGACGGTCTCGATCGCTGCAACGAGTGTCTCGACAGTAACCTCGGCGATCGTGTTGCGGATGTGGGGAGCAGACATGGCGGCGACTGCGAGTTCGCGAATCTCGTCGGGCGTTGCGTCGTGCATCCCCATGTCGGCCAACGACGTCGGCAACTGCACTGCCGACAACAAGTCCGTCACTTCACCGACCACGTCGTCGTGGTGACGCTCCAGCGCGAGCTGTACGAGTAGTCCGTAGGCGACGTGATACCCGTGTAGCACCGACCGAGTTCCCCTACCTGCCATGAGCCCCCTGGTCATGCAGTGCGCTATCGACAGCCCCCCGTTCTCGTACCCGATCCCGGACAGCAACACGACCGCCTCGACCACCGATTCGACAGCAGGGGTGAGTTCGTCGTTCTCGACAGCTTTCACGGCGTCGACCGCATGTGTCGCGAGCATGTCGTAACAGCCGGCCGTGACGATGCTTCCGATGTCCAGCGGCCGGGTTCCCTGCATCGTGTTTCCGGTCCCGAGTCTGCACGCGTCGGCCTCGAACTTCTTCGCCACGGCGTCGCCGATGCCGGATATCAGGAACTGGACGGGAGCACGTGCGATCAGCGCGGTATCGACCACCACGCAACTCGGATTGAACTCCAGGTTGCCGACTTCGCACAGCACATGACTCTCGTTGTATATCGCCAAGATCCGCGCGGTCGGCCCGTCGTTGGAAGCGATGGTCGGGCAGGTGACCATTTCCGCGCCCAGATCGATGGCGATCCCCTTGGCAAGATCCAGCGCCTTGCCCCCACCGATCCCCACCACCACGTCACGCCGCCGATCTCTCACCAGGGCAGCATGTTCGGCGATGTTCGGCCGCGTCACATCACCGGAACACGTCAACACCTCGTAGTCCGTGCCACTTTCCTCGAACGACCCCGTCACGACCGAACCGAGCGTCGCAAGCACGAATTCATCGACGACGACCAATGGACGACGCCCGTGCTCGGCGACGAAACTCGCCAAGTCACGAATGACATCCGGTCCCTGAATGTACCGACGGGGCGCGCCGAACTGGCGGTAGTCGACTGTCATGCGAATGCCCAGTTACCCGTCACCACGGCGTCGGTGATCGCATCCTGGTCGAGACCGAAGGCCTTCTCGTTGTAGGCCTGAGACCCGCAGGGATGGAATCGGTCGTGCAGACCGATGCGCGTGACGGGAACAGCAATACCGCGATCGTGCACCACTTCGATCACCGCAGTCCCCAATCCGCCTGCGCGCAATCCGTTCTCGACCACCACCACGCGTCCGACCGACGAGGCGATGTCGACGATCGCCTGCTCGTCCAACGGCTTGATCGTCGGCACGTGCAGAACCGCGGCCGACACACCGAGGTCTCGGGCGGTATCCGACGCCTTCATCGCTCGTTCCGTCATGAACCCGGTGCTGATGACTGCGACATCCGTTCCTTCGCGAACCCGCCGCGCCTTGCCGACGACGAACTCGAAATCGGACTCGTCGAACACCACGGGCACCTTGCCGCGCAGATTTCGGATGTAGAAGGTGCCAGGAGTTGCCGCCGCCGCACGCACTGCGTGTCGCAATTCGACGGCGTCGCACGGGTCGATCACCGTGAGGTCGGGGACGCTGCGCATCACGACCAAGTCCTCCAGCGACTGGTGCGTCGCGCCGTACGGGTTCACCAATCCTGGTGATCCCGCGACGATTTTGACGTTTGCCTTGCTGTGCGCGCACGCGATAGCGATGAAGTCCAGCGCACGTCTGGACAGGAACGCCGCGTAGGTGGCGCAGAACGCGGTCTTTCCTACCTTCGCCAGTCCGGCAGCCATCATGACTGCACTCTGTTCGGCGACACCGGCATTGAAATAACGCTCGGGGTACGCCTTCATGAACGGGACGATGTCGGAGTACTTCGACATGTCGGCGCTGAGTCCGACGATCGACGGATTCGTCTTCGCCAGTTCGACGAGCTCGTTGCCGAACGGCGCTGTCTCGTACGGCCCTTGTACCTCGGCGATTTCACCCATGCCTCCGGCACGGTTCAGCAGATCAGGCATGGTTGTTCTCCAACTCTTCGATGAGCGACGCCCATTCACCCGGTTCGACGCGTACGAAGTGCGCGCGTTCTCTGGCGACCAATGTCGGTACGCCGTGCCCTGGGGTGGTGCGCGCGATGATCACTTTCGGACGGTCGGTGACGCTGTCGAGGCGATCGAAGGCCGTGCACAATGCATCGACATCATTGCCGTCGACTTCCTCGACCACCCAACCGAACGACGCCCACTTGTCCGCGACCGGTTCCATGTCGAGCACCATCGGACCGTCCGCCTGTATGCCGTTGCAGTCGACCACCGCGGTGAGGTTCGCGCACCGAAAGCTCGCAGCCGACATCGCGGCCTCCCACGTCGACCCTTCCTGTAGCTCCCCGTCGGACAGTTCGACGATCACCTTCGAATCCCGACCGTCGAGCCTGAGCCCCAGGGCCATCCCGACGCCTTGGCCGAGACCATGCCCCAACGAACCACCGGTGATCTCGACACCCGGTGTTTCGTCGAATGTGCTCATCGGCAGGTCACTGCCGTTGAGCCCGTAGGTCGCGATGTCGTCGTCGTCGAGAATTCCGAGTTCCGCCAAGACTGCGTAGAGCGCGACGGAGTAGTGCCCGGTCGACAGCACGAAACGGTCGCGGTCCACCCATTCGGGATCGGCCGCGTCGAACCGCAACTGCCGGAAGTAGACGACCGCAAGCACATCTGCGATGCCCAACCCCTGGGCGATGTATCCCTCGCCTTTGTCCGCCGCCATATGCATCATTCGACGCCTCAGCGCAAAACTTCTGTCGCGCAACTGTTCCGGCGCAACAGCCGTCGTGAGAACTGTCATGTCACGCAACCTCGTCCTTGTAGCTGTTGTCAGTGTGGAATGTTCCGTCGATGGTGATGCCACCATCCACTTCGAGTACGACACCGGTCACGAACGACGCATCGGCGGACACCAGGAAGGAAATTGCCGACGCCACCTCCTCGGGCCGTCCGAAGCGCATCAACGGCGTTCGCATCAGGATCCGGTCGCGGTCGAGTGTGCCGCTTGCAATGCCCGACTGCATCATGCCGGTATCCATGTATCCGGGAGCGACGGCGTTGACACGAATGCCCCGTCTCCCCCACTCCGCAGCCAAGGTCCGTGTCATTCCGACCACCCCGGTCTTCGCAGTGCTGTACGCCAACCGATGCGGCAATCCGAAGGTCGACCCCACCGACGCCAGGTTGACGATCGCAGGCGCCGAGGATTCGAGCAGTCTCGGGAATGCCGCCCTGCTGCACCGCATGGCACCACCGAGGTGAACGGACAGCTCGCGTTCCCAGCGATCGGACTCGGTGTCCTCTGCGTGGGATCTCGAAATGATGCCCGCATTGTTGACCAGTACATCCAGGCCGCCGCCGACCGAATCGACCACGGCGAAACAGTCTCGCACCGAGGAATCGTCGGTCACGTCGATAGCTACCGCTGTAGCGGCAATACCCGCGGCCGTGAGCTTTTCGACGGACTCGTCGGCGCGGTCTCGAACGATATCGGCGACGATCACGTGAAAACCGTCTTCTCCCAGCCTTGTCGCGGTCGAGAGTCCGAGTCCCTGCGCACCTCCCGTGATCAGTGCGGTGCGCATCATCGAGCCTGCCCTTCGAGCGGCTTGCCGATCTGGGCCTCGGCTTCGAGTGCGACGGCGTCACCCTCGTCGAACGGCTCCCACATGATGGCTCGGCAGATGACGACACCGATGAGTGGCACGATCGCGAAGATCGTGATGGTAGTGGACAATCCGTACGCGTCGACCATGTTCGGGAACGCATAGAGACCGACGATGCCGCCGAGACTCTGTGATACGGTGGCGATTTGGCCACCGCGGCCGCGAAGATCACTCGGATAGGCCATGGCCGCCATGGTCAATCCCGATACACCCGGTCCGGCAGAGTGGAAGAAGATGAACATCGCCGGCACCAGGAACATCAACGCGGTGGGCAGAGAATCGAAGAAGACGCCGAGCACCAGGATCATGGCCGCGACTGCCAGGAAGCCGTACATTGCTGCGCCGTGCGCGCCGAGCTTACGTGCCACCCAGATGGATGCGATGCCGCCGATGATGCCGAAGATGTTGAACACCAACGATCCGAAGATTGCTTCTCCGAATCCACCCCCGAAGAGCGTCAAGGCGATGACCGGCAAGTAGTAGGCAACGGCGTAGTACTGCAACGCCTGCATCGCGGTGACGCCGTTGGCCAGAATCGTCCGCCGACGATAAGTCTTGTTGAACAGATCGGACCACTTGCCGGTGTCCGTGCGCTGTTCGTCCGCCGCGAGCACTCCCGATGACGGGAACACCGGTTGAATCTCGTAAACCTGATTCAGAGATTTCCCGAGCCGACCGAGGTCGTTCTTCTCCGCGAGCCAGCGTGGACTCTCGGGCATGAAGAAGATCTGGCCGACGGTGACGATGATCGCGAACACTGCCGCGGCTGCGAGCGACCAGCGCCAGATGTTCAGACCCAGGTCAAAGTTGTAGAGCCCGAGTACGACGAG
Organism: Rhodococcus sp. B10; assembly: GCF_011770055.1. NCBI lineage: Bacteria > Bacillati > Actinomycetota > Actinomycetes > Mycobacteriales > Nocardiaceae > Rhodococcus > Rhodococcus sp. B10. Next base: position 121,219 of record NZ_JAAFYV010000005.1, on the reverse strand, counting down.
CAGCGCGAAGGAACTGGAGATGTACCACTGGGCCTGCCAGAAGTTCAGGAGGTGGCGTCGTAGCTTCGGAAGGAACTCGGCCAAGTACGCCATCGCCACGCCGAGGTCGATGCCGTACGCGGCTCCGGCCAGGCATCGGCCGAGGACGAGTATCAGGAAGTCCGGCGCGGTGGCCATGATGGCGAGCGCTATGACGGCAACGATCTTGGCCACCACCATCAACTTGACCCGACCGAAACGGTCCGCAAGAAAGCCGCAGGTCAATGCGGCGATGAGAGTAGCGATGTACCCGTAGGAGCTGACCAGGCCCACTTCGTTCGCACTGAGACCGAGCTGTTCGGTCATCGGGCTCGTACCGGCGCTGAGGACCGCGAGATAGAAGGCCTCGAACGCGATGCCACCCAAGCCGAGAAGCAGCAGCAGTTTGTGGCGACGCGTTCGGATGTCTTCGAGGTCGATCAGATCGTTGATGTCCCGAACCGAATTGATCGTCAGAGATCGCATATCGGATTCCGTTCTGTCACAACCTCATCGGTTGTGTCCGATTAGTGGAGAGGAAGGGAGGAGGTGAGAATGCCCAAAGCGTCGAGAGGTGTCTCGAGCGAGAGGTCGGGCGCGTGCGGAGACAGAAGTTCCGCGCCGTAGTATCCGTAGTTCGCGCCCGCAGTGCGCACGCCGGCGGCTCTTCCGGCGAGAATGTCCTGCGGGCCGTCACCGACGTACCAGGATCCGGCGATATCGATGTGCGATCGTTCGATACCGATTCGGATCGGCGTGGGGTCGGGCTTGCGTTGGACCGAATCATCCGCTGTGACAATGCAACTGAGCAAAGCCGGGTCGATGCCCACCCATTCGAGATCGAGGAGCAATCGCTTCCGCGACTTGTTGGTCACTATACCGAATTTCGTTCCGTTGGAGGCCAATTCGGAGATCAGGTCGAAAGTTCCGTCGTAAGGCCGAACGTGCTTGTACGCGCCGCCGACGTAGTGACGTCCGTACGCGTCGACCAGCTCCGCAGCGTCGCCGTCCGACCACGTTGCGAACACTTCGATGGGCCGTGGTGCCATGAGAACGTGAACGTCCTCGAGCTCGGCGGGTAGAGGTACGCCCAGTTCTTCCTCGAAGGTCTGGCGATACGCCGCGAGAATTGCACCGCCGGAGTCGACCAACGTGCCGTCGAAGTCGAACAGAATTCCGCTGTCGTTCGACATCAGCTGGCCCGGACCGGCTCGAACGCGAAGAACTGCGCCGGGTTGACGACGAACAATTGATGAATCAGCTTGTCGTTCATGCGCGCCTGGACTCGGCGGGTCAATCCCGCGAAACCCGGTGTGCCCCCGTAGCTCGGTTGATAGCTGGGGCGTCCGAGGTCGCCGGACACCATGACCTTCGTGAATCCGTCGTCGAAAAGCCGTTCCACGAACGAAATTCGGATGTCGTCGGACGGGTATTTCGGTTTGGTCCAGTGATCGAAGCCGATCCACACACCGGTCGACGCCAGTTCGCGCACGTAGTCGTAATCGAGGTTGCGGTCGACGTGCCCGATCAGGACGCGATCAGGATCGACACCGTGTTCTTCGAAACCTGCGACCTGGACGGTGCCGAGCTTGCCTGCCTGGCAATGCGTCGAAATCGGGGCTCCCGTCGCGAGATGAGCTCGCGAGACCGCCCTCTGGACCTTTTTCTCGTCGTCGCGAATGCGGTCCGTTCGGCACGTTCCGTACTTGATGACGCCGGCGCGAAGATCGGTGCCGTCGACGCCGACGGTGACGTCGTCGATGAACCGCTGCGCCACATCGTCGACACTGTCGGCCTCGACCGAATCGGGATAGTAGACGCCCTTCTGGTAACCCGACGCCGACACCACGTGTACGTCGCTGCGGGATGCCGCGGCGAGCAGCTTGGCCGCGTTCCGACCATAGTCGGCAGTGGTCATCTCGATCAGCGCGCCGCCACCGACCGCCTCGAAGTCACCGAGCTCGGACACGGCGTTGTCCACGTTGTCCAACACCATGTCCGAGTCCTCGTTCGTCGCCCACGCAGGGGGTTTCGTGAACAAGTGTTCGTGACACAGCGTGACGCCGAGTTCTGCGGGATCGATATCTCCCAGAACGGTTCTGACGATCATTGGTTCTCCTTGTGGGAATGTGAGAAAGCGAACTGCCGAGCCCATGCAGGTGCCAGCGGCTGCAGCAGTGCGCGGTAGGTGGCGAACATGTCGTCGTACGTGCTCGCCGTAGTCGGATCGGGGTCGTAGACAGCCCCGTCGCGGACAAGTGTTGTCGTGGCGTGGGTCAAGTCGCGATAGTGGTCGACGGCGACGCCTGCGAGCATCGCGGCGCCGAGAGCGCCGGATTCGGCGACGTCGGGGACGACCATCTGCTTCTGCATGACGTCGGCGATGACTTGGCACCAGGCCGCACTGCGGGCGCCGCCGCCGGTCAGACGAATCTCCGTGATGTCCGTGGGCATTGCTTCGTAGCAGTCGCGAATGGCGAGTGCCGTGCCTTCGAGCACCGCTCGGATCAGCTGGTCGCTGGTGGTCTCGGGACCGAATCCCACGAAACTCCCCCGCGCCTGGACGTTCACGAACGGCGCCGTCGCACCTGCCGTGTTGAGGTACGGGTGAAAAATCACGCCGCCGTTGCCCGGGTGCGTTGCGGCTGCCGCCTGCTCGACGACGGACCCGAATGTTGTTGTTCCGTTCCGTATGTCGGAGGAGAGGTCACCGCAGAAGGTCTGCACGACCCAGTCGAGGCACAGAGTCCCACCGCCGGAGTTGGTGATCTGTCGCTGCCACCGGCCGTCCGGCATGAGAAAGCTGAACCCGATTCCGGGAGGGTCGAACAGCGGCTCCGCGCAGGACGTGCCGTTCATCAGACTGGTGCCGAGTGTCGTCGTCGCCTGTCCGTCGCCCTGTGCGCCGATTCCGATCATGTTCGCGGTCGCATCCCCACATCCCGCGGCGACGGCCGTTCCGACCGGGAGGCCTGTCAGCGCAGCCGCGTCGGCCGTTACTCGACCCAGCACGGCGGCACTGGGTCGAACGGGCGCGACGAAGCGCACGGCCTCGGGAATACCGAATGCGTCGAAGATGATGTCCGACGTCGTGCGGCGCGCGAGGTCACAGGGCCAGAAGGACAAGTCGGATTCCTCGGTGGAGATCACCCCGGTGAGACGGTAGTTGATGTAGTCCTTCGCCATGAACACGGTGGAGATGCGTGCGTAGCGTTCCGGGTCGTGCTCCTTCATCCACGCAAGCAGCGGGTACGGCATGCCGGGGATCATCGCGTTGCCGCCCAGGGCGTAGAGCACGCCCTCGGCGTCGCGGCCGATGACATCGTCGAGCACGTCCGTTGCGCGCGCATCCGGCCAACAGATGGCGTTACCGACCGCAGTACCCTCGTCGTCCAACGCCCACAACCCACCCATGTGCCCGGTGACACCGACACCGAGGTACTGGGTGTCCCGAGGTAGCCGTCCCACGACGTCTGCGATCGTTGCCGCCGTTGTCTGCCATGTCTTTTCACATTCTTCTTCGTGACGGTCACTCCCCGCTCGAACAGACGGTGTCGGACACCCGGATTCGGCGAGTAGTTCACCGGAGAACGCGTCGACCGCAATCGTCTTGATCGAACTGGTCCCCTTGTCGACTCCGATGAGCACCGTGGGTGCGGACAGCTCACCCACGACACACCACCTGAGCAACATCGCCCAGAGCGGGACGCATGGAATCCACGAAGGGCCGCCTGTCCCCGGATTCGAGAAAGCGAACGACGGACCCGGCAGTCACGTGCTCGCAGTGCACTGTGAACGTCGCGATCCCCAAGCGCGTCACCTCGGCGATCACGGCGTGGCAGCACGCTTCCCACACCGCTCCCAGTACCTCGTCGATCGTCGTCTTGTACGACGCCCCGACGAGAATGCCGAGCGCAGTCGCGTCCGGAACCCGGTAGGAAAGCGGGGACGTTCCACGAAGATGGTCCGCGACCAGGCTGCGAATCCTTGCATCGTCGTAGCTCGACGGCGCGAAACGCCGCACGACGGAATCGAACTCCGCGAGACCGGTGCCCGCGATGGACTCGACGATCGATCCATCTCGGACACAGTCGAACTGGGCAGCCTCGCCCACAGTGATGTGCCATCCGTCGACCCGTTCGATCATGGAATCCGGTACCTGCGAAACGGCTGTCATGTTGCTCCTCGGTGAGCGTCGCCCACAGGAGTGGGCGGAAGACCTTGCATGTTGTCCGGAATCCGGATAGCCTGTCCGGAATCCGTGAGAACGGTCTCACAGGGCCGTCGAAGTGTCAACGGTCACACCGAGGAAGTCCGATGCCTGCTATCCCCGAGCTCGAGATCGATCCGAAGAATCACATTGCGTCGGTCGTCAAAGCGACCCGCATTCTCGAGGCGTTCGACCGCGAATCCCCCGAACTCTCCATCAACGAACTGGTGAAACGGTGCGGCTACACGCGCACGACGACGCATCGGGTACTCGCGACACTCGAGCTCACCGGCTGGCTCGAACGAACGTCGACGGGCGACTACAAGATGACACTGCGCGTCTTCGAACTCGCGTCCAGTGTTCTCGGCAGCTTCGACCTCCGCACCGAAGCCAGTCATGTGATGTCCGATCTGGCAGCGCGCTTCGACGAGAACGTGTACCTCGTCGTACCGGACGGCACGAGAGCGGTCTGCCTGGACCTCATCGAAAGCAGTCGTCCCGTACGCGTCATGTCGCTGTCCGTCGGCAGATCTCTCCCGCTGTTCATCGGCGGCGCGCCCGTGGCGTTGCTCGCCGAACTCGAGGACACGTTGCTGCCGCGACTGCTCTCATCGGGACCACTCACGACGCCGCTGGGACAGGACGTCGACGAACCGACGCTCCGCCGGATCCTCGCCGACACCCGTGCCCGCGGCTACGCGATCAGCCTCGAGGACGTCACCCCGGGGGTCGCGGCTCTGGGCGCCTGCATCTTCGACCGCGCGCGGCGACCGGTCGCTGCGTTGAGTTTCGGAGGGTTCCTCTCCAACTTCGAGCAGCCCCGTAGGACGGAGTTGGCCGAGGCTTTGGTCGACGGCGCCCTGACCATCTCTCGGCGACTCGGATTTCAAGACCGCGCGTGAGGTAGCGTTCTAGCGCACCGCCACGCGCAACGACTCGTCTGGCTCCGACACCACTGCCGGAGGCCTTCCCGACAGCAGGTCCAGCGCAACTTTGGGGCGCGCCAGCAATTCTCGCGCGTAGTTGCGCCATTCCGGCAGCCATCCGCATTCGCAGCCGGCGGTGACTCCGTCGGCGTCGATTCCCACGTCGCGGCACAGCGCGACGGCCCGCGACACGTGCAACGGCTGGCTGACGACCAACGCCTTGGTGACGCCGAACGTCGTCGCGGCCCGGACACACGAGTCGTACGTGTCGATTCCGTAGTCGTCACTCACGATGATGCCTCGGTCGATTCCGGCGTCGACCAGATACTCGGTCATGGCGTCGATTTCGTTGCCCGATATGCCGTCCCGGTTCCCGCTGACCAGAATTGCCTTGGCCTTGCCGGACTCCACCAACGCGATCGCCGCGTCGAGTCGCCCGGACAGGAATCCGCCCGGCTTGCCGCCGTGCACCACGGCACCGAGCACGATGACCACCGGAGCTTCCGGCGCGTCGGCCACATCGTGCACACGTCCGGATGCCGCATGCGCGACCCACGCCGTCGACGCAGCGATGACGGCAACGGCAAGCGCAACCAGTACGCCTACGACCTGAACGAGCCTGCGCCGAAACTTTCTCACCCACGCGAGAATACCGTCAGACCGGTTCGGGCTCCGTCGTCGACAACGCCAGCGCCGACTCGATGGCCGCGACATCATCCACCCGCGTCACCGTTGCGATGTATCCGTCGGGTCGGATGACGACGATGCCGCCGTGCTCCTGCAGACCGTATCGCTCGGCGATCTCGTCGTCCCACACTGCTACTGCCGTCGTACCGGGTATCGAAATCGGTTGCGTGTCAGCCTTCACGACGAGCAGAACATGGTCCGACGGCCGTGCTCGACGCGTTTTCACGAGGTACGGCCACAACTCGGTCCCCACCACTGCGGGCGCGGCCTCCCCCGCCTTCACTCGCGCATGCAGGCCCTTCCGAACGATCGGGCTGTGCACGTACGAAATCGAGTATTCCTCCATCTCGTCGGCAATGCGCCGCTGCGCGAATCGCTCACCTCCGACGACGTGCACGAGCCGATTGCGCACGCCCCGTGCAACTTTCGACGTCATCGTGGCGCCATGTGTGATCAGCGTCGTCTCGCCGATGACGTGCGCAGCGACGGGGTGGCGTTCGTCGTGGTAGCTGTCGAGCAATTTCTCCGACGCCGTATCCATCACTGCTGCAGCAAGTTTCCAACCGAGATTGAATGCGTCTTGCATGCCCGTGTTCATGCCTTGCCCACCCGCTGGGCTGTGCACGTGTGCCGCGTCGCCGGCGAGGAACACTCGGCCGGTTCGATACCGCGAGACCTGCGCGTGACGGATCTCGAACGTCGTCAGCCATCGCGGTGAGCGGAGCTGGGCGCCGAGACCACGCTCGTCGCACACCTGCTGTAGCCACTCCATCGTCGCCTCACGGTCTCGATCCGCGGCGTCGATTTCGGCAATCACCCGAACACGATCACCCATCATCGGGAAGATGAGCGCCGGACCACCACCCGACGACGCGAACATGTGCATCGCCCGTCGATCCAGGTCGTAGGTCGCGTCGACGTCACCCATCAGGAACCGCTCGCCCTTGAAGGAGCCTTCCAGCTTCTGGCCGAGATGATGCCGAACGGTGCTCGACGCCCCGTCCGTCCCGGCCAGGTAGCGACACGTGATGCTGCCGGTCGACGTGAACGCCTGCACCGACGCGCCGTCCTGCGTGAAGTCGATCAGCTCGACTCCCCGCTCGATCTCGACGCCCAGCTCCCGAAGCCGAGCGGTGAGGATGCGTTCGGTTTCGGTCTGCGCCGTCGTCACCGAGAAGGGATAAGGACTGTCGACGGTATCGAGCGGGACGTCGGCCAGCATTTTCCCGTCGGCGTGGAAGTGCAACGCAGTGGTCCGGCGGCCGGAATCGACGATCGCGTCGACGACGCCCATCGCGTCCATCATCTCCAGGCTGCGCGCATGCACGACCACGGCTCGCGATTCGTCGGTCGGTTCGGTGCGGCGATCGATGATCCTGGTCGCGACCCCTCGGCGCGCCAACTCGACCGCCAGCACCAAACCCACCGGCCCTGCCCCCACCACCAGGACATCTGTATCGGACGACGTCATGTGCAGCATCGTGTCCGACGCCGTGGCCTCCCGCCGCCGGTCGGCCACAATTCACCCTGTGGTGATCGACAAAATCACCCGTTTCTTCCGTCCGCGGGCGATCAGCGGCTCGAGCACCTGCAGGATGCGGTATTCGAGACCGTACTTCTTCTTGATCTCCTCGGTGGCCCGATCGGCGGCGATGCCGGTGACGATGACCGCATGCCCCTGCAGCGCGACGGCGTCGTCGGCCACCTTGCCGCGCCGGGTGCACGGCCGAAGCTCGACGCGGCCCGAGTTTCTGATGCGCTTGACCTTGCCGGTCTCGGCCGGCGTCGTGACGACCAGCGTGTCACCGTCGCGCGCGACCCACACGGGTGTCGAGACGGGCTCTCCCGAACGGCGGAAGGTGGTCAACGAGACGAAGGCCTCGTCGCCCAGTGATTCCAACGATGCTGTCATGCCACAACGCTACGCACCCGGATCCACTGAAACCGCCGCCTCGTTCGTTCGGTTCCGTAGTGTGCACCCTGTGATGCGCACCACATCGAGTACTGGAGGAACGGGACGTACATGAAGAGCACGATGCAGGACACCCCTCTGTCGATCGGCCAGCTGGTCCGCTTCGGGACGTCGATCCACGCCGACGCCCGAATCACCACATGGGGTGACGACGGCCCCAGTACCGTCACTTTCGCCCAATTGGGCCGACGCGCAGCGCAACTCGCGCACGGCCTACGTTCCATCGGAATCGACGACGACCAACGCGTCGCCACGTTCATGTGGAATAACGCGGCACACATGGAGGCCTACATGGCCGTGCCCGCGATGGGGGCGGTGTTGCACACCCTCAACATCCGACTGTTCCCCGAACAGCTCGTCTACATCGCCGAGCACGCCGAAGACCGCGTGATCATCGCCGACGCCAGCCTGCTCCCCCTCCTGACGCCGTTGCTCCCGAAGATGCCGACCGTCCGGCATCTGGTCGTCGTCGGCGCCGATCCGGCGGACGTGCAGGCGCCGTCTCACATCGAGGTGCTGAACTACGAGGCCCTGCTCGACGGCAAGCCCGAGGAATTCGACTGGCCCGAGCTCGACGAACGATCCGCTGCCGCAATGTGTTATACGTCCGGCACCACCGGCGATCCGAAGGGCGTCGTGTATTCGCATCGCTCGATCTGGTTGCACTCGATGCAGGCATGCATGTCGGACAGCATGGGCCTCGCGCAGTCCGACACGGTCCTCGCGATCGTGCCGATGTTCCACGCTATGTCGTGGGGTCTGCCCTACGCGGCGCTGATGGTCGGTGCGTCGATCATCATGCCCGACAAGTACCTGCAGCCCGCGCCCCTCGCTCAGATGATCGAAACGCTCCGTCCGACGGCGGCAGCTGCGGTCCCGACCATCTGGCAGGCCCTGTATGCGCATCTCGCCGAGCACCCGGTAGACCTGTCGTGTCTGCGCGACGTGTTGGTCGGCGGAAGTGCTTGCCCGCCGTCGCTGATGCGGGCGTTCCACGAGGAGTACGGCGTACACATCACACAGGCGTGGGGCATGACCGAGACCTCGCCGGTCGGTACGTCGGGCAGGCCCGACGCAGGGCTGTCCCCGGAGGAAGAGTTCGACTTGCGCTGCACACAAGGACGATTCATCGCTGCTGTCCGGGCGAGAATCGTCGACGATGCAGGCACCGAGCTGCCCTGGGACGGAACGAGCGTCGGTGAACTCGAAGTTCGTGGGCCGTGGATCACGGGCAGCTACTACCGCAACGACGCGTCGGACAAGTTCGACGACGGGTGGCTGCGCACAGGTGACGTCGGCACCATCTCGTCACGCGGCTACCTGACGCTGACCGACCGCGCCAAGGACATCATCAAGTCCGGCGGCGAGTGGATCTCGTCGGTCGAGTTGGAGAACCACGTCATGGAACATCCCGACGTACGTGAGGCTGCGGTCATCGGTGTCCCCGACGCAAAGTGGGACGAGCGGCCGCTGGTTGCCGTCGTCGTGCGCGACGGTGCGAGCATCACTGCAGACGAGCTCAAGAAATTCCTCGACGGCCGCGTCGCGCACTGGCAGTTGCCGGAGCGGTGGACGTTCATCGACGAGGTGCCCAAGACAAGCGTTGGGAAGTACGACAAGAAGCGGCTGCGGAGCACGCACGCGGAAGGTGGGCTGACGGTCGTCGAAATCTAGTGCGGCTGCGCCGCCTGTGCGCGGAAAGTTGGGCCAGGGTCCAACTATCCGCGCACGGGTCGCGTAGCGGCCACTTCGGTCGGCCAGGGCTGTGGCAAATTGCTACAGTGGAGGTCGTTGTCACCCGATCGGAGATGATTATGGCCACCACCTCGTCCTTGCGGATAGACGACGACCTATATGCCGCGGCGAAGTTGGCGGGTGCAGTCGCGAGTCGCAGCGCCGCGCAGCAGGTAGCTCATTGGGCTCTCGTCGGTCGGGAAATGGAAACGTCCCGCCATGTGTCGGCGCGCGATATCTCGGACGTCCTGGCTGGCAGGAAGGCGTACGACTCCCTGTCCGCCCGAGAGCAGGCGGTCACTCGTGCTGAATGGACCGAGCGCATCGAGGCGTTGACGGGATCTTTGAACTTCGAGAGCGAGTTCGCCGACGAGGGACGTGCGTACGTCGAAATCGACGCAGACGGCAACGTGCAGCACAGGAAGCCCGGCGCCGAACCCGCATGAGCGCCGATCCTGTTCTACACCTGCTTGCGGGTCCGAACGGCGCGGGAAAGAGCACCTTTTATGCTCGCGTTCTGCTACCGGTAACCCATCTACCGTTCGTGAACGCCGATGAGATCGCCCACGCTCGCTGGCCTGGCGCTGAGGCCGCACATGCCTACGACGCGTCGAGTATCGCCGCCGAGCGGCGTGCTGAATTGCTCGCGGATCGGCAATCATTTGTGACGGAGACCGTCTTCTCGCACGAGTCCAAGCTAAGTCTCAGTGAAACCGCGGTCGACGCCGGTTACCTGGTGACCTTGCATGTCGTCGCAATTCCAGTCGACCTTGCCGTTGCTCGTGTGGCCAATCGCGTGCGAGTGGGTGGCCACGCGGTTCCGGAGACGAAGATTCGCGAGCGTTACGACCGGCTGTGGCCCCTGGTGCGATCCGCAATCGCAGTCGTTGATCGCGCTGTCGTGTACGACAATTCGACCGCCCGTGCGCCGTTCCGGACCGTCGCACGTTTTGATCGCGGTCGATTGATCGGCAACGCCGACTGGCCGGAGTGGACGCCCGCCGCCTTGCGTAAGTAGACCGCGTTGGACGCCGAGCGGTGGCAGTGGCCGGAGCACTACTCGGCCCCAGTCCCGAGTTTCGGTTCATACCGGAGCGACACCGCACCCGACGCGAATTCCTGACGCCCGACGGGCACGAGATCCAGGGGCGTCTTTATCCCTTCGAACAACGTTCGCCCGTGGCCGACGATCCGGGGATGGACGATGAACTCGTACTCGTCGATCAATCCCATCTCAGCCAGCGCCGTCGGTAGAGTCACGCCGCCGACATACAGACCCTCACCGGACTTTTGTTTCAGTTGCTGCACAGTCGCTTTCAAGTCTTCTCGCACCAGCTCGGAATTCCAGTCGGCGTTCGTGAGCGTGTTCGACACGACGTACTTCTTCTTCGCGCCGATTGCCGTGGCGAACGGCTGCGTCCAGTCGGGCATCTCGGGCCCGGGTTCACGCCACGCCTCTTCCATCATCTGGTAAGTCACTCGACCGAGGATGAGCGCGTCGGCACGCGCGATGATGTCCGCCGAGTGCTGATGCATCTCCGGATCCGGTGTCACCGCCGTGTGGTCGATACAGCCGTCGAGCGTGACGTTGATGGAGTAGCGCAATGGTCGCATGCGGGGAAGGTACCGGAAAGCACCGACGCGGTTCAGGCTTTGGACGTAAGGTCCGTCAAGTCGCGGAACAGGTCCTTTGCGATGACCCCGAGAGATCGACGCTCGCCGACGGCGATCCACTGTCGAAAGGCGACACCGAAGACCGCCACGCCAATTTCCGCGGCCAACACGGCCTTCGGCTCCGACACACCCCGGTCGGTGAGCGCCGACGCCACTGCGCGCGCCAGCGCCGCCAGTTTGAGCAACTCTCGTTCCTGCAGGCCAGGATTCGCGTCGATGACGGTTTGTCGTGTACGCGAATGCGGCCGTTGGTCGTCGTCGAAAAACGAGCCTCCCGACGCAACTGCTTGCGCGACGACCTCGATGGTTGCCGCCTCGTCGGATGCCTTCGATACCGCCTCGACGAAGACCGCCTGGAGCTGCTCCTGGCCGTCGAACAGCACTTCGCGTTTGTCGGCGAAGTGCCGAAAGAACGTCCGTTCCGTGACGCCGGCGACCTGCGCGATGTCCGTCGCCGTCGTCTGTTCGAATCCGCGCTCGGCGTACAGATCGAGCGCGGCTGCGCGCAGGCGTTCTTTCGCACCCGGTTCCCATCGGACCATGGGAAGCATCCTAGTGATGACAGCGACTGACACCAACGTGTACGCTGATGTCAGTCACCGACGTCAGTCGCTGACATCATCCGCTCGCCTTTCGACGAGCTTTCGACAGGAGAACTTCATGCGTGTTTTCGTCACCGGAGCGTCGGGTTGGATCGGTTCGGCCGCAGTCGACGAGCTGCTCGCGCACGGCTATGACGTCACCGGGCTCGCTCGCAGTGACGCGTCGGCAGAGGCGCTGGCGGAGAAGGGCGCAGCCGTACTGCGCGGCGATCTCGACGACCTCGACGGCCTGCGCAAGGGCGCTATCGAGGCCGACGCCGTCATCCACCTCGCGAACAAACACGATTGGGCAAACATGGCCGAGTCGAATCGCGCAGAACGCGCTGCTGTCCAGACACTCGGCGACGCGTTGGTCGGGTCCGGTCGTCCGTTCCTTGTCGCATCGGGCATCGCCGGCCTCGCGCAGGGCCGACCGAGCACCGAGGACGACGCCTCCCCTGCCGTCGGTCCGGACTCTCCACGCGGCGGTACCGAAAACCTGGCACTGGACTATGCGGATCGGGGCGTGAAGCCGATTGCGCTGCGGTTCTCGCCGACCGTTCACGGCGACGGCGACTATGGCTTCATCTCCATCCTCGTCGCCGCAGCGCGCAGGACGGGCGTCTCCGGATATGTCGGCGACGGTTCGACCGGTTGGGCCGCGGTACATCGCTCCGACGCCGCCAGGATGATTCGGTTGGGGCTCGAGAAGGCACCGTCGGGTTCACGTCTGCATGCGGTCGGTGAGAGCAGTGTGTCGTCGAAGGAGATCGCCAAGGCCATCGGGCGCGGGCTGGGTCTGCCGGTTCAATCGATTTCGCCGGAGAACGCGATGGAGCACTTCGGGTTCATCGGCACGTTCTTCGGGATGGATCTTTCGTCGACTAGCGACAAGACGCGGAAGCTGCTCGACTGGGAGCCGACGGGTCCGACTCTGGCAGAAAATCTTTCATCGGGTTCGTATTTTCGCTAGTAGCAGCTGACGCCCCCGCCTAGCTCGGCCCTTGCTGGTTCAGTGCCGTGGCGTTCATTTCGTCCTGCCGGGTGGTTGCGTCGAAGAATTTGTTGAAGACGACTCGCATTCGTTCCACGACGTCGATGTGGCTCTGCAGAACGTCGACGAGGTTGTTCTTTCCGCCACTCGCTTTCTGAGAGAACCTATCTCGTAGATGCTTGCCGGATTCGAAACTGCCAAGCCCCCTGACATCGGTCAGATCCTCCGTCTGAATCTGATACTCCCGCAGCTTTGCGATGTACGTCGTACATGCAGCACTGCATCTTTTCGCGGCCTCTTCGTTCAAGAACAGGTGTCCGCTGTCAGCCGCGGCAGCGAGCATTTGCCAATGGGTCATTTGCTCATCAGGACTACTCACCAGATTCTCCTATTTCGCGACGGGCGGCAGCGCAGTCTGCAGATCCGATGCGTGCTTCAGGACACGCGCACAAGGATCAGATTTGTCCCCGGAAGACACGAAGTAGCTCACCGTAAACACGACTACACCTGGAGGCACATCGAGGCCAATGCTGCAGGGATTTAGAGATTCTCCTGCGGACCTCTGGTACACGAACGCGTCGCGGTCCGCGACCCGTACGTCACGCAGACTGTAAGCGAGGGAGTCCTGGCGGACGCTAGAAAAGGTGTGGAGGAGCGACGACCGAACAGACAGGTGATAGGCCACATCGACGCCCGGCGGTTTGAAGGAGCAGCGAGCCCAATCGTCCGCCTTGATCCCCTCGTCCCAACCTTCGTCCCTGTAGTCTGGGTCCAACCCCGTCGCAGCGATCTGTTCAGGCGTGATGTTGCACGGATCCCACCGCGTCGGCTCGGCGGCGGCCTCAGGCTGGACGTCGCGACCGCATGCGACGACCAGCAGTGCAGCAGCAGACAACACAAACACCCACCTGCGCACCCGAACCCCCTCGGTCTTGACGGTCGACAGATTAGACGCATCAGGGACGGGTGCGGTTCCGGTCGACGCAAGAACAAGCCGATGACGACGGCAAACGTGGCAGTATCGCCGAAATGGAGTTGTTGATCGCCAAGAATCCCGACTCGGGTTCCTCGCTGCCCTACCTACTCCGTATCCCTCTGGCCGGTGCGCCGATTCTCCGGGCCCGTGATGTGTGGCCCCGAACCAACGCCGTCTACTGCCACCCCGTCGCCGACGAAGAATGGCCCACGAAACCCGAGATCGTCGAACGCATCGAGCTACGGGTGTGCGAGCGTCGCGGTGCCGCGATCGACATCGTTGCCACCCGCAGTCGAGAGAACCGATCGCAGATCGTCTTCACGAAGGCCCGCGGCCGCGACATGGTGTTCTGGCAGTCACCGCGAACCCGAACTCAATCGAGGCCCAAGACGGCGCCGTCACGGTCCAAGGCGTCGCGCATCGCGGAGCTCGAGATCGTCGTCGACGCACACGAACGCTACGCGTACAGCTTCACCCAACAGCGCGCACGCACCACGAAGCAGGCACTTCCGTGCGGTGACTACGCGGTTGTGTCCGACGGCAAGATCGTCGCATCGGTCGAACGGAAGTCGGTGGCTGACTTGCTGTCGAGCATGACGTCGGGTCGATTGCGTTACGCAATGGCCGATCTGGCGTCGCTCCCGAGGGCCGCGGTCGTCGTCGAGGATCAATATTCGACGATGCTGGCGTCGAAGTTCGTGTCGGCCAAGGATGCCGCCGACGGTCTCGCAGAATTGCAGGTTCGCTACCCGACGGTGCCGATCGTGTTTGCACAGACACGAAAGCTCGCTGAAGAGTGGACCTTTCGCTATCTTGCCGCCGCCATGACGTGGATCTCCGATGACGCTGACGCCATGAACTCAGCAGCCACGCTTCCGGCGAAAAAGCCAGCCAAGACAGGGCCGTCGAACACCGTAATCCGCGCCTGGGCCCGCGAACGCGGATACGCAGTCGCCGACCGCGGAGCGATCAGCCGCGAACTACGCGAAAAGTTCGCCGCCGACAAGGCACCCTGACACGAGCAACGCCGACGCTCGACGGCTACTACGTCGCAAAACGTCGGGTCCGTTCGGCGAATCGGTCAAGCGCTACCAGAATCTCGTCCGCCTGCCAGACGCGGTTGCGTCGTCCTTTCGACGTCTGATGCAGAATCTCTGCGTCGACGAGTCGATCGATCGCACGTTGCGCAGACATGTCGCTGACGCCGAAAGTTCTTCGCACGAAGTCATTGTCGATAACCGGCTGCGCGACCAGCGCATCGATCAGTTTCCATGCGACGGAATCGCGACGTGCAACGATCCTGTCGATGAATTGATCTCGTGCAAAGGCCAAGTCCTCGACAAGCATGCGTCCGTTCGCTACCGAGGTGAAAGTCGCAGTATTCAGCCTGCTTATTATCGGCTCGACGTTCCCCCTCCGGTATTCACCCAGGCTGGAAAAGTAGGACGCAGTGTCTGTCAGCAGTCCCGCAGACAAAGGGACCGTGACACGTTCGACAACCTCGACTCGACGCAACATCGTGTGAACTAATGCTCTGCCGGTTCTTCCGTTCCCGTCGGTGAACGGGTGAATCGTCTCGAACTGCGCATGCGCAATCGCTATGTGGGGCAATACGGGAAGATCCGTCCTCGACGCGAATGCGAAGAAGTCATCCAGCACCTGCCCGAGCCGATCATGGTGCGGCGGTACGAATTCGGCGCGGTGCGGACCGAAATCGGAACCACCGATCCATACCTGCTGCGTTCGCCAACGACCCGCGTCGGGATCACCGGCGGGTTCCATCAAAGCACGATGCATTTCCAACACGGACTCTGCAGACACAGTTGCACTCGCCGCCAGAGCGGCCTCCATCGCACGCACGTTGCCGCTGACGATCGACGCGTTACGACTGCTGGGAGACCCGAGCTCCGCCAGCGCGAGCGACCTTGCGCCCACGGTGAGGTTCTCGATCTGCGACGAAGCGGCACTCTCGGAGCGAAGCAAGACCGACGTCATCGGCGCCAATTCGGTGGATGGGCCGAGCTTTCGCGAAGCGTACTCGTCGAACCGAACGATCTCACGCAGGGCATCTTCGGATTCCGCCGCAAGTTCAACGGAAAGCCGAACTTCGGCATCACCGATCGAGGCGGGGATTGCGGCTCGATAGTCGCCGCCATGTAGCCGACGGTGGGTTCTGGATGCATGCGCCGACGGGTGCCACGGCCGGGATTCGAACTCCACGGCGGGGACACCCTTCGCCGGATCGTTCGCCATGAACGAATCATAACAAACTTTAGGGTTATAAAGCTTGATATACGGACATCAGGCTACGTTTATGCCGACTCCGAACGCCTTTAGTCGTCGATCTCCAGTCATACCGGCAGCCAAATCCGCGAGACCGTCGTCGTACCCCCGCGTCGGCGCACCCTAGTGGCGGGTCCGGGCTTGTCGTTCCGAGTGGCAAGACCGCGACGCCACTTCAGTCCAGCCCCAGCACACCGCTGAGCATCCGACGCATCACGGGCTCGAACATCTCACCAGGACCGGTGCCGTCGCTGTGCGAATCAGCGAGAGCGGCAGCTAGATTCGGATGATTGCCCGCGAGTGCCGTCTTGTGCAAATATGCCGCGTGCGCCAACAAGCGGCCCCGATGCGCCGCTCCCTCACCGGCCTCGGCGCGAGCGAACTGTTGGACAAGCGAATTCATCACAGCAATGATCTGCAGTTTTACGGGACCCGGCAGGTCGACGACCTCGAGTGCGCGAACCCCATACTCGAGAAAGTCGATCCCACGAGGCCCGATCCGCAGCGCTTCGATCGGGACATCCAGCAACCACGGTTTGTCCACGTGCACTGCTTTCGCGCGAGACGCGAGCGCAACGAGGTCGCCGACGGCATCGCCGTGCAGGGGAACATCGAGATCGATCTCGGCGACAGCGGCATCCACCATCAGGTCGAACACGTCGTCGAGCCCCGCCACATAGCGATACAACGCTGACTGACTCACACCGAGCTTCTGCGCAATCCGACGAGTGGAGACGGCCGACAAACCACTCTCACTCGCCAGCTCGATCGCAGCGGCAGCGACGTCGTCGCGGCTGTGCGCCGGCGCCGGTCCGCGTGTGCCGTACGAGCGCTCCCACACTGTGGTGAGGGGTCGCTCCCTCCCGGACTCAGCCACTCGGGTAACCCGCCTCTCGATCCTCTTCCGTCGCACCTATGGTAAAACTGAGTTCAGTGAACTCTGTTAATGGGAGGCTCGAAATGACACACGACAACGCATGGGGACCAAGGAGATGGGCGAACAACGGATCGGTGCGGCTCGCCTTCGATCAGTTCAAGCCGCACCTCGGCGGCGAGCCACTACTGATCGCAACCGGACTGGGCGTCAACCGTCACGCAGTACCGGACGGATTCTGTGGGCAACTGGCTGAACACGGCTTTGCCGTCGCGCGCTACGACCAGCGCGACGGCGGCGAGTCGACGCATCTGCCGCCGACAGCGACACGAAATCCCATCACGGCACTGCTGACCAAACGCGGCGAGGCATACTCCGCCGAAGACATGGCGGACGACGCCATCGCGGTGCTCGACGAACTCGGCTGGGTCACCGCCCACATACTCGGAATTTCACTAGGTGGCGCCCTCGCACAGCGCGTCGCCCTCCGCCACCCCGACCGAGTGCGTTCCCTGACCACGATCGCGTCCGTTCCGGGCGACATCACCGGCTTCCGCACGTTCCGGTACATCCGCCTGGGAACACTGTCGAAGTTCGCGCGCCTGAAGTTCCCAGACACCCGAGAAGGTTCGATCGAAGCGGGACTTGCAGTCGCACGACTTCTGGCATCACCCCGCCGCCGATTCGACGAAGCTTCGGCGCGAGCCGCGCTGGAAAGCAATCCCGACCCTGGGGTTCACGACCAGGACGCGCAGAGCAGACAGATCGGCGCCCAGTGGAGCGGTCCCGCCATCACCGAGATCCAACGGCCGACCCTGGTGATACACGGCGAAGACGATCCGCTCATCAAAACCAAAGCCGCGCAATCGATTTCGTCGAAAATTTCAGGATCACGCACGCTGATCCTCCCCGAAGTCGGGCATGACCTACCCGAACATGCATGGGCACCCGTCGCTCGCGCACTCCGAGAACTTGTAGACGAGTAGTAACCGATCACCGACCTCCTCGACGCCGCACTCAGCGTGCGCGTTCGTGCGAGCACTGCCCGCTCCGCCTGGTTGTTCGCTGCCCTCGTTGCGAGCCGCGTCGGCCGGGACATCGCCGACAGTGGCTGGCACGGGCATCAGCACACCTTCGCCAGTAACGCGGCCCGTGCCGAAAGTACCGCCTAAGACGTCGATTTCGATACCGACCTCATGCGTCTCGCGCGGGGAGAGAACTCAGCACTACTGCGTCACGGCTCGCTTCCAGGCCCGAGGTCTCGACATCGACGACAACCCAACGATCATCGCAAGCTCTAAGGGAACTGCGCATGGGTTCAGGCTTTCGACGACGGCACTTACCTCGGTGACTCTGCACTATCCATGTGCCCCTTCCGACGCGAATGGCCGACGTCAGAGGCGAGAACAGCCGTCGCCGAGCAGATTTCGTTCATTGGAATAAACATCCCCGGCTACGCCGGGGGCCATAAGGAGAGTAAAACGACTCGCGAGACGCTCGAACCTGTGAAAAGCTGAGCGGCTCTCCTGCAGTGGGTGGGCGGAAGTGAGATGAAGCAATGAAGGACTGGCGCGACCATTACCCGGATCCGATAGATCCTGTCGAGGCGTTCGCTCGATTCGAGGAGCTATCGGCTCGAATCCTGAAGAACGAGGACCCTGTTGTAATCGCATCGAAAACGGGCGACGTCGTGTTGATGTCGGCGGCCGAATACCGCTCGACAATGGAGACGATGTGCCTCTTCTCGACTCCGGCCAACGCCAAGTGGTTGATCGAAAGCCTCGAGCAGGCGGATCGCGGCGAGTTCGAGACGTTCCCCTTCGAACGACGTGATGGAGGGGACCCAGTGTAACCGTTCGAAACGATCCACGTGAGATGCCCGAGCACCCTCGACCTTTCGGGCATCTCACGTGAGAGTTGTTACGAGAGTGCGATTTCGGCGCCGCCGGAGAACATGGAGTCGTGCACCTCCAGAGTCGTCGGGACGGCGTCGACCGGGATGTCGAACACGATCGTGACGTCCTGTGACAGACCCGGGTTGATGTCTCCGCCGATAGCAGTTTCGGACTCGAAGTTGATCGCAGCCATCGTGTCGTTCTCGAACTCACGGCCCTGAGCGTCGAACAGCTTCTGGTTGGAGCCGAAGTAGCTCTGCGCCTTGTCCGACGTATTCGTGACCGTGACGTGGACGAGCACGAACTGGCCCATCGCATCCTTCTGCAGGTACGGGTTGTCGCCGACGGTTGCGATGCCGGACTCGACGCCCGTCACGGTGAAGCCGAACTTGCCGTCGCGCACCTCTTCGCCGATGCCGGGAGCCGACTTGGTGGGGGCGGGAGCAGGAGCAGCGGCAACCGGTTCGACAGGCGCTGCGGGCGCAGCAGCGGCAGCCGGCACGGCCGGGGCAGCAGCCGAAGTGGACTGCGCCGTCGTCGTCGATTTGTCCTCGTCTTTCCCGCCGGCCATTCCGGCGATGATCAGGACGACGACAACACCACCGACGACCCACGGCCACTTGCGCTTCTTCTTTGCAGCAGGCGGCTGCGGCTGTGCGTAGGGCTGTCCCTGCGGAAAGCCCTGAGGCTGAGCGCCGTAGGGCTGCTGTGCGTACTGCGGATGACCACCGGGCTGGCCGAAGTGCTGCGGCTGGTTGGGGTCATTGGGGTAAGTCATGGTGTTCCTGATTCCTGTCGGGGTGTAGTTCCGCAGGGATATAAGACCTCGCGGTCGGAATGTTTCATTACGTCGGGAAGTTACTGCGTTTGAATGACAGTCAGCCTTGTGCTCTCTGTCGTCGAAACTCGACAGCAACGACTAGATCGGCGTTGGGTGCATCTAGCCGGTCATGGTCCACTGCGTCGTGGGCAACGCGCCCAACTAACATGCCTCCTATTCCGAGCAAGCCTCCATCTGTGCGGCAGTATCGGCATTGCTGATGCAGTCGAGCCCGGAGTCCAAGTCGTCAACCGCTCCGAAGACGATCGTGATTCCCCAGATGCCAAGGGCGATGGCGAGAACCGACACGACGATCCCGGAGATCGCAGTCTTCTTGTTGGTTGCCCTGTTTTTCCTCACTCTCGACAGACCGGCGAAACCGAGCGCCAAACCGATGATCCCCAGGATCAGACAGATGAAGCCGGTAAGCGGGATGATGCCGAACACCAGCCCTACGATGGCCAGGATCAGAGACGCCAGCCCGAAACCGTTCTTCTCGGGATTGACCGGCTGATGTTGGACGTACCCGTACTGGCCTCCATGCTGAGGCTGGCCGTACGCGGGTTGTGTTGGTCCATAGCCAGGTTGCCCCTGCTGGTAGCCGTTTGGATCGAAATTCTGGGCACCTTGGCCGGGACCAGCTGGGTAGTCAGGATTCGACATTGTTCATCCTTTCGAGTGATGTAGATCACATCGTCGGGTGTTTCATGTGCGTTACTAAGCACCCTGTGCTCGAGATGTCCACGCAGCGCTACATGAGCGCGGACCGCTGCTAGAGAAATCCCAGTAACACCCCCCTCACACAAGGGACGAAAACCAGAAATGGTCTACCCCTACCGTCGGAAACACGAAGGACGGACGGGGAGGTGACCGACAGTGTGGATCAATCGCATCGCCGCTGCCCTTGCGGTGTTGTCGGCGTACCTCCACCTCACGATGAACGACGCAGGGATCGCCATCGTTGCCATGGCCGTCCTGTGCCTGTTCTGCGCCGTCGACCTGTGGAGGTCACCGGGTAACCGCACCTGGGTGATGGTGGCTGCGTCGAGCGCCGGGATGCTGCTGGCGCATTCGTCGTTCCCATCCGGCCATCACCACACCGGCCACGCCGCGAGCCAACCGAACATGACGGCCGCGTCGGCCATCGCTGCAGCCGAGCTCGTGCTGGCGGCGTTCGTCGTCTTCGTCCGCACCCGCCGAGTCCCCGCCGAGTTTCGTCCCAACAGATTGCAGGAGCTTCGATGACCGACACGTTCGCGCCCGCCACCGTCCACCCGCTCGAGCCGCTGAGCCCGCAGGAGATTTCGCAGGCGTCGGCCATCGTGGTCCGCGAGCAGAACCTCACGCCATCCGCGCGTTTCGTGTACATCGAGCTGAACGAGCCGTCCAAAGAGCAGCTTCGTCAATCAGAGACGGACCGACGTGCCTTCATCGTCCTCCGTGACCGCGCTGCCCACGCCACGTTCGAAGCCATCGTCTCCCTCACCACCGACAGCGTCGTCAGCTACAACGAGATCGCCGATGCACAACCGCCCATCACGCTCGAAGAGTTCCTGCAGTGCGAGGACGTCATCAAGGCCGACCCGCGCTGGCAGGAGGCGATGATCAAGCGAGGCGTCACCGACTTCAGCCTCGCGATGGTCGACAAGTGGGCCAGCGGCCACACGATGGACGACGACAACCCCGGTGGCCGACGCCTCGCGCGTCCCCTGACGTTCGTCCGCAGCGAGGCACAGGAGAACGGCTACGCGCGACCCGTCGAAAACCTCGTCGTCACAGTCGATATGGACACGATGGAAGTCGTCGAGGTAGCCGACACCGGCGTCGTGCCGCTCCCCCAGTCACCCGGCAACTACCTGCCCGGATTCTACGAACGCCCCGGCAACGTACCGCACTACGCCGAGCAGCGGGCGCCGATGAAGACCATCGACATCACGCAGCCGGACGGACCGTCGTTCACGGTCGACGGCCACTACGTCGAATGGGCGAATTGGCGCCTGCGCGTGGGCTTCACACCCCGCGAGGGGCTCGTGCTGCACGACGTCAACTACGTCGATCGCGGCACCGTGAGACCGGTGATCCACCGCGCGTCGCTGTCCGAGATGTACGTGCCCTACGGCGATCCCGGCGACAGTCAATGGAACAAGAACGTCTTCGACGAGGGCGAATACGGACTCGGCGTGCTCGCGAATTCGCTTCAGCTGGGCTGCGATTGCCTCGGCGAGATCCACTATTTCGACGCGTATGTCAACGATCAGGACGGGCAGCCTATCGAGCTTCCGAACGCGATCTGCATGCACGAAGAGGACTACAGCATTGGGTGGAAGCACACCGACTTTCGAGACAACCTCGGACAGGTGCGACGCAATCGCCGCCTGGTCGTCTCGTTCTTCGCGACGGTCGGCAACTACGACTACGGGTTCTACTGGCACCTCTACCTCGACGGGTCGATCGAGTTCGAGATCAAACTGACGGGCATCATCTCCACCGGCGCGATCGAGCCCGGCCGGATTCCGGAGTTCGGCACCCTCGTCGCACCCGGTCTGTACGGGCCGCATCACCAGCACTTCTTCAGTGTTCGTTTGGACATGAAGGTCGATGGGGAGCGGAACAACCTGTACGAGCTGGAGGCAGAGGCCGTGCCCGTCGGACCGGAGAACCCGCACGGCAATGCGTGGCGACAGACCAAGCGACAGTTGACCACCGAGTCCGAGGCGCAACGCGTCGCCGACCCGTTGAAGGCGCGGACATGGCTGATTGCCAACGCCGACAAGAAGAACAAGCTCGGTGGGCATATCGGGTACAAGATCGAACCGTCGGGCGCCGTCGCATTGCCGCTCGCGCAGCCTGGTTCACAGCAAGCTCGCCGCGGCGGGTTCGCGACGAAGCACCTCTGGGCGACGCCCTACGCCGAACGTGAGCGCTACGCCGCCGGTGAATACGTGGCGCAGAACCCGGGGCACGACGGTCTCGAGAAGTACACCGAGCAGAACCGCTCACTGGAAGACGCCGACCTCGTCATCTGGCCGACGATTGCCGCGCATCACGTCGTGCGTCCCGAGGATTGGCCCGTCATGCCGGTCAGTCACGTCAGTCTGCACCTGAAGCCGACGGGATTCTTCGACGGTAACCCGATGCTCGACTTGGCCCCGGAAACCCCGAGGACCGGCGGTCATTGCTGTTAGGCGACTGCGTCACCCGTGAGTGGGAATGTGTAGCGGGCTATACATTCCCACGCACATGGGCGAAGCCCCTCACAGGCGCGTAGCGGTGCGCACCTTCAACCGCGTCCGATCCGCCCGGAACAGGTCCACCGAGTATTCGACGGGCCGCTCCTGCTGGTCGTACCCGATGCGCTCGAGCTTCAGGATCGGCGTTCCCGCCGGTTGACCCAGCAGCGACCCGACCGGTTGCGTGACCATGGCCAACTCGATGGACTCGTCGGCCATGCAGACCGAGATTCCAAGATTGCTGCGCAGCGTCTCGTACACCGAGTTCAATGGTGTCTCCAACACCGGCCCACAGATGCTCCCGCTGAGGTACATCTGCTCCAGCGACAGCGTGTCCCCGTCGGCAAATCGTAAGCGCAGCAACGACACAACGGGCCCGTCGCCGAGAACGCGAGCTGCGTCGGCCGACGGCGTCGTCATTCGCGCCGAGATTACCTTGGTACCGTCGCGAAAACCCTGCTCGTGCAACATCTGTGGGACGCCTTTGACCGTGTTCAGGCTTCGGAGCAGCCGACGGCTTTCGCACACCGACCATGCGCTTTCCGGCGACGGTGACCCCGGCGCGACGGACGTCAGATAGGCACCGCCTGCGCGCCCCTTCTGTCGACGAATCACGCCGTCGCGTTCGAGCTGGTCGAGCGCCTTGCGGACCGTCGTACGCGAGGTACCCAAACGCTCTGCCAACTCCCGCTCGGGCGGCAGTCGGGCAACCGATCGCTGCTCGAGCTCGTCGACAAGACGCAGCAAAGCGGCATGGGTGTGTTCCCTCAACAGCACCAGCCCACCTCCTTCGATCACGTCAGGACAATTTAACCCGCCTCCACACCCCGAAATGACCATCTACCAGCAGATTTACACACGATTAACACTGCCGGCGGTTTACGTCATCTCATTCCGGACTCGTGTTACACGCAGTTCACACGCGATGAGTAAAACCAGAAATGGTCTACGCGGATCGTTACCCGTGTTCGGAAAGTACGAGCCCACTACAACTATTCACGCACGGGCGGCGAAGCCGCACAAGGGAGGCACCACTGTGGAAGATTCACGGTCGGCGCGCGCCGCACTCGGCGTCGAGCTCGCCCGCTCGGCCGGTGAGATCGCACGCCGCTGGTTCGATACGTCGGCCTTGACGGTCGAGGCGAAACAGGACGGTTCCCCTGTTACGCAAGCGGATCGGGAGATCGAACAGCACATCCGCGCCGAAGTCACCAAGCACTACCCCGACGACAGCTTCCTCGGCGAAGAGTTCGGCGAAACAGAAGGAACATCGGGCTACCGCTGGATCGTCGACCCGATCGACGGCACCAAGTCCTTCGTTCACGGAGTTCCGTTGTACGCCAACCTGATCGCGTTGGAAGAGAACGGCACCGTCGTCGCGGGCGTCATCAACCTACCCAGCGCCGAGGTGCTCATGCACGCCGAGCGGGGCAAGGGTTGCTTCAAAAACGGCCGGCAAGTGCACGTGTCGGACAAAACGGAACTCGACGGCGCCTACGTCATGGCGACGTGGCTCGAGGACTGGCATCCCGACGCGCTGATCGACCTCCAGTCCGCCGGAGCTGTCGTCCGCACCTGGGGCGACGCGTACGGCTACATGATGGTCGCGAGCGGCCAGGCCGAAGCGATCGTCGACTACACCACGCAGGCTTACGATCTCGCCCCCATGCCGGTCATCATCGAAGAAGCCGGCGGCACGTTCACCTCGCTCGACGGAGTGCGAGAGTTCGACGGAGGCAACGGCATTGCCTCCAACGGAGCAGTCCACGACTCGGTTCTCAAAATAGTCAACCAAGGATGACGCACATGAAAGAGTACATTCGCGGCCTCGACCGGAGGACGATCACCACGTTCTTCGGCGGCATCTACGCACTCGCTCTGCTCTTCGCTCTGTTCCCGCCGCTCTACATGTGGGGCAGCGGAATTCGTTTCGAGATCCTCGGCATTCCGTTCTCCATCATGTACTGGCTGATCAACGGGCTCGTCCTCGGATTCACCCTCTGGGGCCTCTACATCGTCGAGGACATCCGCGGCGAACTCGACGAGGACCTCCTCCCCGCTACCGCACCCCTGTCTGGAGAATGACATGTTGATCATGCTGGGAATGCTGGCGGTCTTCTACGCCATCGTCATCTTCATCCTCTACACCACGCAACAGAAGACGAGCCCATCGTTCGACGAGTATTCCGTCGGCGGCCGCAGCTACGGCCCCTGGTACGTCGCGATGAGCTACGTCAACTCGTGGTGGCCCGGTTCGGTGTTCATCGCCTTCTTCGGATTGGCCAGCGGCGCAGGCGTGTTCGGTCTCTACGGTCTCGCCTACTCCAGCCTCGGCGTCGCGATGATGTACTTCATGGCCACCCGCGCCTGGCGTTGGGGCGCGAAGTACAACCTCCGCTCGCAGCCCGACCTGCTGGGCCTGCGCTTCAACTCGCGCGGCACCAAGATCGTCGCCAGCGCCATCGGTATCGTCTCGCTGTTCCCGTGGGTCGTCCTCGGCATGCAGGCACTCGGCGAGGTCTTCCAGGTTGCGACGGCCGGCGCATGGTCCGTCACCACGTGCCTGTTCGTCGGACTCGCAGTCATCGTCATCCGCCAGTACTGGACCGTCAAGATGGGCATGCGCGGCCTGATCATGACCGACATGTTCCAGGGCCTCGTCGCGTACGTCTTCTCCGCGGCGCTCTGCCTGATCCTGCTGTCCGGTGTCGCCGGCGGCCCGATCAGCTTCGCCACCTTGGGGGACGTCGCCGACGAGTACCTGCGCGTCCCCGGTGACGGCGACGCCTACGGCCCGTTCTACCTATTCGCACTCATCTTCACCGGCGTCGTCGGATCGCTCTGCTGGCCCACGAGCTTCCAGCGCATCTACACCGCCGCCAGCGTCCGCGCCGTGAAGTCCGGCACCATCCGCACCGTCCTGATCTCCGGTGTCTTCTACTCGCTGCTCATGCTCGTCGGCATCGCCGGCTCGGTCATGGTCGGCGTCGCCGACTCGCCACAGACCGGCTGGTTCACCATCATGGAAAGCTACGGCGGCACATGGCTTCTCGGCCTCGGCGCCTGCATGGTGTTCGCAGCGTCCATGGGCCACATCGACGGCAGCGTTCAGGTGTGCGGCCTGCAGATCGCCAACGACCTCGTCAACTCCGAGAAGCGTCCCCTGACCGACAGTCAGCTCACCAAGGTCGCCAAGGGAAGCATGCTCGCGTTCATGGCTCTGGCCGCCATCGTCGCCTACGCCACGTTCAACATGACGCGGCTGCAACTCCTCGCGCAGATCTCGTACCAGGGCGTCGTCCAGCTTGCCGTTCCTCTGTTCCTCGGCGTCGTCTGGCGCGGCGGCAACGGTAAGGGCGCGGTCGCCGGCATGATCAGCGGCTTCGTCACCGCTCTCGTCCTCACCGCGATCTACCCCGACGACATCCCCGGCCTCGGCAGCCTCACCGGCGGCGTCGTCGGCATGGCCGTCAACCTCGCTGTCTTCCTCATCGTCTCCAAGGCGACCGGAACGACGGACGAGGAGAAGGCGCGCGTCGACGCAATGTTCGAGGTCGGCAAGCGCCCCACCCGCACCGCACCCGCTGATCTGTCCACGGAAGGACAGATCCAGGAAATCGCCTCACCGGAGAAAATTTGATGACCTTTCTCGACGACTTCACGACCATGTCCTCGTTCGGCGCCACCGCAGCAGGTGGCGTCGACCGGCAGGCAGCGACCACGGAAGACGGTCTGACCAGGCGGTTCCTCGCCGACTGGTTCGACCGGCACGGCCTCACCACCGTGGTCGATCCCGTCGGCAACATGTACGGGGCCATCGAGTTCGTACCCGGCGCCCCGTACGTGCTCGTCGGCTCGCATCTCGACAGCCAGCCGACGGCCGGAAAGTTCGACGGCGCCTACGGTGTCCTCGCCGCCGCCCACGCCGCCCGAGAGATCGCGGACCGCGTCGAACAAGGTTCTCTGACTCCGCAATTCAACGTTGCAGCCGTCAACTGGTTCAACGAGGAGGGTTCGCGATTCTCCCCCAGTGTCATGGGAAGCGGGGTGTACATCGGCAAGTTCGACGTCGAGGACACCTTGAACATCACCGACAGGGCTGGCGTCACCATCCGAGAGGCACTGTCCGACATCGGTTTCCACGGTGACGGCACTCCGCCCCCCGCCGCGTTCTACGCCGAGATTCACATCGAACAGGGCCCCATCCTCGAGAAGGAAGACACCACGATCGGGATCGTGACGGCCAACTGGGCGGCGCGGAAGTACACGATCACCGTGCACGGCGAGCAATCACACACGGGTGCAACGCATATGGCACTGCGTCACGACGCATTAGTAGGTGCCAGCAAGCTCGTCGTCGCCGCCAGAGAACTCACGACGAAGTTCGACGACGGACTCCTTCTCGCGTCCGTCGGCCAGTTCGACGTTGAGCCCAACTCGCCCATCGTGGTTCCGTCGAAAGTCACGATGGCGATCGACATCCGGTCGTCGGATCCCGACGTCCTCGAGCAGGCGCACGCGATGCTGCTCGACGCGATCGAGCAGGAAACCGAGGTGCAGGTCAGCATCGACACCTCGTCGCTGCGGCCGTCGACCAGCTATCAGAGCGAGGGGGTCGAACTTGCCGAGAAAGCCGCCACCGACCTGGGCCTGTCGTATCGACGCATGCTGACGATGGCCGGCCACGACTCGGTGAACATGAAGGACATCGTGCCGACGGTCATGCTGTTCGTCCCCAGCGTCGACGGCATCTCTCACAGCGAGAAGGAGCTGACGCACGACGACGACATGGTCGACGGCGTGCGGATGCTCACCGAAACCGTGGCTCGCTTGGTCCGTGGCGACATCGCGACCAGTTCGTAGAAGGATCTTCCGTTGACCAATCCACTGCTGACCAAGACCACCGCGGAGCTCCGTGCGAGCTTCGCGAGTGGCGAGTCGACCCCAAACGACGTCCTCGACGCCACGCTCGACCACATCGCGACGACGAATCCGTTGATCAACGCGATCGCGTACATCGACGAGCCCGGTGCCAGGAAGGCCGCCCAGGACGCGACCGACCGGCTTCGGACCGGACGCGCGCTGTCCGATCTCGACGGCATTCCCGTCACGATCAAAGACAGCATTCACGCCGTCGGTATGCCGTGGCGGCACGGTGTGCAAGCGAATGCGGACCTGCCGATGTCGACCGTCGACGCTCCCCCGGCTGCGCGGCTTAAGGAGGCGGGCGCGGTCGTCGTCGGCAAGACCACGATGCCCGACATGGGCATGATGGCCGCAGGCGTCAGCTCCCTGTACGGGATCACGCGGAACCCGTGGGATCTCACCCGCAACACCGGCGGGTCGAGTTCCGGCGCGGGAGCTAGCTTAGCTTCGGGCATCGGATTCGGTTCTGTCGGTTCCGATATCGCCGGGTCGGTCCGGTTGCCGGCCGGTCATTGCGGGCTGGTCGCATTGAAGCCGACGCAGGGACGCGTCCCGCATCTCGCGCCGTCGACGATGCGGTCCGCCGGACCCATGGCCCGCACCGTCGACGACCTCATCGATCTGTATCGCGTCATCACCCGCCCCGATCCGCGGGACACCTGGAGCCTGCCCTACGAGGACACCGCCGACATACACGCGCCTATCAGCCCTGCCGGACTTCGCATCGGCGTCATGCTCGACATGGGCTACGGCACAACCATTTCCGACGACGTACTCCCCGTCGTTCGTTCTGCAGCAAGCCATCTGCAGGCAGCGGGTGCCGTTGTCGCCGAGATGCCGCCGATCTTCGGTGAGGATCCGTACCCGGCTCTCGATCGACTGTTCCAAGTACGAGCTCGGACGGAGTGGGAGTCGATTCCGGAAGCGCGTCGGTCCGAGGTGCTCCCAGCCGTCGCCGTCTGGGCCTCCGGGGCGGCGAAATACACTGCCGCGCAGTTCTCTCGGGATACCGACGCGGTGATGCGTGCACAGGAGATCGTGCGGGCGAAGACGGGTGAGTTCGACTTCGTGATCAGCCCGGTGATTCCGACGATCGGGTTCGGTGCCGAAGCGGTCGGGCTCGATGCTGCACAGCCGTTGGCGCACTGCAGTTTCACGGCGTGGTTCAACCAGACGGCGCAGCCTGCGTCGTCGATCTGCTTCGGTTTCGCCGAGCAGATGCCCATCGGGATTCAGGTCGCCGGGCCACGTTTCGCCGACCAAGCGGTGCTGCGGCTGACGAAATGGCTCGAAGGTGCACGCGAATTCGACATGGCTTGGCCGACGGATGTCGCGGCAGAGAAGATCGGAGCAAGTGCATGACAGTACGAGAGACTCTGAGCCAGTTGGGTATCTGGAATGCCGCCGACGTGTCGCTCGATCCCGCGACAACGATGGCAAGCCCGAGCTGGTGGGGTGCTGATTCCGAGCGGTACTCGGCGCGGTCCACCGTGCCCAACGCCTCCGCCGGTTCTGCGGCGTTCGTGAAGGTCATGGAGCCGCATGCGCGGGACTACGTCGACCTCGTATCGTCGTTCGCAGCCGCTACCGCAGCCGGCGACGCCGGCATCGGGCCGACGGTCTTCATCTCTGACGCCGAGTCGGGCGTGCTGGTCATGGAGGACTTCACCGGTGCCTCCTCGACCGCAACGCTCGATCTGTTCGACGACGATGCGGTCGTCGAGAAACTCGTTGCGCTGCGCAAGTCCGTGCACGGTTTGGGCGGTGTGACGCGTCGGGCATCGGTGTTCGACGACATCGCCGCGATCCGCGCGTTGATCGCCCAGGTCGGTGGCGTGTTGCCTGCCGACTTCGTCTGGATGACGCGCACTCTCGCGCCCGCCCAGGCGCGCATCGAGGCAGCCGGCTACGACCTCGTCCCCTGCCACGGCGACGGCAACGTGTCGAACGTGCTGGTACTGGACGACGGCAGCTTCAAGTTGGTCGACTGGGATGTCGCGGCTTTGATGGATCCGCTGCAGGACATCGGTGTGTTGTTGGCGGAGCTCCGGCCGTTCGACTCCGATGCGCGCGAGGTGTTCGAGATGGCGTGGGGGTCGTTCGACAGTGCGCTGTTCGACCGCGCCCGCATTTACGGCATCGCCGACTCGCTGCGCTGGGCGCTGATCGGCCTGTACGCCGACGCCGTTCGCCCCGGCACGCATGAGTATTCGAAGTTCTCCGACTGGCAGTTCCTCCGCGCGCGAGCGGGCCTGCGCGATCCGCATTTCGACGACCGTATCCGAAACATCTGAGGTGACCATGAACGACATCGCGATCGGATCCGCCCGCACCGAAGCCGAGCGGCAG
The DNA here is from genome assembly GCF_011770055.1 of Rhodococcus sp. B10. Classification (NCBI taxonomy): domain Bacteria; kingdom Bacillati; phylum Actinomycetota; class Actinomycetes; order Mycobacteriales; family Nocardiaceae; genus Rhodococcus; species Rhodococcus sp. B10. Next base: position 91,070 of record NZ_JAAFYV010000005.1, on the reverse strand, counting down.
GTCGAGAAGGCTCTGGCGTCCATTCCTGAGTGGGAAGGCTTGGGGATGACCTACTCCCCCGTGCCCGGTGGGCTGATGAACAGCAACTGGCGCATCACCGTCGAGGGGAAATCGAAGCGTTACTTCATGAAACTGCCGGGTAGCGGGACGGATTCGTTCATCGACCGTTCGCTCGCGAACGAGGCTGCCCGACGCGCCGGTGCTCTGGGTATCGGTCCGGAGGTGGTGCTGTTCGATCCGGTCACCGGTGTCGAGGTGATCGAGTTCCTGGAAGGCTATCGGGCCTGCACGAACGGTGACCTGAAGCGGCCGGAGATTCCTCTGGGGATGATCGATGTGTATCGGACGTTGCATTCGGGCAGCAAGCTGAGCGTGACGAAGACGATCTTCGACATGATCGACGAGCATCTTGAGCAGGTCGCCGAGCTGGGTGTGCGACTCCCGCGCGATGCCGAAGTGATTCTGACCGAGTACCGGCAGGTCAAGGCGGCGATGTTGGCGGGCGGCTTGGATCTGGTTGCGTGCCATAACGACCCGATGCCCGGGAACATTCTCATCGGTGACGGCATTCCGATGAAGTTGGTGGACTACGAGTTCGCGTCGAACAATGACCGGGCCTACGAGCTGGCCGTCTTGGTCACCGAGATGTTCTACGGCGAGCAGCAGATCATGGAGTTGATCGAGGAGTTCTTCGGCCGGGCGGAGTGGTCCATGGTCTCACGGGTCCAGGTGTGCAGCTTCCTCGCCGACGTTAAATGGGGACTCTGGGGATGTGTGAACCACAAGCTCTCCGACGCCTGGGACTTCGACTACCACAAATATGGGTCGTGGAAGTTGGCCAGGGCGAGAATTAAGATGGGTGATCCGAGGTGGGGGTTCTGGGTGCACAACTTCTAGTCATTTAACAGTTGCGCCGCTTCGACAACTTGATCTTGGCCACCGAACGGACCTTGCCAACTCCTCACGGTCACTCGAAAAGTGCGCCTGGAATATCAAATAATAGCACACCAGGTCACACTTAGAATCCCTTCACAGCGGCCGCAGATGTGCAACTAACCGTCGCCGTCGCCCGCAGCACAGCCCAACTCGATTTCCAGGCTCTGGCCTACGCTACATTTGATTCCAAGCGTTTCAAACCCAGTAGGGCAGTGCCAGACCTGGGCAGTTGGCTAGAGTTCAGCCGCATCCTAGCCTCATTCGCAAAGCTAGCAGCATTTGCCTGTAAGTATTGAACACATCTATTCATTTCGCAATCCATCCACGACTGCAGAATAGCCGAATCTAGATCGGCAACTCGAATATGAACTTTGGCGGCTGCTAGACCTCTGACGTGTACCAGGAGGCTAAAGCCGACTTCAGGCAGTTCCTTTGCGATGCCACCTGCCTGCTTTCGAATTGCAAGTGAACAATCTATTAAGCTTTTTAGTCCGTAGGCCGCTTGCTCCGACTCTAGCTCGTACGGGAACCCATCGAGCAAACTGAGAAGCGAAAGCCCTAACCCCAACTGCGGTTCATCATTCCTCCTTGCCAACTGCGAATACTCGTTCAAGAAAATACGCAGAACACTACTAGTGTCATCAAAAGAGTCTAGATTCTGGGCAAGAGTGCCGAAGTTCTCAAAGGATCCCGCTGCGGCGAAGGCACGCGTTTGCGATGCGTAGTTTATGCGAGCTTGCAATAAGGCAGGATAACCAGCTACAGCTCCGGTAGCCGCCGCTCGAATCTCCGCCTCGTCTTTCAGCAGTTTCCCGATCAAGAAAGCGTCACGGTACTCATCAAGATTTACTTCGCGATCGCGTTTGCACGCCGCTCCCGCTTTAGCCACAACCATACATATGTGCGACATTCGCAGGCGCGTTCGCAAATCTTCCACGACTACTCGTGCAATCGACTGGTGTCTCGCATAAACGCGATTTCCCGCCAGCGAAATAAGCGCTTCACGACCGAGAATTTTGAGGATTTTTGCATCAAACAGTAGGTCTTCCGACGGGATCATTTTATTGATCACAGCACGCGACAATCCGCGCGAGAGGTTGCCATTGCGATCGAACATGTCCTGCATCAAGCAAATCGCCCCGAATACATCAGCAATCGTAACGTCCACCTCGTTCGACGCAGGAATTCGCATTAATTTGTCGACCAGATCGACTATTCGCTCTCGGAGACCCTGAGTAAAACGCACGTCCAAGACCGCACCCATGAGAGTGTCGTCTGCGACACCGTCTAAACTTGAGGCGGACGCTTGCAAACGCGTCGAGTAACGACTCACCACTTGATTCTTCGCGTCTTCCTCAATCTGGCCAAGTAACCCTTTTTCTACCCAGGACGACGCAATCGCATGCGCATCGGAATCTTTCAGACCATGGAATATGACCACCTCAAGCTCGGTGTGGACGGATGCGGCTCTGGGCCACCAAAGCCTATCTTGACTCGCTAACAAGAACGCGACACCACTCCCTGTACCAGCCCAGGCTCTGCGCGAAGAGCCGATACTGTCGGCGACCAAATCCGCATCGTCAACGCAGAGACATATCTTGCCGTACCTTTGCCTCGCCTCAGAAATCCATTCAGCAGTGAGTTGAGGCGCACCAGCCTCCCGCCAAAAAAATGTCCATTCTTCTTCAAACAATGAAGCCGCTTGCAGCGCAACTTGTTTCAGCGCAATTGACTTTCCCTCTCCCATTGGTCCAATCGCAACCGCGCCCCCACCACCACCAGATTCTAATACTTTACGAAGCTCACCAAGTAATTCTTGGCCACTTTCGAGCAATGGCCATTCTTCGAATACGGCGTCTTTCCACTGCGGTTGACCACCGTCTGCAAACGTCAGTCTATTGTCATCGGCGTTCCCATCGATTTTAACGGGGAGTCGAAAGTACCCTGGCGGACCGACAAGAGGTTCGCCATTGGTTCCACTGTCTGCAATCGCACCACTAAACAGCTCTAGCGCATCTATTCCAACGTATAGTGTGAATCCAGAACGACCATCTAACGAACCTAGAATCTCATTGTCAAGAGACTTTGTCGGATCTGCATCGTAAGCGGCCCAGCATAGCTCGCTATCGTAAAGGTCGTCCTCTTTGATGCATTCCTCCAGCGAAGACATGAACGCGTCGCGCCAACCTCCATAACCCACCGCCAGAATCAGAGCGTTCTGAAACATGTTCCGCACCAAGCGTGAAACGGCCGGCCGCGCTCGGGTTAATTGCGAAATAGTGTTAAGCGAGACGTTTGAACGCCAGAATCCATGAATATGCAAGATTTGACATGCGGTCTTTTCTGAGAGCTGCTCAGCATTCGGCACCGTGTCGAAGGATATGGGAACGGCTTCCGCAGATACCCCAATCTGACGCAGCGCGATTTCGATAAACGGATCGAAATTGGTAGTCACAATCGGGCCTCTTACGAGATCGGGAAGCCCGGCATAAAATTCAGCAAACCTTGCAGTAGCCTGCGGAATTTTCCAATCATGGTCCCGCTCGATCAATTTAGCGAACCCGATGTCGTTAATCGCCCTGGACTTTTCTTCGCGCGAGATCGACGTACAACAATCAAGCACCGACTCTCGAATTACCCGCTGCACCGCCTTGTCGCCCATTTGGTTTTTGAGAATTGCGGCGGCATTCTGGTACCCCAGGCCTGTGCCTATTAGAGGCGTTACTCGCTCGTCGAATCTAGCGCGACCTGCGGTAGACAGCATGTTACGAAACCGGAGAGTTAGGTCCTCGACTCCGGGCATGAATTCTACACTCAGTCCAGACCCTAAGATGATGACTAGTTTTTGATCGTCTTGCTGCGCTACAGCAGAAAGTCGAGCTGTTAAATCAACAACGTCGGGATACTCGAAGTCCACTGCGCTCTCCTGACTGCGACGTAACTCTGGGCTAGGCGATTCTAGTCACGGGAAACTGACCACGCGGTGCGACACACCGGCACGACTCACGTATGGATGAAATAGGTCTTAGCGCATTGCAACGCGCTGCCTCGCATACCCACCGGTGCTGGACTGGCTGTCGGATCTCACAGCAACCGATTCCGCTCGAAGCCGATGTGGCAAGCCCCTTGGTTCACGGCCGCAGACGGTCAGCGTACGCCGCGGTCGTGAGGTAACCAGCTCTTCCGGAGATGACGTGCAAGTGAGGGCGCGGTAGGCCCCGTTGGGTGGCGTGTCGTTGTGCTGAAGCGGGCCCCCGGAGTCCGAAGATGAAGGTTCCTACACGAACACCTTCGATCACCGGGGAGCCCTGCGTCCGAGAATACTGTCATCGTCGGCTCTGTCGTTGCAGACACGATCATGCGCACCGTCGAATTGGGTGTCACGATCGGCGACGCGGCGATCGACGGCGACACCACCGTCGTGTTCTGCGAGCTCATCACCTCTGGACCGGATCGGTGCCCTGGGTGCGGCACCGCCGGGAGGTACCGGGACCGTATCGAACGCAGAGTCGTCGACGTGCCCGTCGCCGGGCACCCACTACAGTTGCGGGTGCGCGTCCCCCGCTACCTGTGCACCGACGCCTCGTGCATACGGGAAGTGTTCTGTCACAACACCGATCGCCTCGCTCGGCCAGGATGGTCCACAACTCGCCGTTGCGCGAAGTACGTCATGCGTAGGCTGATGTCGGACCACACCACCGTCGCTGCGATCGCCCGTGAACTGGGTCTGTCGTGGGACACCGTCAACGATCGCAATCGATGCCACCACCGCACTCGTCGCCGCGGACACCGCTCGCTTCGATGACGTGCGGGTGATCGGGGTCGATGAGCACCGGTGGGCGCACACTCGCCGCGCGGCCGGCGACGGGTTCGTCACCGTGATCGTGGACCTGACTCCAGTCGTGGAGGGATCCGGGCCTGCGCGGTTGCTGGACCTGGTGCCCGGCCGGGCTGCTGCCGCGCTCACCGGGTGGCTCGACAGCGCACTCCTGCGTTCCGGACCGGGGTGAAAGTAGTGGCGATGGATGGGTTCGGCGGGTACAAGACTGCCGCTCTCACCGCAGTTCCGGACGCGATCGCGGTGATGGACCCGTTTCACGTCGTCGCACTCGCCGGGACGAAGCTCGACCTGTGCCGCCAGCGGGTGCAGCAGGACACGTGCGGGCACCGCGGCCGCACAGGGGACCCGCTCTACCGCACCCGGCGTATCCTGCGGACACGGCATTCGCTGCTGTCCGAGCGCCAAACTGCCCGTCTGTTAGCAACATTCGCCGATCCGAACCATATTCCGGTGGAGGTGACGTGGTCGGTGTATCAGCGGTCGATTTCTGCGTACGGGCAACCCGACCCGAAACGGGGATACCGAATTCTGACTCGATTGATCGACACGATCCGCATCGGCGTCCCGGACGGCCTCGAGGAGCTCGCCCAGCTCGGCCGCACGCTGCACAGACGGCGCGCGGACATCCTGGCGTACTTCACCCACCGTGCGTCGAACGGGCCGACCGAAGCGATCAACGGCCGGCTAGAAGCATTACGCCGCAACTGCCTCGGATTCCGGAACCTCACCCACTACCGCATCCGATCACTGCTGCACTGCGGCAACCTCACCCGAGCACTCGGTGCACTCTAAAACCGGAAGAGCCACTAAAAGGCGACCTTGGGCAATCGGCATCGCCACTCGTCGCTCGGCTACCTCACACCGGCGCGTGGGTCCCTCCCGCTTGCGGGGGCGTACGCTGCGCAATGCGCCCACAACCACCAACCGGTCGAGGGTTTCGAGATCGACTGAAACCAATCACACCGTGGCTCTAGAACGAGGTGGTCCGACTATCGGGGACCTGCCAGTAGAGGGGGTCGGGGCGCCCACTGTCGGTCCAGCAAGTTGTGCGACCGCCAGATCGAGCGCGAGGACCTGCGTGTTCGCGACTCCACCGTGTCATGCGAGATCCCCAAGAACGTCTCGAATAGCACCTTGGCTGTTCACGCTAACTGTCTACTCGGGCGAGCGGCTTTTGGCCCTAGCACGGCGAACGGCATCCCTCAGTTCTCGAAATAGTTCATGCGCTACTCACCCGTCTATACCGGATAGTCGGTTCTGACGATACACGGCCGGCATTTGTTCGGTCGAAACTGTCATGAGCATCTTGCATGTCTCCGCCGCTTGCTACCCACGTCAAAGTCAATCGAGTTACTTTGTCGCCCAACCGAACCGGGTGCGTTTGGACATTCTGCCTCGGCCTGCAGACCGCTGCTCAATCCGTCGCGACTATAGGGTTCAGATACGCCCCGGCGGCCAGCGAGGAGAGGCCGCCTCAATACACAAGGAGAGGGCGGCCATTCACCTCGGCTATTTCTTCACAAGCTGCATCAATTCGCTGTAGTTGGTGACGACATCGTAAGCGACGTCCTGGCCATTCTTCTCTCTGATAGTGGCGAAGAACTTACGTGCACATTCGATCTTGGCGTTCTCTATCCCTTTGAGCTGCAGGCTTGATAGTGAACCCTTTGTCTCGGCTACGAAGTACACATGTTTGACGCTGCCCTCGGTGAAGGCGATCGCCCAGTCTGGGTTGTAATCTCCGACCGGCGTTGGGATGGAGAAACCCCGCGGTAGTTTCGCATAGACCTCGACCTCGTTGCTAGTCTCGATCTCAGTCACAAAGTCGCGTTCTATTTTGGAGTCCGTGACAACATAGTCGTAAACGTGCTTCTTCAACTCCTCGCCGGCTTGCGCGAAGTCTTGCTTCGTTTGGTTTTCCGTAAAAATTGCCGAGTCGAAACGGTCTTGGAGAGAGTCGTAGGTCAGGTGCTCGACGATCACGGTGGCCTTCTGCTCGTTGATGAGCCGTGCGGCTTCGGTGATGAACTGCTCCGGGTTGAGCCGAAATTTCGCGAATGTCGCCGGTGTAACCCCTCTAAGGATTGCGGCCGCAGTACGGCGGGTGAGCTGTGTCTTCTCGGTGATCTCCCCGAGAAGGTCATATCTTACCTGGGAGCCTGCGCTAGCGGTCTCTGTGTGCGTCGTCGTATGCGAAGCGCCGAACGCTGCGCCACTCGTGAGGTCGCCAACCTTGAGTTCGTTGCGTTGCTGGCCGGCCTCAACGACGTACTGCATAGTGGCGACGTGGAGAAGTGAGTCCAGTGACCGAATGCATTTGTGGATTAGCTCGTTAGAATTGAACTGGACCTGGTAGACGGCTTTGTGGTTGATCCTGTTCCAGAGTTCCTGGAACTCCTTCTTAGCGAAGTTGGCTTCGTTGAGAGGAATTCTTTTCGGCTTGCGACTGTCCTCTCCGATGACTGTCACATCCAGATATAGTGCGTCCACGAGCGGGAGTGCCGCGACGATGAGCGGCTTGAGTAGCTCCGAGGTGGGTTCCGCGAGTGTGTCGGCGTCTTTTGCTTTCTTAAAAGCGTCAGAGACGGTGTCGTCAGCATTGAGGTAGCCGTTCTCCTCTAAGTATTTGTACAGCTCCTGCGCAAGTGCATGCTCGACCACGGACTCTCCCGCTGGAGTCTGAATGGTTTTTCCTAAGAAGAATTCGACGTTCGCTTTGCGAGGGCGAGACGAAAGCGATTGTGCGATCTCCTGCTGGAGCCCGGTGACGAAGTCGGTGTAGGACTCGTCAGTGACGACGGTCAGCTCGTTTATGTCGTGCACGATGACCGGGTTGTCCATGCGTACGCCGTGCTGATCGACCGCCAGGCGCAGGCCTCGGCCAATTTCCTGGCGGCGGGAAATAGTGTTTTCGCTCTTTTTCAGCATACCCATGACGAAGACGTTGGGATTGTCCCAACCCTCGCGTAACGCCGAATGAGAGAATAGGAAACGCACCGGTTCGTCAAGCGACAGCAGCCGTTCCTTGTTCTTGAGGATCAGGTCGTAGGCGTCGGTGTCAGTGGACTCGCCCTTGTCATCGCCCCGGCCGCTGACCCTGCCGTTGATCTGACGATTGGTCTTCTTGTCGATCGAGAAATAACCCTCGTGGACCGCACGGACGTCATCGCGGCGCAGGTACTCTTGGTACGCCGTGGTGGCATCGTCGAGAGCGAGTTCACCGAGTACCTCGTCGCGGATCAGCGCATACTCGTCCTCAAAACAGCGGGCGTAGTCGCCGAGAGTGTCCTCGCGGTCGTAGTCTCGATACTTCGCGACCGCGTCGATGAAGAATAGGGACAGCACCTTGATGCCCTGCGCGTGTAACTCGCGTTCCTTGTCTAGGTGCGCGCGGATCACCTCTCGAACCTGAATGCGGCGCTTCGTTTCCTCGGTAACGTCACTGTCAGCGAGCTGGCCGGCGACGACGACGTCACCATTGCTGAGTTCGATCACGTCCCGGTTGGCGTCGATGTCAGTGATGAAGAGGCCCCTATAGGCCTCGATACCGCCAGAGATCTCATGCAAGTTGTCACCCTTGTTGAGACGCTTGACCTGACGTTTGATGCCGATCTTCGTCTGAACTTCGATCTCGACCCGGGCCCTGGGTTTGGCACCCTTTGCAATCTCGATGGCATCGAGATACAAATATGCGGTCGAGCCGGCCAACCCCTTGACAGTGATGCCACGGACAGCGATCTTCTTGACCAGCTTCTGGTTATACGCGTCGAGGGCGTCGAGTCGGTAAATTTTGGTGTGCTCGACCTTATGTGTGGCCGAGTAGCGCAGCACCATCAACGCGTTGAATTCGGATAAGGACGCTAATGACTTGTCCGCACCGATTTTCTGCGGCTCGTCGATGATCACGATCGGTCGATTGGCCTTGAGCACGTCGATCGGGCGGCGGGACTGGAAGTCGTCTAGTACGTCATAAATGCGGCGGTTGTCCTTGCCGGATGAGTTGAACGCCTGAATGTTGATGATCATCACCTGTACACCGGCGTCGGCGCTGAAACGCTCTACCTCGTGCAGCTGGGACGAGTTGTAGATGAACGAGCGTGGCTTGGTCCCGTACATCTGTAGGAAATGCTCGGCCGTCATCTCGAAAGACTTCTTCACGCCCTCGCGAATTGCGACCGACGGAACGACGATGATGTACTTCGACCAGCCGTAGCGTTTATGCAACTCCATGATTGTCTTGATGTAGACGTAAGTCTTGCCGGTACCGGTCTCCATCTCGACATCCAAATTCGGCGCCCCCGGTGCCGCTTTGCTGTCTGTAACCTTGGTCGCCAGCGGAATATTTCGTGAACGCTGCACCTTATGGATGTTCTCCAACAGCTGGATCGCTGTCAGCGCGATCTCGCCGTTCCGCAGGCCCGAATCGGAGTAGATGGCCCTCTCACCTGTCCGCCGACGGTAGCCGGGATCGATCCTATAAGAGACGCCATCATTCCTAGGCTGACCGGCGAACACGTCGACCACTGAGTCGACGGCCATGGTCTGATACGGCTGAACCTTGAATTGAAACTTCATCGCCGTCAGATTGCCTTCACATCTGTGGTCGGGGATACCTCACGAAAGACCTGTTCCGCATTTATGCGGGCGTCATCCGACGCGAAACCTGAATCGCGAAACACTGCGCGTAGGGGTTGACGCTCAGCAATGAGATGCGCAATCTGGGGGCCGAGTTCCAGGTCGAAACAGGCGATTAGCGCACCATCCTCAACAATGAATACCTCATGCCCATCGATATGCTCCACCACGATGGGCATCGTTAACTCAAGACCCCAGTCGAGCAATACCTGGAATAGCAGGTCTTCGCCCGAGCGGTCCGCCTTTACACTGTCCTGCAGACCCGAGAGCGAAAGCTGATCGGTCTCGTCAGGAGTGCGTAGCACACCGGCCATATTCGTCGTGTCGACTTTGAGTGCACGGAAACCCGCATCAAAGCCACCGCTGGTTAGGCCGTATTCTTCGTGGATCTTCCGCGCAGCACGTCGGATGCGGTCAAGCGAAATCTTTGCGATCGACCCGTAGCCGGCCTTCGCCGCATCAGATTTTGGAGATGGCACTTCGCCGATCTGGACCATGATAAAGCGACGGTTCCCTGCATCAGCAGCGTTCTGCGCCATGGTGGCATGAGCCATGCTGCCCGACCCTGCGAAGAAGTCCAGGATCACCTCGTCTCGGTCAGGGTGAGTGGCGAGCTGAACAATTCTCTGCATCAATCGGACAGGCTTCGGAAAGTCGAAGTACGTAGGTCCGTCCTTGTCGAAGAGCGCTCGAACCTCCCGGGTCCCTTCCTGCGTGTGTCCAACCTCAGCGTTTGGCCACCATGTCCAAGCTGACTTACCATCTCGCTCGGCCAGATAGGTCTTTCGGCGCGGAATTCCTTTGCCATCTGGACCAAACCAAAATCGTCCCTCAGAAACCTGCGCTTTGTACTCGGATTCCACATTCATCCAGCAGCGGCCAGGCGGAGGGCCAACCTCTAGCCCAGAAGGTGTCACGATCTGGTACATCTGGTTGGGGCGATAGCCGGGCGCAGTAAAATCAGACGACACCCATGGACCGCGCGGGTCATTGTCCGGGTTTCCGAACGCTGCGCAGTCTTTTTCGTCAAGTGGCAGCGGGAGAAGCGCATCGGCGACGACTGCTGAGTCACGTGCATAGACAACTATGTATTCGTGTCCTGCACCGAGCCGCTTCCGTGCTTCGGGAGACGTTCTCTTCTGCCATACGATCTGAGCAAGGAAGTTCGATTCACCGAAGACCTCATCACAGATCCGACGGAGCTGCCCGATTTCATTGTCGTCAATTGAGATAAAAATTACGCCATCGTTGGCCAACATATTTCGCGCAAGTTTGAGCCGTGGATAAATCATACTGAGCCAATCAGAATGAAATCGCCCGTTTGCTTCAGTGTTTGCCATGAGTCGAGTGCCGCTATCATCGGTCTGACCGGACGCGTGTAGATATTCATCGACGCGCTGCGCGAACGAATCTGAATACACGAAATCGTTACCCGTGTTGTACGGCGGATCGATATATATCAGCTTGACCTTGCCGAGGTACGACTCCTGGAGGAGCTTGAGTGCGTCGAGGTTGTCACCTTCGATAAAAAGGTTTCTGGTGGTGTCGAAGTCGACGGACTCCTCGCGCACGGGACGGAGGGTTTTCGCGATGGGGGCGTTGGCCGTGAAGGCTGCGGCGCGTTTGCCTGGCCAGTCGAGCTGGTAGCGCTCCTGTGGACCTTCGACGACATGGTCCGACAACTCCTGGCGGAGGAGATCGAAGTCGATGGCTCTCCCCGGGTTACCCTCGGCGTCGAGCGTCTCGGTGACAACATTGGGGAACAACTCAGCGAGCTTGTCGACGTTGGCGTCGGTCAGGTCGGGCGATGTCATGCGTAACTTCTCCACGGGTTTGCTCTGTCTACCTTTCGACCAACACGGTCAGTTCAGCTTGCTTTGTCTTCAATGCGCGCCGCAATTCGACCTTGCGGTTGAACTGGGGTTCGGTGCGAAGTTTGCGTTCCAGCACGGCAATTTCGCGCTCGATCTTGCGCACCGATTCCAATCTCGCTGCGACCTCCGCGAGATCCTCACCCGGTCGTGCCGCCACCGGTGTCAGGGGCGCGAGAAGCGCGGTATAGAGGGCGGGCAGAGTGAGCGCGGTCGGGAGAGGCTGCCGTTCGCGCGGGCTCCGGGCGGGCTGCCAATTTGTGCTGTAGTAGGCGCCGATCTTCGGCGCACCGGAGCTGGGTTGCTTGTGCGCAGCCACCATCCGAGTGCTTCTGGCCTCACCAACGCCGCGATTGATCTCAAGGACAATCGGGAACGGGATCGCTTTGTCGATCGCGATCAGCACCGGATCGGAAACATCCTCGCCCTTCGCGTCGATCTCGAAGATTTGGATCTCGGGGACTGCGGCGCTGCCGGCCAGGTTGATCGTGGTTTCGGCGAGCTTGTATGCCCAGGTGATGCGCTGCACTTCGGCGATGAACTTTTCGCGTAGAGCGGTCGAAACGGTGCCGTGCTCGTAGAACTTCTCCTTGGGTACCCGCCGGCCGAACTTCGCAGCGTCCGGCCAGCGGTACAGCTGCTGACTCATCGACCGTCACCTGCCTGGTGTGACTCGACGACGGCGATGAACGCAATCAGCTCGAAGTCGTCGAGCCCGGCGATCGTCTGGGTCAGGGCGGTCGTCCGACCACCGGTGAAAAGGCTGTCGATGTCGCGTTCCTCGGTGACGTCGACCATCGAGTGGATCGCCTGGGTGAGGAGTTGCGAGTACCGGCTCATGTCCGTGCCCTCGCCGGTGGCGCCGTTGAAGATACGGACCACGTCGTTGACGGGCTGGTCGTAGGGCCGGCAGCCTGCGCGGATGAGATCGAGCAGACGCTTGGCCTCGGTATGATCTGCGATGACGTCGCCGCGCTCGTCGAGATAGACCAGGTAGTGCGGGTGCAGTCGGTTGCCACGGTTGCCGCTGTGTCCGGTTAGCTGCGACTCGTCGGCGTTGATGTTGTGCAGCGCGAAAATCACACCGGGTTTGAGTCCCTTGTCCGGGTCTGCCGGCACGACGGCGTGAAGGCCTTTCGGTGCGGTGGCCAAGTCGCCGTATTCGGTGAGGTACCCAAGCAGGTCCATTCGGAAGTCGTTGAGTCCGAGGTCGGTAATGGACACACCGGTGCGGACGTCTTCGAGTTCGATGACCTCATCCTGAAGTTTGCGCAGTTGCTGCTTACGGAACGCAGCGTCGGAGTCTTCGAGGGTAAGAACGTTGTCGTCGGCGGTGCCGGCGAGGTCGGCGATGACCATCCGGTTCTCGACGCGCTCTTTGAGGTTGATGTACTCGTCGAGGGAAATATCGGGCCAGAAGTTGACTAGTTGGATGCGGGTGTTGATCGAGCCGATGCGGTCGATGCGGCCGAACCGCTGCACGATCCGCACCGGATTCCAGTGGATGTCGTAGTTGATCAGGTAGTCACAGTCCTGCAGGTTTTGGCCCTCACTAATGACGTCGGTGCCGATGAGCACGTCGACCTCGCGTGTTTCGGTCGGCATTGTGAGGTGGCGCTGCTTCGAGCGAGGGGAGAACATTGACATGACCTGTTGGAAGTCGAAGCCGGTGCCCAATGTCGTCTTCGCGGCGTGGCCGCCCCCGGTGATCAAGGCCGTATCCAGCCCGACCGTGGCAAGCGTCGGTGCGAGTTCGCGGTAGAGGAAGTTCGCTGTGTCGGCGAAGGCGGAGAAGACCAGAACCTTGCGGTTGCCAGGGTTGATCGGGTGGGCGGCTTTGTCCTCGATGAGCCGCTTGAGTGCTTGAAGTTTGAGGTCACGATCCGGAGTGACCTTGCGCATCTCATTTACCAATACGCGGAGGGTTTCGCGGTCGTTCCACAGATCCCTCCGCCACGACTCGACGTCGATGTCCTCGAGGTCGATTTTGATCTTCTTCCCGAAAGTGAGTGCTTCGAGGTTCACGTCATTTTCGTCGTCTACATCCAGATCGAGCTCCGACAGGTCTGTATCGAGCTCGGGGGTGGAATTGTTATGGGCCTGCAGGCGGTCCAGTGTTCGGTCGACCGTGGCCTCAATCTTGGCGAGTGTCAGGCGGAAGGCATCGACCGAGCTCTCCAACCTCTTAAGGAGGTTGACGGTCATAAGCTGCTTGAGGCCACGCTCGCGTCCGCGTTGTCCCAGATTGGCAGTGGCGCCGGGCGCGCCAACGCTGTAGAGATCGTCGTACTTCCCGATCCGGCTGGGGAAGACATAGGCGAGCGGGGTGTAGACGGCGAGGGTAAGCAGCTGGAGCTGCTCGAAAATCTCATTGAAGCCGGGCACGTCTGGCAAGTCGGTAAGCGGTTCGCGGATCGACTTCGGTGGAAGCCGGTTCGGGAACGCACCAATCTCGCTCGTGTCATAGAACGCCTGAATGTGCTTGCGAGAACGGGCAATAGTGACCGCGTCGAGTAATTCGAAAAAATCGAAGTCGAGCATCTGCAGAATGCGGCTGGACGTGCGGTCGTCCGGGTGGAGCTTAGACCATTCGTTGAACACCGTCTGGGCATCTTTGAAGACCCGCTCAACGGTGGTCGACATGTTCAGGTGCTGAGCTAAGTTCTCTGACTCACCCTCATAGGCGAGCTGGAGTTGATTCTTTAGATCGTTGAATCGGTTGTTAACAGGGGTGGCTGAGAGCATCAACACCTTCGTCTTCACGCCCTCACGAATGACTTGGCGCATGAGGCGTTGGTAACGAGACTCCTTTTCCTCTGCGTAATCAGCATTACGGAAGTTGTGAGACTCGTCGATCACGACCAGGTCATAATTGCCCCAATTGACCCGGTCCAGCCGCAGCCCCAGGGATTCGCCGCGAGTTCGTGACAGGTCAGTGTGGGCTAGCACGTCGTAATTGAACCGGTCACCGGCGAAAATATTCGTCGTCAGGTTCGCGTTGTAGTTTGTCCAATTTTCGGCCAGCTTTTTTGGGCATAGCACCAGCACCGACCTGTTACGCAGCTCGTAGTACTTAATTACAGCCAGCGCAGTGAACGTCTTACCGAGACCGACGCTGTCGGCAAGGATGCAGCCGTTGTATGTCTCGAGCTTGTTGATTATTCCGGTCGCGGCGTCGCGCTGGAAATTGTAAAGACTCTGCCATACTCTCGTGTCGAGATATCCGGTGCGGTCGTTAGGCAGCACGTCGTCACTGATGTCGTCCAAGAATTCAGCGAACAAGTTGTAGAGAATCAAATAATAAATTCGCGCTGGGGCGTTTTCCGCATAGACACTCGCAATGTGGTCATAAACAACCTGCGTGACATCGTCAAGTTGGTCAGCATTGTTCCAAATTTGATCAAATAGCTGGATATACTGCGTTGTCATTGGCGCATCGTCAACCCGGTGCACCATATTCGATACCGAATTGCCGCGTTCGTATCCGAGGTCCGCTGTCGTGAATCCTTGCAGGGGCATGTATGCGGCGCGGTCATCAACGACCGCGAACTGTTGCATCCGACTGTCTGTAGCGTTGGACCGGAATGTCGCCTTTCGACGTACCCAGTCCGCACACTCTCTTGCGATCGCGCGCTGGGTAAGTTTGTTCCGGAGCCGAACCTCGAACTCCGATCCGTAGAGACTAGACTCTGCACGCTCTGCTGGGATAAAGAACTCGCGACGTTCCTTACGCAACTTGTCTGTCACTTTTTCTGTGACGAACGAGGGCGACGTAAAAATGAAGTCTAGTTCGGAAACCTGCTCCAATTCCTCACGCAAAGCTTCGAACGCGAAGATCGAGAACGTGGAAGCCGCGATACGCACCTTCGTCTGAGGCGTGATCTCAGTTTTGAGATCGTCCCCAAGTAAGTCATTCACATTATCCAAGATGCGCATACTCGACCCCTTTCCGTAACTGCGAGAAACGTCGCGCGACCGCTTGGCGCCCTGTTGCCAGCATCTCGGATCGACAGTGTGCGCACGTGGTCGGCCCCTTAGAGCAAACATGACTGCCCGCCCATCTGTCGAATGAGCCCTCGGTGCCGCTGCTGCATGTGACGGCGCTAACAGGGAGGATC
The DNA here is from genome assembly GCF_011770055.1 of Rhodococcus sp. B10. NCBI lineage: Bacteria > Bacillati > Actinomycetota > Actinomycetes > Mycobacteriales > Nocardiaceae > Rhodococcus > Rhodococcus sp. B10. The sequence continues at coordinate 75,669 of NZ_JAAFYV010000005.1, read as the reverse complement.
CATGCCCCTGCCACGTGCACCTCTCAATCTAGTCGAGCCGGCGGATCGATCTGAAGGAGTCTATGCTACGTGCGACCCTGGCTGGACGCTCGACAGGCACGCCATAACGAAGTTTCTGGATCTTCGTCATACGCCCAACCATCCGAGCTGTGTCACATTCGCAGTCGCCTTATTGCAACTCCGCCTCTCGGTCCAGCCGCCCAACGAGTCGGATAGTTCGCGTATTTCTACAGATACAAGCAGACTATCTACCGTCGAACTGAAAATCGCGGATAACTCCGGAATTCACAAAAAATGCTGACGGCATGGAGGAATTCACTAAGCGAAGGGCTTTCGAATTTTAGCTGCTCATCTACAAGTCGCCCGCCTCATAGTCATTGACAACAATCTGCGTGAGTGACCGCGTACGCGCAATGCGATCCAGAAATCGAGTCGACGTAAGGAACCACTCGGTTCCGCCGCGAAGAGATCGACTTCGATCATGGTTGGCGTCGTCGAGCCAACCATGAAAGTCCTTCTCTACCTCAGCGGATTGCCCGGGGTCGACCTGATACACCCGAAGGAGTATCGGATCCTCGGGGAGCGCCGTGATCCTCGTTTGGCCAGATACCCGCGCGAACGTGTCTCGCTCCGATCGACCGACCTTCAGGAGCGTTCGACCAGAATCGACATCGAACGGATAACGCAGGTAATGCGGGAGCGTGTACACGTATATCCCTGGAATATTTTGACGCTCAACAACATCCGTCTGGTTGCGGGCGTTCTCGTCCTCGATCGATCTGGCGACCGAGTCCTCAGAACGCAACTGCAGCCGGCTTTGTAGATCGTCGAGATACTGTTGCGCTTCTGCCGAGAGTTCAGTCCGTTTCAACCAAGTGCGGACACGGCTCGCGATTTGGCCAGCGATGGTTGTACTCGACGGCATCTCACCGTCCAGCAGCGCTGACAGTATCGCGCGATAGTTGGACACGAACCCGCTCGTAGCTACGCCAAGCGCTTCAGCTATTTCCGCTGGCGACTTGTTCTCGCGGGTGAGTTTGTAGACGTCACCCAGTCTGGTCTCGTCTCGTTCCAATAAGGCGGCTATTTCCGCGCGAACACTGCCATTGTCGATACCTTCGGTGCCGTCCACCACTATTCATTCCTCCTGTGAATACTCGGCTCTCCGCACTTACGCACTACGGTCCTCACGGCCTGAGGTCAATACGCCACGAATCCGCCTGTTCATCAGTAACCCCGGACGACTGCAATAATTCGAGCAGGTCCCCTTGCCTCGGCTGCCCGAACGTCAGTCGGTACAGTGCTACCCGCTCCCGAGTCCTGTTGAGTCTGTTCGTATCCACGCTCAGTTGATAAGGCAACACGTCGCGAACGACCTTGTGTGGCCCTGGGTAGATCCAGTCCGGAGCCAGACCGGCGATCTCGGCGTTCGGAGCATCCTGCGCCGCCAACCGGTACGCCTCGCGCCACGGGTTGTCCGCCGCCAACATCGCTGAACTATGCCTATCTGCGATGTTTCGTCGAACAGCGTGCCCACGGAACCTGTTGACGCGGCCGTCTCGCTGCTCGAAATCGACCGGACTGCCTGGCACATTCCAGTGGACCAGGTTGTGGCACCAAGGGTGAAAGTCGATCCCCTCCTGGCCAACGCTCGTGGACACCAGCACAAACGGCCAGAACGGCGAATTGAAGGCTTCGCGTATCTCGCCGGGCCGCGCCGACTCCTCCTCTTGCCGCGCGTCGCCGTACCGCAGCGCGAAGCGGCACGAGAAGTCGATGTCGTTACCCTTCTGCAGCGGATCCTTCGCCTTGTAGACGGCGGGCTTCAGCTTGAGCGCACTCGCTGCATGCCAGGCGAAGGCAATGAGCTTCTCATCGTCGAAATCGCTATTGCCTTCCACCTGAACGAGATGGAAGAGGTGCTCGTCGAGCACCGCCTGAAGGTTGCCATCGGCGCAGTACCGCAGGACCCGCTGCCAGTAGGAGGATTCTTCCGCGTACAAGTGGTCGAGAATCAGCGCGGACTCCCATCTGTTGAACAGAGTCCGCAGCCCGGAGGCCAGAATCGCTGCAGCTCGCCACTGCCCACCGACCGTCACACGCGACGTGTCAACTGATAACCGTCCAAACGCGCGCCACGCGCAGTTCGCAGGTGAGTGCATGGCTAGACGAGCGGTTAAAGTCGTCAGTTCGGCCGGGATTCGCGAGAGATCCAGCGAATCGCGCCGTCGATGAGCTTCGACCGCCGCCTGCACGTACTCATCGATGACAGTCGACTGATCGGATCTGTCGTCATCACTCTCGACGCCCGTATCAGCCCCACGCCCGGCAATGGCGTCGGCTGCGCTCAGTTTTGCGACCTTGCCGCTGAGCGCCTCATCCAGCTTGGAGTCGCTGAGTGCGAGCGGCCATTGCCAGACCAAGGAGGCGACCTCGCTGGCCCCTGTCTCTCGAGCACCCGGCGGAAGGCTGGAGGACAGTTCTGCCGCGATACGTGACACTGCAAACTCTGGGTCGAACGGACGTCCCGCAGCGCCGGCACGACGCAGCGGGTCAGCCATGTCTGCCAGGCCCGGCATCGGGAAAAACGGCAGGAAACCAGCCATTGCAGTCAGCTGGTCACCTCGGCGACGAAACTGCAATCGTTGCGACACATTCTCGTGTGAAGCGGTAACAGCGCGTCCGGTCTCGACTCCTGACCGCGCGATTCTGCGACTTGCGTCGTGGCTCAGCAGGGACGCGACCGCGGTCGGGGTTGCCGTCCACTGAGAGAACACAAGCTTCTTGGTTACTCGAGACGCCCTCTCATCCGCGTACGGCCCTGCTGGCTTCAGATATGGGAGGGACGCGGGCAACCACAGCAGCTTCTGCCAGTCCTGACCCGTCGTCTGGTCCATGAGAACCTCGAGACGCGGATTCGACACAGTCATCGGCTGAAAGTCGTCGACGACAGTGGGATCGAGCCGATCCAGCGACTCCACCAACTCCCGAACGTCCTTGTCACCGATCTTCTCCGCGACACGACGACCGAGCTGGTAGCTGTCCAGGAAGTGCGCGAGCTCCGGAACCGATTTCCAGACGTCCATCGAGAACCTGGCATCCACCCTCTGCGCGAGCTCAGCGAAAGTCTTGTACTGCTGCACGGCTGCCGCAGAGATCGGCGGAGATGCGGTTCGCCGCTCCTCGACCATCGACTCGTTGAGACGCGGAGGTCTTTCCGTTCGGCACATCAACGTCAAAAGCTCCGTGCGAATTCGGTCCCGCAGCTCTCCCGGCTCTTGGCGGTTCTTCACCGCTTGCCGGTACTCTTCCAGCAGCTTCGCTATCACACGGGAGCCCTCACCACTGGTTCCCTGCGCCAGGAAATCGAGCACCCCGAGGAACTGGGACTGATGGGTCCCGTCACCGTCAGACCCGTCGTCGATCGGTTTGTAGGGCGTCGCAGAGAGGAGCAATACCTTCGCGTGGCGATAGTTGAACAGGTCGTGCGCGAGCTCGCTCACAGGACTGTCGACGTCGAGAAGCTCTGTAAATCGCTGAAACTCGTCGAGGATGACGAGGTCCGGTTCGAGTGCCTCGACACCGGCACGCGACAGCACCCTCCTGAGATCACCGATCACCGCTGCCGACGCGGCATACCCACCTGGCACCGCCGGTTTGCCCGCAGTCCTATCGACCAGGTCGTGAAAGCTCTCTAGCACTGTGCTGCCGTCCGGTCCTGGCTCCGAGACTTGACGCAGGAATGTCGAGACGATGTCCTCGTCCAACATCAAGACGGCTTTGCCCGGCGATGCTCCCAGCGAAAATTCCAGATCGGCGACGCGTTGCTTGAATCTGTCGAGGCTCGACACAGTGCCCTGCAGTACCCGATACGCCGCGGTCTTCATCGCACCCGTGAGCTGCAGGTGGTCGGCCAAAATAACGAAAAGCAGAGCGCGTTCTCGCGCGGTACCGGACCGCCATCCCTTGTCAGCGAAGGACGTCTTAGGCGTGAGCGACACAAGGTTGATCGGTTTACCCGCAATTCCCGGCGCTGATTTCAACGCTTCGGTGGACGTCGCCAACAGGCTCAACCGCGTCGACATCGTCACTTTATTGCCGAGGATGTCGAGACGTTGAATATTCTGTCTCGCGACATCCGTATTCGAACAGATGTAGATGACGTCGATCCGCTCGACGTCCGGCTCGTTCTGCAACGCTTCGATCGCCCGCGCCACTACGCCCCGTGCGACCATAGTTTTACCCAACCCCGTCTCGTCAGCAACGAGGAATCGGGTGCCGGATTTTTGTCCGTAGAGCACATCGGACACGTGATCGACCGTTGCCCGCTGAAACGGACGTAACTGGGACAGATGGTGTTCCGCGTCGAATCGTTCCATATCAGCCATTGATTGCCATACCTTCCTCGACTGCGTGGTAGACGGCCGACCACAGCTCTCGGAACCCCTCTGGCAGAACACCGTTCGGGTCATCTTGACTGATGATGCTTGTCACTACACCGGCCAAATGCTCCAAGACTTGCTCGTTCGACGTCGACACTCTGAGCATCTGTTCGAAGAGCCCGTTCTCCAACACGTTCCAGCGGCCGCTCGCATCGAATTCGCCGGCCTCGTCACCATCACTGTCGACAGCGACGCTTGGCGCCCCGAAGGCCAGCAAGAGGGCGAGGAAGCGGCGGAATGCGTCTGGTGTGCTGATCTCGCTCGTCACGATCGAGCTCATACGGGCATCGACGTCGTTGATCAGCTCCGCCATCAACACGGCCGAGCTTCGACGTCCGTCTTCGTCGCTGACGGTCAGCACGAAAAACGCCGTCACGTCCGACAGCCTCAAACCAGCGAAGTTACAGTCGATCGCACCGGTGGAGTCCACTGCCGCCGACGTGGCCTTGTCCGAAAGAAGCGAGATTGTCAGCGACAATCCTTGTGCGATCGAGATCGATTCCGCACTGGTGACGTGAAGAGCGTAGTTGTCTTCGTCCCCGCTCAGTTCGGCCCTCAGCTGTATCGAGAAAATCAACTGTCGAAGCTGTTGGTCGAGTGCAAACTGCGGATCGTCGCTCGGTTCGTTGACGGATTCGATGGTCGTCAACTGCAGGATCGACCCGAATCCCCCCTTGCCGAGAAGCGCGTCAACTCCGAAAATCCCTGTCTTACCAGCCAGCTCGACCAAGACCTCGATGTTCCCACCGAACGCATTGTCCGTGGCATTCGCCGACCCGATGAAAAGGTGTGCTCTTCGGTCTCGTTCGACGCAGAACAATTTGGCATGCAGACCCGCCAGGGTGGGACCACCTGTGGACTCTTGATCGTCTGCGGGAATGCCAGCAGTCGGCGATAGCACGAACGGATCGGTTATCCATGGAACCATGTCATCGGACAATGCGTCGAACGATTCCTGACGCGACACGACCGACACTGGCCCTCGGGCGTACTCTGCCAAAGCTGTCAGACCGCCGTCTGTGAGAAACGGCGACACCACGAGGTGCTTGTAGCCGGAGAAGTCCGGCTCGGGAGCCCGCGAACCCCGGACGCCGAAGACATGAAACGTCAGATCGGTTGCGCCTGTGGGTAGATCCCAGCGGACCCTTCGGAGCTCCTCTGCTAGGGCGGCAATGCGCACCGCGCGGTTCTCCTCGAGGTTCGGCTGAACCGAGGTCGTGAGGTATCGCAGCAGGTCGACGATGGGCTTGTTCTTGGCACTCGGACCGTTCTCGAGAACCCCGTCGAGCGTGATAGCGACGTCCCATGACCGTGATCGAGAAAGGTTGCGGCTCAGGACCAATAGTCGAAAGACAATCTCTCCGGTCGCCTCCGACTCGTACCGCGCCACCCACAACTTGGGGTGGAACAGATACTTCGGGGAATGCTGAACTGCGTGGAGCGCGGGTTCCAACAAGGTGTGAAGACGTGAGCGGTTGGTAGGTACTGCGATCATCCCACGCTGATGGAACACATCGATCTTGTCGATGCTTGCTTGGACGGCGGCAATGGTTTCCAAGGGGTCCGCCGACGCCGCAGAGGCACTCCGTGAAAGGGCCAGGGACGGCAGTAGCGCGCTGTCGAGATCCAAAGTGTAGGTCGTACCGACAACATGCGATACGACGTGCCCCTGCGGCGGCTCGAGACGGTCCAGCAGGGTGACCCTACTATCAGGCGGCAGCACGATCGAGACCCTCCTTGATGTCGCCCACCAGCGTCTGCACGGTAGACCACCGGTAGATCAGACGGCCGGCGCCCGAAGCCCCGGACCATTCCTTCAGCAGCCGGGCATTGTTGAGCCGAGATTGCTCGCCCTTGTTGGCTCTCTCACGGTCGGCGATCAACCCGCGGAGATCCTTCGACCGTGCTGGGTCGTACGCTGCACCCGACCGCACGGCGGTGAGCCAAGAATCGACAAACATCCTCGTGGGCAGCGGAATTGGAGTGTTTCGACCAGCATTAACCCCAGCCCAAAACGCGGAGACATCCCATTCTCCGACCACACGCGCCTCGGCCGACAATTCGTTTGCCCAGTCATCCAACGCCTCACGGTACTGCTCGACGCGACTCACGTCGCCGGGTGTGACGGTTTGCTCGTGCTTCTCAGCCAACAACAAGTTGTACAGCAGCCCCGCGCCGTTGATAGTGAGGGAGAACAACCGCGCGTGCTCCACCAGTCGACGCAACTCGTCGGGAGCCTTGTGCAGTGCTGGGTGGTCCCACGGCCTTGCAATTGCAGTTACATCATCGTCCAGCCCATCTCGCACCAAGTGCGCCAAGTATGAGGTCGGTGCCGCAGTCAGGATTCGTTCCTGAAGCCAGCTCGCCTCGGAGTGACTCAGATCGAAACCAGAGTCGACGCGCGAAGGGAACCCGACTGGAGCATCGAGGCTTATGTTCCACGTCGAGCTCTGCGGACCATCGAGTCGGATGCCAAGCCTCTTTAGCGCCGCCCAATACAGATTCGACGGCAACGTGTTGACGCTGGCACCCGCGACTCGCCCGATCAATCCGTTGGTGTGATCGGCTTTTCGCATTGTTTCGATGAATCTACGCTCCGCGTCCCGCGCTTTAGTGCGGGCCATGGTTCCCGAATGTTTCTTCGTGGCTTCCGCGTAGATCCAGGGCACAAACAGGAAGTACTTCGCCCGTGTATGCACGGTGGAGGTGGCCGGAAAAAGTGTGTCTGAGAGAGTATCTCGAATTTGACCGATGCCAATGTCATCTAGCGTCCCCGAATCGGAGAACAGCTTGACGAGTTCTCGCATCCGCCGCTCCTCGTCAGGCGAGGTATCCAGCCACGCTATATCCGACACGAGCGTTCCTTTCTGTGGCAATGGTCGATCTACAGTGTCCGCGCGACGTCGGCCGCTTTTCGGGTAGCTTTGATGACTCCCTGACCGAAGAACAGATTGCCACCCGCGCCGATCGCGGCACCAATGCCGAATGGCGCTGCACGACCGAGAACCAAGATCCCCTGGCGGGTGCCGAACTTGGTTACGAAGTTGACCCCAAGTACCCGATTGATTGACCGGATGGTCGACAGCGGAACATTCTTCGCGAGCAATGTTCCCAGGTGGGATCCCGTGCGACCAGCAGCTTTTCCGGCAAAGGTCGACCCGCCCCCACCAACGAGCACCGTAAGCACAATCGCCTTCTGATGCTCCAGATCTCTTATTCCTACTCCATGTATCTTCAGGACAGAGAGAATGTGACCCGACGCAGCGGTCATGAACCACGACACGTCTCCACCAGTCATTGCTAGCGCTGCAGCGGTGCCCACACCCGGAACTGCTGCTGCTCCGCCGGTTGCCGCTCCAGTGGCTGTCACAGACGAAAGAAACGTCGTTTCCAGTTTCTTGACCAGCTGGTCGGCGGTGGCTTCAGGGTGACGTTCGTAGAGCCGGTCCACGCGCGCATCCACCAACTTGTTCGCTGCCACCAGGGCTTTGTCGAACAGCGCCATTGTCTTTGACACATCAGACTTCTCGGTCATCTCGATCTCGGATTGCGAGGTCATTGCTGGAAGTTCCTATTCCCCAGGCGAAGCTTCTGGATTGCATTCTTATCTACCTGACTAACCCGTCCCGCCGTTACGCCCACACGTGCAGCAATCTGCGGGTACGTGCGAGGAGGATCGCCGTCGAGTCCGTAGCGGGCAATGACGATCTCCACCTCACGCTCCTCGAGAACGGCAAGGCTGCGCAGTACTGCGTCGAGCTCGTCCATAGTCGGGGTTGCTTCCGCGCGCCGCAGCAACTCTCGGATCTCTTCCGATCCTCGGTCGCCCCTGTCGGACTCAGTCGACGGTCCGTCGTCGACCATCCGGAACGCGAGCTCCTCCAACGACCGATCGTCGCGCACGCCCGCTTCGACGGACCTACGTGCGGGTTGAGCCTGTAGCCATTCGGCAAGCTGCGCGACCGCGCCTAGAACATCTCTCGTGACCACCTCGGTAGCCGATGATGTCAGCTCGTCCAGGTAGGTTCCTCGGCCACCTGCCTTCGGATCTTCGACCGTGTCCTCCATGTACAGCACGACAACCTGCGTCGGTGTCGTTGGCCCCAGACTGCCGACGACGCGGCCCATCCGGTGCAACATCGAACGCCGACTACGGCTCGACGCTACGAGCACGGCCGTCGACGCGTCAGGGATGTCAGTCATCGCGTCGAGGTGTGATGGCATGGTAAGCACGCTCATTACTCCGCGGTCGAACGTCGTCTGGAGCTCGCGCCGATCTCCGGCTTCCAGGTCGAGCGAGAAAGGTGCAGCCAGAAGACCCTCTTCCAACAACGCCTCTGCGCACCTGCTGGCAAACCCTTTCGATTCGGTGAACACCAATGTGTGTCCGGCAGGCTGGACACGATGCGCAATTTCCCTCAGCGCGAATGTCTTTCCAATGCATTCGTCCAACGAGTCGCGCCGCTCACTCACCGATGTGAGATACCTTCTCGCCGTCTGAGTTCCGGCGTCGGACGACGGGCCGTCTGCCAGCCGTAGGACATCCAGTTCGAAGTTGTCCTCGCTGTTGAGTCTGCACCGATACCGGCGGGCCAGTTCCGCACGAGCGCGTTTCGCGGCGTCGTCGTGCTTGCTGTAGCGCTTGGCTTCCTCTGCCTTGAACGGGACGCCAACCAGTAGGACTCGGTACGGCGCAAGGTGTCCGTCCCGTTGTGCGCGGGGGTAGTCACACGCGACGAAGGCATCACCCAGCGCTCGGGCCAGCGACGAGGAGATCGAGCCGACACCGTAGCGCGCCAAACCCAACGTCTGTCGAAACTGACAGGCCACGAGACTCGCGACAACCGACTCCCGCAACATATGTGCATCGTCGACAATCAGCAAGTCAGCGACTCGCCTGCTACCAGGAAACAGGTGGTTGATCGAATCGGCCTTCGCAACAGTCACATTCGCGTGACCATCCGACGCTGCTCCGACGACGTGCACTCGAGCCTTCGGCACCGCACTCTCGATGGCTCGCTTCCACCGGGCGACCGCATCCGCATCCCGTACGAGAACGAGTGCGCTACTCCCCTGCTCGACCGCGGACGAGATCGCGGTGATACCGACCTCGTCCTTCCCCGCTCCGCGGACCGCCTCGATGATTCCGCGCCGACCGTTCCTCTGCCACTGCATGAGCGCCTCGGCCTGCCACTGCCGCAGCGGTCGCACTGTTCGCGTCGCGCTCATCGGTGCCGGTTCTTCACCCACACCGACGCGGTCCCATCCGTCTGCCGAACGAGCTTCTGCTCCTGCTCCAGCTCTTCGAGTACCGACTGAACTTCAGCGGGGCTGTAGCCGGTCACGCGGCAGGCCCTCGCGATGTTGAGCTTCTGACCCGAGTCCCACGCTGCTGCGACCAGAAGCTGCTTCGCGACAGCGTTATTCGGCTTCGGAACCTCCGGCGCAGTAGATATCCGCGGCCCTGCGCTGCTCGGCTCTGCAACAGCGATTTCTTCGGATGCGGGACGCACTATCCCGTAGCTGTCGCCTTGCTGCTCGAGCAAGCCCTCAACGACAAGGCCTCGACCGACACCGCGGACGATGACTTTGTCCACACCGAGATGGTCGGCAACTTCGGTTGCCGATACTTGCGACTTCTGAGCCCTGTCGAGCAGTTCCTGTCGAATGTCCTTTCGCGAGACGACAGTGCGCTTCGGCTCGGTTGCTGGGGTACGTGTCTTCGCCGTCGGCTTTTTGGCTTCCGTCGTGGACGAACGCAGCGTGTAGCGCAGGGCACTACCGGTCGATTGAGCCTGAGCACGTCCAGTCAGCACCAGTTCATTCAGCAGGTCGTCGAGCGCTCCTGGTGATAGACGCAGAGCCTGCTCGAGATCAATCTGTGTTGCACCGGCCGACTCGAGCGACCGCAGAACTACCGACCTCAAATCACCCGCTGGTACAGGGTCCTCGTCTTGCACAGGCTGCGCTGCGGGCGCGGCGGTCCGCGTTGTACGCGAGGGGCTTCGGACAATGGATTCGGGACTCGGAGTAGCTGCAAGTGCGCGTTCGACCACAGCCGGGTTTACGACAACCGGCGCTGCCACAGGCGCCAGAGAGAGTGCTTCTTCCTCTGCAACCTCTTCCGCGATCGATTCGTCTGCGGTCAACGCAACCGGAGCCCACGTCGATTGCGGCTCGTCTGCTACTGGTGCGGCAACGGTATACGGCGGGATTCCCAGCTGATCGAGCGTGTCCCAGAGGGATGCAAGCGCAGCTGTTTGATCGAGGTAGTACTCCGACTCACGAACACGCCAGAACGTCCATCCGACCCGCTTGATTTCCTGTTCTCGTTCCAGGTCGGCTCGAACCTGGTCAGGCGTCGAATGCCAAGCATCGCCGTCACATTCGACGGCAAGTCGTGACGCCCCACCGGTAACAACCAAATCGAGTCGGCGGTTGTTGACCTCGACTTGTGGATTAACGTGATAACCGCGAGCGACGATGTCGTTGAACACACGCTGCTCGAAAAGGCTGTCGAACGGGGCTTGGCGGACGTCCCGACTGACGTTCTCCGGCATAGCCGCCGCCGGAGCCGGGGACGTCGAGCTGACGTAGGTCAGAAGAGATTTACGAAGGTCGGTCGACTTCAGCCGGTCGGGTGTCACGGAGTGAAAGAGCCACAGCTGGTCCTGGGCACGTGACGCCGCGACATTGAACCGCCGCTGAAACTCGTTCTTCGTCAATGATGCGAAGTTCTGTTCTGGCGCAACAACCATCGACAACATGACGACATGCCGCTCGTCGCCCTGAAAGTCTGGCGGAGTACCGACCCTCAACTGACGTTCGTCCCAGACCTCAGTGCTGATCTTTTCCCACAACAAGTTTCGGATAACGTCAACCTGCGCCTGCCCCTGCAGCACAACAACACCGAACGTCTTGCCGTCGTAGGCAGGGTCGTCGAAGCACTCGATCATCTGGCCAACGAGCGCCTCTGCTTCAGCCTCGTTCCGCAGCGTAGCGCTTTTCCCGACGTTGAAGGCGCCTTCGACATAGGTGTGGGCCAGCGGCGGGAGTCGATCCGCGCCGAACTGCCGGACCGGAATTAACGGGGAGTCACGGTAGAACTGGTTGCTCGACCAATTGATGATCTCTGGCATGCACCGGAAGTGCTCTCGTAGCCGAACGACCTGCCCAAACCTGGTGCGCAGCATGGAAAACAGACTCGATCGCGGCGTCAGAGTCGTCCGTACGTGCTCCGGAAGGTCATGCAGATAGAGATCGAGCCGTTCGAAGATTGCGTCGAGTGCACCGCTGGACACTTCACTCGGTGTGCATTGCTTGTCGTCGCCGACCACGATCACGCGGGGAGCCAACCACAACAAGAACAAACTGGTGATGTCGGCCTGGCTGGCTTCGTCGACGATGACAACATCGAACGTATTCGGCTTCGCAGGAATCGAATCGAGGACCTGCTGCAGCGGCATCACCCATGCCGGCACTGCACTCTGCGCGTCGAGCATTGCCGAACGTGCTGCACTGCTGTACTTCTCGGCGTACTTTCCCGTTCCCATGCCGAGATTCGCGATGTGGTCGCGGTACGTCTGCAACGCTTGGACTTCGCTTGCTGTCATTCGCTTCAGCGAATCCCGCCACGCGCTCGCCGCTGCAAGCTGAGACGTCAGCTGGGCAATGTCGGCGTCGATTGCGTCCAGTTCTGCGTCGAGTTCCTGTTCTCGACCTGTTCGGTGCTGATCGATAACCCATTCTTGTGCACGACGCCACGCCCATGCTTTGTCGAGGCCGAAACCGATACCGTCCCATTGCTCGTCCCCCGCAGTGCTGCGGACGAGTCTCGCAAGGGCTGGTGCAGACTTCGCCAGCGTCGATTCGAGCTCGGCCAGTCGAAGCTGATTCGCTGTTTCGGTGCACGCCAAGACGTACAGGTCGACTGCAGTTGCCAATACGTCTGTGTCGGCCGCCTGCAATGTCCGGACGAGGGTGTCGCCTTCGGGCGACGGCGACCGGTCGAACTCGATGGCTACTGCACGAACGAGTGCGTCGAGGTCCGCCCGCGCATCCTCGACATCTGCTCGCGTCGCGATCGCGCCGGCAGCACCCGCTATCGACGACGCTTCTGCCAGTGACCGCACTCGGGGGTGTGTCGCTGAGATCGTCCTTAGCTGATCGACGAGTTCGTCTCGCGCAGCGACGACTGCGCGCAGTTGTTCCAATGCCCGCGTGGTGGATTGCAGGGCGTTGACCTGGAAGCCACGCGAGCCATCGGTGACCACTGGGATCTGCAGATCAGCAAGAAGTATTGCTGCAGCGCGGATTGCGTCGAGAGTTCTCGCATGTTCCGCGACCGCTCGCACTGTCGCGGCATTCGTGGCGGGCGCCCCGTCGACCGTGGCAATAATGCCGGATTGTTCGAAGACTTTCTGCTGATCACTCTTGAAGAATCGGCCAGACTTCCACTCGGTGCCGGATTCGAGTGCCGACGCCAAGTTGTCGAGGACCACGAGCGCTTGCGCCGATGTGTCCGAACAGTGGATGTCACGATGTCCTACAAGCGAATCCGCACGTACGGCTGCATCGAGAATTGCCGGGAGGTTCGCGACACGGGCCCAGAGATATTCCGCGTCGCCGGACATCACGCCGTCCGCAAGCTGTTGGAAATGTGGCGCCAGCTGACGAACGTCGTCGACGCGTCCGCTTAACGACTCACACAGCTCACGCACTCGCTGCGCAGTCGCCGGGTCGACGCCGCCTAAAATTTGAATGAGCTGGGCAGACTCCGCGCCGTCCGTCGCAACCTCGGTATTGACCCTTGCGAAGAGCTTCTCCAGAGCCCGCCGGTCAGGCAGGAGACTGTCGATAGAAGGAAGCGGGCGAGGTGGCCGATCCGACTGCGTTGGCGATGCAGACCTGATCAACCCACGCAACTCGTCGACTTCACTACCCGTGAGGGGCGGCTCGTTCACCAGCAACGGCCCGGGCAGCCAAGCGAATTCGTCTTCGTGCGCCATGACTTCTTTGACGATCGTCGCAGCCGTGCCCGTATACCCGACTGCCACGGGCGGGTGCTGGTACGTTTCGGCTTCGCGAAGTGACCTGATGCGTTCGAGGACCGTCGATCGAGTCTGCCGCGCCTTCTGGCGTCGAGCAGCAAGGTCGTTGATTCGCTGCTCTTCGGTCCGCTCGTTGAAGGACGACTTGCGTTCGGCAATCGTGGCGACGCTCTTGTTCAGCTCATGCGATCCGCCGCGCGCCAGGTCGGTGATCGAGACACAGAGTTCTTGCATCTCTTCAGGCAGCTTGTCACGCAAAACTCTGAGCGCTTGCGACTTCTCACTGGTGACGAGGACTCGTTGCCCACGAGCGAGCAGAGCCGACACCAGGTTCGCAATGGTGTGGGTCTTGCCGGTCCCCGGCGGGCCCTCGACGACAACACCGCTGTCCCTGCCCAAGCGTTCCAGAATTTGCGACTGTTCCGCGTTGGCCGGTAATGGGAACAGCGGATCATCCGCAAGCGTCGACGACGCAGCTGCACCCAGTCGCTCGAGCCAGTCGAGTCGGTCGTCAGGCTCGATGGCTTCGACCAGCTGTGCCAGACCGAGCGGAACCGGCGAGTCGTCGCCATCCACGTCGGCGATCATCTTCTCGTAGTATTCGACCAACGCGAATGCCCCGCGCTTACGGAGAATCAAAGCGGGCGACGGAGTGAGGGTCCGGTTCGCTGTCGACGCAGGTTGCTCGACAAGCTCGTTCACGTCGATCGTCTGGCCGAGCGCGCGAGGCGCCCACTCCTTCAGGAACTGAAGAATGCCCACGCTCAACGGAGACGTCGCATGCTCCCGCAGAAGTTCTTGCAGCCCCAGCGACCCGGATGAATCGAATCCCTCACGGCCTGTGAGTAACTGAGTGTCTTCGAGTCGTGGTGAACTCAGCGGCGTCAGCTTGACCACGAGGTCGCCGGTCGCTTCCTCTCGTTCCACGCTTGCGCTTTGTGTGACGAGGTGCGTTCGGACAGCTTCTTTCGGGTCTGCCCCACTCAGAGTGAGCAGTCCCGACGCCAGTACGAGCTCGATGGATTCTGGGCGAGCAGCAAGCTCCTGCATCATCATCTGAAGTGCCATATGGAGCTCGGCCTGTGGTCTACGCACCCGGTCGGACGCAGCCCATGCTTGCCACTGAGTCGACCACGCGGCGAACTCGCGACGGACAGCGGCAGCCTCGACAGAATCCCGAAGTACCGTGCCGTATCCGACAACGGGGCCCTCGTCGGCGAGCGCGATCGGCGCTGTTCGACTGTTCGCGACATCGACTGGGTTCAACCAGCCGGAAAGAGCTGCCGGCACTGCCGGAGGATCGTCGAGGCTGACGCGCGGCGCACGGACAGCGATTCCACCTTGCTCCACCGACGCATCGATCTGCGTGACGCGGTCGTCACGAAACAGCCATTCGACCTGAGCATGTTCGTTCACCCGTTGCACCGGGCTGGTGCGAGACTTCACGATCTCCCGAAGGAACTGCATCAAGCGCTTGACGCGCCCCTTGAGCTCTGCATCGTGTTCTCGACTAGCCAACGCCAACTCCAAGTGCCCAGATCGCAGGACGACGTCTTCGTCCCTGCCGACAATGTATCGGTTGAGTCGGACACATGTTTTGCAAGACGAAGAGAAATCGGCGAGCGTTTTCGGTGTCCTGGCGATTTCCCGCTCGTGTTCATTCGTTCGAATGAACACGGACTGCACACTGCGCCCTTAGTGCGTCGATGTCCTGGTGCGCACGACCAGAAGATGGCACAGCAGCCCTAGGAGCTGCCACTACTCTCTGACAAGTCGCCGTCGAAGACCTCGGACCCACTTTTCAATGGGTCCTGGTGTCTTCGGCGGACGGAAGGCGTCGTCGACCATCTGCGAGAGGCCCGACCAGTCGACGACGTCGCGTCCGAATGCCGGTGTGACAACGTTGCCTACGAGATCGAAGGGCAGAGGCGGAGCGGGCAGCGTGGTCGACATCATCGTGTCCACCCAATCGAATCCCGTTCCGGCATCGGTCATTACGCGCATGTCGGCGTCACTGACACCGAGCGAACAGTGATGCACGGACTTGAATACCGGTACGTCGACGTATTTCACGTGAGGTACATCGAACACTCGTACTGTGGCCGTCGTCGCCGTGACAGTTCCATTGTCGTTCTCCGCTGTCAGCCGATACTGCCCGCCGGCCTCTACAAGAACCTCCAGCGTATTCGAAGCGCTTCCACCGAGATCGCGGACTTCCCCCGAGGGCATCTCGAGCTTCAAACTGCGGTGTCCCTCGACCTCCCAAGCGAGTTGAATCGGCTCACCACGAAGTTGATAACGGGGCGTGGCCGTGAAGCTCGAAAGCTCTGGCGGGTTCATCAGCGCAGCGACACGGTCGTACAAATACCGGTACCACTCCGCCGCGGAAGGGCGCTCAGTCGCCTTTCCATTGAGCGCTCGACCGAACAGTGTCATCCCCGCGTCGTCGACCTTGTTCTCGATCCCCGAGCTGTTGGAGACCTGAACCACGGACGCAAGAATCGAAAACACGACGTAGGCGACCTTGAACATGTCGGTCGCGATGGTTTGTTCCTTCTGGCCTTCGCGACATTCCTTGGGCAACATCCCAGTCGAGTGGGGCTGGCGAAAGTTCGGCGACTGGCTTTCGATTCGCACCGAGTCGAGGTCGATGAGCTTGATTTCGGCTGGGGCGTCTGCATGGAGAATGTTCCGGAGACTTACGTCGCCGAACACGATGCCGCGTTTGTGCAAGAAATTGAACGCGTAGACAAGCTTAGCGGCGAACATTGTTCGGGTCGCGATGTCGTCTTCGGGCACAACCAGCGAAGCACCGTTACGTGCCGCATGGTCCGGCTTCGCAAGCCAGTCGAGCGAACGTGGGCTGCTTCCGGTTCCTGACGTCTGAACGATCGACTGCTCGATGAAGCGATCGGACAGAACCTCCATCAGATATCCGACAGTCGCCCCTTTGCTGGTTACGAGCTCGAGTGGCCATGCCGCGAAGGAGTCGAGTTCGGCCTTCTCCGGTGCAGACAGCTTCTTCCGGAACGTCACGAGCAAGTCGAGATTCGCGAGCTCGTCCGCGGAGACTTTCTTGAACTCTTTGTACGCGAATTGATTCGATCCCGACGATGTCTTGACCAGGTAGACCGTGCCGAAACCACCTTCACCCAAGGTGCTTTCGATCGTCAGCGATGCTTTGTCGACGGTCATCGTGGGTTGTTCCGATCTTTCGCGCCGAAGTGGTCGGTGATATCTGCTTGCACTGAAGGGCCGCGGTGGACACCGAAGGCGGATGCAGCCCACCGGTACCCGTTGCCGTATGCGTCACTCCGTTTCACCGCCCGGGCGATCCATCGCTCGGTCTGCGCATCGAAACCCGATGCCAGGAGCCAGATATGCGCAAACAGCTCGCAAATGCCCTCTGACTGTTCGTGAGTTGGAGCAATCTCGAACCGAGAATTTGCGATCCAGACATGGCCCAATTCGTGAGCGAGGACAGCGCCGAACAAAAAATTGGGAACATACTTGCTGATCTTGACACGGTGGTCCCACCGCGCCCCGTCGAAAGAGCTGTCGGTCATCCCCATGATGATGTCCGACAACCCGTGTTCCTGCCGACTGAGCGGGACGAGATCCACTGCGAGCCCTTTGACGCCGAACCTCAAACCGGTCGACGACAGCGTTTCTCGAAAGGAGGACAATGCGGTGCCTGCACTCACATCAAGTCCGACAATCGAAGCGGAGCAGAGCCTGCACCAGCTCCGGGCATCCGGGCTGGACTTGGACGACAGATTGCCACGAGAGAACGTCAGGTCACCGCACGACGAACAACTGCTGCAAGATTCTCTCGCGCAACCGGAGCAGAAGTAGTCCTCCCAGACGTACTGGTAGGTACCCGATACAGCCTTACTGCACCTAGCACATCGAATTTCCCTCCGCTGCAGAGCTTTACGCAACGACATAGGACATACCGTCGACAAGTGAACTTACTTCCGACGACGCAGCCCATTCCGCAGCGGTGTATTTGGACGCTTCGACAACGGTTGCAACGAAGTTTCCGACAACGGACTCGAGGACATGGGACGCCACTGTCTCGGCAACCGTCCGTGAAGCTGACCAGGCACTGTGAGTGGGTGCCAGTTCTACGCTGCTATCCGCCCCTTCGATCCATACCAAACGCGGCTGTACATCGTTCACCGTCGAAGTTCGCTCCGCAAGATCTGCATCGACCAGCTCACCCGGCAGCACGACAATGGACAAACCGTCCTCCACGCGGCGAGTGAGGTCGGTCGCCGGTCGACGGAAGCGCCCCGCGAGTAGTTCTGTAGGCCTGAGCAGTTCGATTGTCGGAGTCTGAGCGCTGTCGAACAGCACGTGTTGCGCGTGGTTTGAGTCCACCGCGACGACCTCGACGCGAAGCAAACCATCCAGCCTAGGACTGGCTGCGAACCTATCGCCCAGGGTCTGCAACAGCGAAGTGGAGCTGTGTGTGCGTGGCTCGGGAGGATTCTGATCGATCAAGTAAACGCGGAGAGGGATCTGGTCAGGCGTCTCGACATCGAAGTCGAAGAATTGAACGGTCATCACAGCCTCGCGTTACAGATCACTGGGCGGGTTGAGGTTGTTGACCCTTTTGGTCATGGTCGTTGCAGGTGCCGGCCCCGGATACCCGTAGTCGGCATGCTGCTGAAACCCACCATTCGAGCCATACACCGGTGCGCGCCCAGGGTTGTAGCTGCGTTCCATCTCGTCGGCCCACTGATCGAGTCGGTCGTCCGACACGCGCTTCGCGTGGTCGGACCAACGGCTCAGCGCCTCTTCGACGACTGCTGCTTGATGCTCGGCGACCGATGCATTGATGCGCAGCATGAGCTCCTGTTGTTTATCGGTCCGGTCCTTCTCTGCGACCTGTTCCGAGCTGCGCCGCAGCTTGGCCTTCTCGTCCGCAAGAGTTACCGACTGGGTCGCCCGTTCGACCTCGGCCGCCTCGTGACTGTCTACCACGGTGTCGTACGCAGTCCGGCTGCCCAGGTTGGACACGATCTTGAAGATGACGGGGAGCAATTCCATCGCCATGAACAACAAGGCCACCGCGTAGCGAGCCATCGCAGCCGTCGCATCGTTGCCCGAAACATCGCTCAACGCTTTCAGTCTCGCGATGATGCCCGCGTTGGCTTGCTCGAGTTCACGGCTCGTATCTTGAGCGCTGTTCACTTGCTCGGTGAGCTGATCGACCTGTTCTTGCAGGCCCGGCACCACGGCTTCAGCGTCGGCAATCGCCCGTTCGCTGCTGTCGAGCGCGTTGACTTGTACCTTGGAGACGATCGCGGCCATCTCGTTCTCTTTGTCGCGCACCTGATTCAAAGTGTCCTGCCAGCGAGCCTCGGATTCGTCAGCAAGCCTTCGCTTCTCGATGCACAGCGCGGCGCACCCTCGAATCATGGTGCCTGCACTGCCCTCTTCTTCCGCAACCGCAGCTGCGCGAAGCTGGTCGTACTCGGCCTTCTGAGTAGCAGCTTTGGCTTCGAGATCGTCGATTGCTTGCTGAGCCAAGAGAACTTCGGGGTTCTGGCTGACGTCCGCCGTCGGACCGGCATTGATCAGCGCTCGCAGCCGGTTGAGCTCTTCGATGTCGGCGTTGAGGTCTTGCCGAATCGTCGAGTTGTTGATCGACTCACGCAGGTCCTCCTGCGCGGTGAGGATATTGCGGTTCATCTGCGCGGCTATCTCACTGTCGAACACTCGCAGCATCAACGGAGTGGAAATCACAACGCCGAGAATGACGGCCAAGACGATTCGAGGCGCGGCAAGGCTCAGGTTGCGCTTCCACCCGGTTTCCTTCGCCAACCCGATCACTAGAAGCCGGTCGAGGTTGAGAATCGCGATGCCCCACACCAGCCCACCGAGCACCGCGAAGATACCTGACGCGATTCCCGTGATGGACAGGGCGTATCCAGCGGAAATCGCAGCAAAGCCCGCGGTGGTCAACAGGACGGCACCCATCGCAGATTGCTTCGGCAGCGCCCCCGGCAATTTTTCGAGCACATCGATGCGAGCGCCCGCCAGTCGGGCGAGAAAGTACTTGAGCTTCATGGGTTTTCCTTCGAGAAACGCGAACCAAGAGGGGATGTGCGCTGGGGTCGTCTGCGGACGTGCCACGCGATCGCGACAGGAAACAGCGCATAGAGAAGAGTGATCGAGATCAGAGTGGTCAGGGCAATGGGCATCTGCCAGAGCCGCGCATACCCAATGCCGGTGTAGCAAAAGTGCGTCGGCTCGATTCCGACGAACCGCTGCACTACTTGGCATATCGAGTAGTCCGGAATGCCCGAAGATGGTCCGTATATCGCTGCTGGCAGCTCGCCGATTGGGTTGTCAACTCCTGATTCGACGGACGCTTGGGCGGGCGCAGCCATCGCGTCGAGGTCTCCACGTAAGAACGCTGCAGTGACGGGAACCGAGAGAAGAATGCCGGCCACCGCAATGGCGGAAATCGTCCAGCCAGCGATAACGCTTGACTCTTCTCGCGCCAATCCTACGAACACCGCTCGTGTCGAGCGCAGCACGGTCTTGAAACTGAAGACAAAGTACAAGGCAACGACGTAGCCGAGCGGCGTCCAGATCAGAGATGCGAGTGCGACACCGGCCAGGAGTGGCATGACCGCGATCACGGATATGCAACTTTGCAGAGGGTCGGTCACAACCTGCCAGCGCGGGTGAGCGAGCGTCATGTTGGCGACCACAGGGCGATGCACGTCCGATCGTCGGTCTGCGTCCGCCTTCCGTAACCTACGTGCGCCGCGAAGTTCAGTGCGCTCGGAGGCGACGCCCACACCTCACCGAGAGCTAGTGGGACTTGGCCGACGCCACCGACGAACGCATCACTTACACCGTCGCTGCAGACGATCAGGAGACCATTGGGATCCACATCGATGGGCTGAACTGCGATTCCTGCGGCGTCGATCAGTGGGATCGACGACGTCGCGTTCCCGGCAAACTCAGCTTCCTCCGCCGATGTGGGCTTGGCTATCTGCTCCCAGGCGTCGAAGGAAGGCCCTTCGACCGACGTGGCCTTCCACGCGGTCGAGTCGCCAACGCTGGCACTCACCCCATGCCAGGGACCCGAGGCGGCGAGGCCGTCGATGACGACTACGTGCGCTGTAGTGGCCATGATCCGTCGAGCGTCTGCCGCAGTCTCGACGTCACGCGAGACTGCGGCAGCGATGTCGACTACCTCGTCGGAAGCTCGGAAGAAGAGCTCGACCCAGTCGATGTCCGGGAGCAATCCTGACGTCAGAGCTAAGCCAGAGAGCCGATCTGCAACACATCGAGCAGCCTTGTGCGACAACTGCGCGCTGCCGACGCCATCACATACGGCCAGGACTATTCGATCGGCGGCCTCCGAGTACCGGACGGCGTATGCGTCCTGACGTGGGTCGGAGAATTGGCGGTGGACAATGCCGCGGATAGAGGCGGCGCGGATGCTCCAACCCAGGAAATCGAAACCGTCACATTCGGTGTTGCTCGGCATTGCTTCGCCGAACGGAGCCCCGTAATGCGTTCCGGAATAAGCCCGTCCGGGGTCTCCGATTGTGAACGGTTCGGGATCGGCGACGGGCCAAACCCCGCCTTCCAGATTCACATCTCGTCCAGATAGTGGGTCTCGACGACGTCCTCGGTTCCTCGCGTATCGATCTGCACGGCGGGCGCACCCTCGGTCGCCGACTGGGTGAAGCTGACGACCGACTGAATAACGACCTTGGCAATTTTCTCGATCGCGGCGCCTGGGGACGCGCCAGCCTTGACGGTGAAGTACTGGGCTGGCTTCTTTCCGTTCTCGCGGTTCTGGGGATACGTGATGGCTGCAAGCGTGGATTCATTCGCGTCGCCGAACCCGAACGGGTACAGAAGCGGATACTGCTTGATCGTCGTCAGCTCCGAGAAGGCTTGCTGCCAATCGCGGTCGAGCGGCTCACCGTCGGTAATGAAGAACGCAGTGGGACGGAAGACCTTGCGCTCACCTTCGAGCTTGAGGTCCGCGATGTCACGCTCGATGGCTGACTTCAGCTCGCGGAACGCAGCCGAGAACGAGGTACCGCCCCTGACCTGCAGAAGCGAATGCCCCTGATAGATCTCGGACGCCAGGCTGATGTCGCCCATGGGGATCTCGACCTGGGCCGAATCCGCGAATGAGATGACCGAGACGCGGGCTATGTCGGCCAGCAAAGGCATGTTGCCGATCGCGTCCTTCAACTCCGACAGGCAGCCATTGACCGCATCGATGACGTCGGACATGGAGTACGACACGTCGAAGACGAGGTAGAAGGGCAGCGTCTTCGCCGCTTCGACATCGAACTTGTTGAACTCGACCACAGGGGACTCATCTCTGATCTGCACAGATCGTTCTCGAGGTGACAGCGCACGCGTCGTTGCGAGCACGGGGCGCCTGCACCAGCAATCGTCGAAGTTCAAACCGATCCGTCCAGACAGGATTGAATCGACAACTACCGTCGAGGCGTTACAGCCAAGTTCTATCAGTATCGTCTGACAACTTTCCTGCCGAATACGGGCATGCGTACCTACGAGACCCACTGTGCGAGAACTTAACCGCTCATGCGTGAGAGATAGAACAGATCCCGCGCGCCCGCTTTCGGCGCTTGAAATCAGCCATGCGTCGGTTTCGGCTGCTGACGTGACTGTCCAGGGTCTTGAGGTTGGATGGACTTCGTGAGTCCATCCAACGCAGACCATGCACGACTCTTGGACGCGATCGCCGGAGTTGCGCCCGAGCCGATTCAAGAACACTGGGTACACATCGAAGGCCGGCGCTATCCCCCGAAGCAGGTCTATCAGTTACTTACGGACATCCCGCGTGCCGCGTTCACATCGCACCGAGCACTGGCACACCTGCGCTCCCTTGGTCTGCAGACCAGCGTGTACACGCCGAAGACGAAAGCAACACAGGAGATCGTCACCGAAACGCCTGCCGTTGAGCAAAGCCTCGACTCGGCTCAGTCGTTCGCGACCTTGTCGGCGTTTATGAGCATGATTTCGCTGACTGGACTTCTCTCGTCGGCGGAGGCGTCGCTTGCCGGGGCCGACGCAGCTGACTGCTCCTCTGTTGTAGCCGAATTCGGATTCAGCGAGGATCTGCTCGACGCGGCATTGTCTGTCCGCAAACACGTCGGTCGACTTTCCGACGTCATTCATGCGACGACGATTAGCCGGTGCCTGCCCCTCATCCTGGAGAGCAATGAGACGGTTACCGTTCGCCCGTCTCTCGGCGCGGGCAACGATCCGAGCAGGCCCTTCGACCTCGAAACGGACCGTCGCATAGCAGAGTTCAAGGTCGCCCAGTGGAAGGGTGCCGACACTATGCGCAAACGCGGACTCTTCGCCGACCTCGTCCATCTTGCTCTCGACCAATCCGGCCGGCGCGCACAGCTATTCGTTGTGGGCGAGCTGCCAAGGAAATTCCTGACCACCTCGAAGTCGAGCGTGCATTGGGCGCTGGCTAGATCGTCGCCACACCTGCGAACGCGCTTCACGGATGCATTCGGTACCGATGAGATGACTGTCGCTGAGTTCACCAGCGGGCCGGGGCAAGCTGTGGAGTTGGTCGATTTGGCGAAGCTACTTCCTTCTCTTGCCGCCAGTGACGATTTATCGGCTCAGAGGTAGTCTCGCAACACCTGTGAACGGGATGGATCACGGAGCTTCTGCATGGCCTTGGTCTCGATCTGACGGATCCGTTCCGATGTAACGCCATACACCTGAGCGACTTCGTCATGCTCTGCAGGTCGCGACAACCCAAAACCGTTCCGTAGCTTGACTATCCCCGCCTCACGCTCCTTCAAGGTCTCAAAGACAGACTGCAGCTGGTCGAGAAGCAGAATGCGAGTCACGGCGTCTACTGCCTCGACCTCCTCATCATCGAAGAGATCCGAGTAGTGGCCGTCAGTTTCGTACACGAGCCACTCCAGGCTAAATACCTTGCGCGCGGCGTTCTTCAAGCTCAGGACGTCGCACTCGGTCATACCCACTTGCTCGGAAACCAACGATCGAGCCGTTGCACCGTCGACGCTGTCGGCAAGCGCGGCCTCAGCACGCCGGATCTTCGCCAGCGTCTCTTCGAGATGCACTGGCAGGCGGATCATCCGAGCTTCGTTGGCGATTCCGCGCTGAATCGCCTGCCTGATCCACCAGGTTGCGTAAGTCGAGAACCTGTGACCACTTTTGTAATCGAACTTTTCCACTGCTCGAATCAGACCAATGTTGCCGTGTTGCACGAGGTCGAGCAGATCAAGACCTCGGTACTGATGCCGCTTCGCCAATGACACAACGAGCCGAAGGTTCGCCTCTATCAGATGCTTCTTCGCGCGGTGGCCATCCCTCACTATCCAGGTCATGTCGCGTCGGAGATATTTCGGAAGTGTCGCTCCAGATTGATGCAAACGCTCGAGATGGTAGCCCGCAAAAAGTCCGGCTTCGATGCGTTTTGCGAGTTCGACTTCTTCCTGTGCATTCAGAAGACCAACTTTGCCGATCTGCTTGAGGTAGAGACTGATCCCTTCGAACGCATCGCTTTCGTCCCTCGATGGCTCAGCGACCTTACATTCGTCTACTGGTGAAACGAGGGAGTAGTTCTGCCAGGGCCTCGATTCTTCGAAGATCGACATCTAGCCGCCCAACACAGCGCTTAGGACTCGACCAGCCTCCCTCTCCAGGGACTTCAACCCCCGCTTCTCGAGCTGGTCGATGATCAGGCGCTTCAGACCCATCTCCGCCGCCACCTGCGACACCGTCCGAGGCTTCGCCCCATCGATCCCGTACCGCCGGATCAACACCGACGCCTCCCGCACATCGATAGCAGCCAGACACCGCAAAATCCCGTCGAGCTGATCCGACGTCCCGTACTGCGCCTCCGACAAAATCTCCTTCACCGTCCGCGTCCTCGACGCAGACGCCACCGTCGGTACCATCTTCGACTGCGGAATCACGATCGGCTCGATCGGCTTCGGAGCCACCGGAAGCTCGGGAAGAACCGCAGCCGACTGATCCAGCCAACTCGCGAGCACCGCACCCGCGTCGGCGAGATCGACGTCGACAACCTGCTCGGCGACGTTGGTCAGCTCGTCGAGAAACGCCTCATGCGCGCCGAAGTTCGGATCCTCGTTCGTCCCCGCCACATACATGATCACGAACGCCGCAGGCCGACCATCCGGCTTCAACCGCAGAATCCGGCCCATCCGCTGAATCATCTGACGCTTCGACGAACTACTCGCAATGATCACACCGACATCCACCGCCGGCACATCGATGCCCTCGTCGAGCACACGCGGCGCAACCAAACTCGTCAGCTCACCACTACGGAACTGCTTCAGAATCCTGGTACGCCCCACCCGGTCCAGATGACTCGAATACTGATGCGCCGCAAGCCCACCAGCCTTCAACACCTCCGCACCCTGAGCCGCAGACTCCTTCGTCTCCGAGAACACGATCGACCGCTTCGACTTCGCCAACCCCGGAGCAATCGCAGCCAACGCCTGCAGCTTCCCCTCGCAGTCCGCCAACAATGCTCGCCGCTTCGAAAACGCCGACAGATACCGGCTCGCGACCCGACTCGCAGGCAGATGCCGTTCCTTGCCCAGATCGACGACAGTCTTCATGAACTCGCCGAACGGTTCAGCAGCACAGCCATGGTCGAAGATCAGCGTGTTACGCAGAGACTTGGCCTTCTCGTCGAGATCGGCAAACTTGGTAGCTTCAGCAGCCGTGAACGGCACCGCCACCGTCATCACCCGCACCGGCGCGAGGATCCCGTCGCGTCTCCCCCGCGCTGCATCGCATCCCTTGACCAGGTTCTCGAAATACGGCATCAGGTAGGAATCGACACCGTCGTCCTGACGCTCCAACGTCGCCGTCAGACCAAGCCGCTCGTCGAAGCGGTCCATCAACACCTTCGCGTACGAACCCGCCCCGTAGCGATGTACTTCGTCCGCGACGAGCAACGCCCCGGTCCGTGGCAGCGGCGCCCCTTTGCGGACCGCTGACTGAATCGTCGTGATCAACACGTCGTAGTACCGGAACGTATCGCTGTGGTTGTTGCCGCGCCGCCCGATCCGCACGGTCGGCAACGCCTTTACCATCGCCGAATACCACTGCTCGAGCAGATCGACGCTCGGCACCACCACCATCACCTGACGACCACGACTCACCGAGTCCAGCGTCGCCGCCAACCCCACATGTGTCTTCCCGGTGCCCGTGACGGCCTCGACGATCGCGCGGTAGCCGTGCGACACCCACGCGTCGAACGCCTCTTTCTGCCACTCCCGCAGCCCCTCGGACCGCGTCGCCACCTGTGTCACAGCGTCAACCCCTGCGGCCGCACCCATTCCTCCACACCATCACGTTTTCGTCTGACCAGCTTCCGCGTAACAACCAGGTCCGCCAACAGCTGATCTACCTTCTCCGTCGACAACCCTGTAACGCGCTGACAGCGATCGACAGTCAGAGGAGCGTTGGGACGCGCTGCAGCCACAGCAATTTGACGTGCACCAGCCATCCACGACGCCACCGGTAATGCATCCAATTCGGCCTGCAAAGAACGGCTTTCGCTGACCTTCGCATGTTCCGCCACCACCGGCCGTCGACGCGGCATCACCACCGGTGTCGGAGCTGGTGGCCTGCGCTTCGACGCCCGCAAGGCATCGTCCCGAGACTTGATCTCGGCCAACGCTTCGTGAACCGCTTCGGCCGTGACTTCGAGTTCCTCGACCGTCTGCGCGACCGAAAACATGTTCTTCTTCTGCGAATACCGAATAGCCGCAATCAGGTCCTCACGCGGCATGACCCGCGCTGGCGTCGGCACCGGTTCGACGTCGTCCACGTCGTCGTCGACATCTTCGACCTCGTCTACATCCGAGGCATCAAGCTCCGGAGCCTCGTCGACGGTCTCGATGACCTCCGGCAGCGGCGCGAGTTCGACGTCGACCCGCGAAGGCTCAGGTGTGTCGACAGTGCCGAGTTCGACCACCTCGTCGTCGACCTCGGTGTCGTCGGCGTCCCGTACGAGAGCGATCGGCGACCATGCCGTCGCGCCGAAACCTTCGACGACCACCTCGACCTCGTCGCGCAGAAGCCCGACGGAATCGAGGATCTCGGTGACGGTGTCGAGCACGCGCTCTCGATCGAGAGCAAAGTCCGACGCCCGCACTCGGTGGAAAAGCCATCCGCTGCGGCGCAATTCGAACTCGCGCTCCATGCGATCCATCAACTCGTCGGCATCGACGTCGGAGTCGTCGTCGCACTCGATCGCCACCCGCACCGCAGCACCGGTGACGACGAGGTCGATGGCCATCCCGTTGACCTCGACGCGAGGATTGACGTGATAGCCGCGCTCGCGCAACGCGAGGAAGACTTGCTGCTCGAACAACGATCCGAAGTCCGGGTGCCGTGTCGTCGCCGAAACCGATTCGGGCACGGCAGGAACGGGAACCGTCGGCGCCGCCTCGACGTACGACAGCAGCGAGCGTCTCAGATCCGTCGGCGACAGTTCGTCCACGGTAACCGACTGGAACAGCCACAGCTGATCCCGAGCACGTGACGCGGCGACGTTGAATCGGCGCTTGTACACATCCGCGGTCAATGCGTTGAACGACGTCCCTGGTGCGACGACCATCGACAGGAACATCACGTCACGCTCGTCGCCCTGGAACTCGGGTGGGGTGCCGATACGGATACGCCGCTCTTCCCTCTGTTCCGCCGGAACACGCTCGAACACCAAAGACTGAATGTGGTTCGCCTGCGCAGCGCCCTGCAGGACCGCGATGCCGAACGTCTTTCCTGCGTACTCGGGATCAGCGAGGCACTGAGCAAGCTGGTCGACGACGGCCTGCGCCTCCGCGGCATTGGTAAGACGCGTGCTCGACCCAGCGGTGGTCGCACCGTCGACCAATGTGCTGCGAAGCGGCATCAGCCGGTCCGCACCGAACTGTCTGACGGGGACGAGGGGCATGTCGTCGTAGAACTGGGTCGACGACCATTCGATGATTTCGGGCATGGATCGGTAGTGCTCGCGCATTCGGACGATGTCGCCGAACTTCGCCCGCTGCAACGTGAACAGACTGGACTTCGGCGTCAGCATCATGCGAGTGCTGATCGGGACGTCCGGAAGAAGGTCGTCGAGCCGATCGAGCACCGACTGCAGCGTGTAGTTCTTGATTCCCGGAGGTGCACACTGCTTCTCGTCACCGACGAGAATGATCTTGGGCGCCAGCCACATCAGCAGCAGGCTGGTGACCTCGGACTGACTTGCCTCGTCGACGATGACGACGTCGAAGGCGTTCTGCTGCGGCGGAATCGACGACAACACCTGTGCGATCGGCATGACCCACGCCGGCACGACCGTCTGCGCATCCTTCATCGCGGCTCGTGCTGCGACGCGGTACCGCTGCGCGAGCGCGTTGGTTCCGAGTCCGGCGTTGGACATGTTCTCCTGGTACGCGCGCAGGGCCGTGACCTCGCGATTCGTCATGCGCTGCAAGCATTCCTGCCACGCCTGTTCGGCTGCGAGTTGCGCCGTGAGCGAGGACAGCTCTTCATCGATGGCATCGAGTTCGGCGTCGAGATGCTCGTTCTGGTCGGGCTGCTGAACGCTCTCGACCCACTGCCGAGTCCACCGCCACGCCCACGCCTTGGTGAACGACATTGTGGGCGGCACGAATCCGTCGTCGATAGCACGGGCGAAGATCGGCGCCTGCGCAGCGAGCGTCTCCAGAATCGCGGAATTGCCTACCGTCAGCTGAAGATCGGCGGCGAGGCGCTCGTAGGCGTCGGGATCCGCGGTTCGAAGCGCGACGACGAGGTAGTCGGAGTTCGGCACCTCGGCCGCGACGCGATCGGCGAGGGCGTTGAGTTCGGCGCGTGCCGATGCGGCGTCGGATCGATCGGTGAGACCCGTGACCTCGCTGGCGAGAGCACTGGCGTCGGCGAGGGTTGTCACCTGCGGGAGCGACGGGACCACGACACCAAGTGCGGACACGAGCTCATCACGAGCCGAGGCGAGACTGCCCGTCGCGAGGACCTGATTCCAGACACTCTGGAGTGTCTCGACGCGCTGGGTGCGGGTGCCGCCGTCGGATGGAAGCTCGATACCGATAGTGCGCAACAAGTTCGACGCATCGTCGACGGCAACGAGAGCTCGGATGTGCTCGGCGACCAGTCGCAGCTCAGAACCCGACGCGGCCGGCACGCCGTCGACCGTGGCCCCGGCGTCGAGCAGATCGGTTGATTGCGGTGACCCGTGACCGGCCTGGCCGCTTTCGTGGAGGCGAGCGGCTGCATCGAACGCGTTGAGAGCCTGACGGGAGGCGGTCGCCACGACCTGGTGCGATCCGACTGCGGCGTCGGCGCTGACCGCCACGGACAACATGGCCGACACCGTCTGCGCGCGGGACCACGAGGATCCGAGCGCGCCCGAGAGAAGACCGTCGGCGAGGGCTGTGTAGGTGGGTCCGAACGATTCGACCGTCCTGGCGCGATCGGTCAAAGCATGCGCGGACGGAAGGATGTAGTGAAGCTGTGTGGGGTCGATGTCGTCGAGACCAGCGAGACTCGACGCGCTGTGCATGCGGAGGCTGAGCGCTCGAATGTGCTCGGCGGACGGCAGATTGGGCCCTCCGGTGCTGACCGTGAAAAGCGAGGCGAAGCTGGTGTCGTCGCACGGCGCCTGTTCGGAGTGCAGCGGACCTGGGATCCAACCGAGCTCGTCCTGCTGAGCGTTCAGCTTGCCGATGATCGTCGCGAGCGTGCCCGTGTAGGAGGGCAGCGGGGAATGGATGTCGGCTTCGGACGATCGCGCGACACGCATCAGCTCTTTGATCTCGCGCCGCTGTTCTTTCGCGCTGAAGCGCTTACCCGCGAGGCTCTTAAGGCGACGGGCTGACTCGTCGGGATCGAACGAGGCTTTGCGGGAGGCGATGGTGGAGACGCTCTCGTCGAGCTCGGCCGATCCCCCACGTGCCATGTCCGTGACGGACACACAGAGATCTTGCAATTCGACGGGCAGCTTGTCCCTGAGAACTCGGAGAGCCTGGGCCTTCTCGCTGGTGACGAGGATGCGCTGCCCCTGAGCCATCAACGCAGACATCAGGTTTGCGATGGTGTGGGTCTTGCCAGTGCCGGGAGGGCCTTCGACGACGACGCCGGTGTCGTTCATGACGCGGTTGTAGATGCCGGCCTGTGCCCGGTTGGCGGGCAACGGGAAGAGCGGTTCGGCGCTGGGGGTATCACTGATCTGGGCTTCGAGCCAGTTGCGTCGGGTGTTGTCGTCGTGGCCTTCGACGAGGTGTGAGAGGCCGACGGGTACGGGTGCGCCGTTGTCGAGTGCTGCGAGCATCGCGTCGTAGTAGGACATCAGCGCGTAGGACCCGCGCTTACGCAGCACGAGTGCGGGCGACATGCGGAGGGTGTCGGCGGTGGAGTTGGCGGGCTTGTCGTGGTCCGCGATCACGGTGAGTGGCTGCTTCAGCGCGGAGGTCGCCCAGTCGCCGAGGAGCTTGGGGATGTCGGCAGAGAGCGATGACGTGATGAGCTCGGAGAGTCTGCGGTGCTGGGCTTTCGAGCCGGCGCGGTCGAAGCCGTCGAGGTCGAGGAGAACCTGCACGTCTTCGAGCCGCGGGCTGCTGGCAGGCGCGACGGTGACGAGGAGGTCACCGGTCGACTCCTCGCGGCTGATGCTGGCCTGCTGCGTGATCAGGTGGGTGGCGATCTGTTGGCCACCGATGGTGGCGTCGAGGTAGCCGGAGGCGATGACGAGCTCGAGCGACTCGGGCTGGGCGCCGAGGTCGTGGAGCATGAGGTCGACGGAACGGAAGAGTTCGGCGAAGGGGCGGCGCTGCTGGTCGTCGAGGGACCATTCATGCCATCGCTGGAGCCATTCCTGCGCTTCGGCGGGTGCGTTGGGCTTGACGGTCGGCGGGGCCGTGGATTCGTCGACGTGGTCTGCGAGACCGCGCGGCAGGCTCGGGCGCTGCTCGATGCTCATGCGCGGGATACGGACCGCGACATCACCTGGCGCGACGTCGGTGTTGACGTCGAGCTGCCGGGAGTCGTCGAAGAGCCACTCGACGCGAGCATCGGTGCCATAGGTGCGGATCGGCTTGGACTGAGCGCCCACCGTCTCGCGCAGGAACTCGAGCAGACGACGTACGCGTCCCCGAAGCTCGTCGTCATCCACTAGCGACATCAGACCTCACATTTCGACCACCGTTGAACTGCACTCAATTTATCGGTGAACTGTGACATGAAGCGTTTGGCACGAAAACAGTCGAATCGCCGGTTTTCGGACACCAGCGGGTTACGAATGCGGTTCTATCTGCACTGTTCGTCCACAGCCGGTCGCCGCAACCTGACTTCTCCGTTTCGATCCTCCAGAAATTTCATTCAAATGAATGACATCTAGGGATCTAGGGATCTAGGGATCTAGGGACGGACGTCGACCACCCTGCCTTTCTCCCACATGCAGCAGCGAGCGTTAGGGCAATCGCGTCATGACGCGACATGCAGTAGATCTGCTACAACTGTGCATGTTTCCGACGCGCCCGAAGTGGTGTGGTGACACAGAAAGTTCCACGTAGTGCTGACGGCAACCCAAGCAAACGGGTTCGAGTGGAGATATCTGCACTCGTTGTCACGCCAAGAGGCTTACTCCCCGGCGCGACCCCTAAGCTGGGCAAACAACCTGAGCTACCTACGGCCATAAGTCATACGCCCGTCCTGTACCTTGACATCGAAGAGAACAGTTGGCCCGGCACCATACAGGGGGACACTTGGACGCCACGCAACAGACACTAAGCAGCATGTGGCATAGAGGCGTCTGCGAACCCGCAATTCAATATATCCGGTTTCCCGTCTTTAAGAACTTGACCACCAATCTGACCATCGAATTTAGCCATCCCGTCACGGCACTTGTCGGACCTAACGGATCGAATAAGACTGCAATCCTCCGGGCAATGCAGGGCAGTCCATCCGGCAACGACCTCGGAAATTACTGGTTTGGCACCGCAATGGACGAAATACCATCCGAGGCGAGGCACCGGTTCATATATGGCCGCCAATCACAGTTCGCAAAGAGAACCGTTGAAGTTGTCAAGACCAGGATCGGACGACGCAACAGCCAACGCTCGCGTAAAGAGATTGACCCTGACCTGTTTGAACCGAGTCGACCCTTGACCTCCGAGCCAGATAATATGGAGAAGTACACTTTAGGATCAAATCCTTATCCGGACGGTTCGACAACGCGCTGGAATACCATTTCTAAGCCGGTGGTTTATCTAGATTTTAGATCGCAACTTTCTGCGTTCGACTGGGCGTTTCACCACTCTGAACTCAACAACCAGAAGCCTAACGCCACAGAAATGCAACTACTGCGTGCGCGGAAGGTTAAAATCCGAACAAGAGCCAAGCGACTGGCCTATGCAATAGAACATCAGCTGGACTCCGATGTCTGGTATTCGCAGGAGCGAATCATTTCACCAATTTCCGAGCTTAGCGCAGCCAAACTTGGTTGGGTTAATGAGATTCTCGGGAAAAACTACCGCTCGGTTCGTCTCATCAAACACCGGTACTTCGGATCCAACGGCGGTTGGACAATTCTAGTCCGCGCATCCGAGATGAGCTATTCGGAAGCTTTTGCGGGAAGTGGCGAATTTGCGGCGGTCATGCTTGTCAATTCAGTGCTGGACGCTAAACCAAAATCGCTCATCCTTTTGGATGAACCGGAAGTGTCTTTACATCCGTCTGCCCAGTCTTCACTTATTGAATTTCTATGCGAAGCTAGCAAGAAGCAAAAGCACCAAATAGTCTTCGCCACGCATTCGCCCGAACTCGTGCGGCCACTTCCTGCCAACGCCGTGAAAGTTCTGACAATTAGGAATGATGACGGGAAAGTTGATCTTCCTTCGCAGAAGTCGTCATCTCAGATTGCGTTTCAAGCCGTCGGCGCATCCTTCGAGCGCCCGACAATAGTCGTTGAAGACCGTCTTGCTAAGGCGTTGGTTGAAAGATCTATTCGATCAAATCCAGTGTCGAGCACCGTCCAGATCAAGCACATACCTGGCGGTGCTACGACGCTATGGAAACACTACGTTCCAATGTGGGCTCACGACGAGCGCGATGACTTGCTCCTAATTCTTGATGGTGACCAAAAGTGCGATCACCCTCCGAAAGTCGAAGACATTCCTGATGCGAAACTCGAAACGGAGTTGGCGCGGTCACTCGGAGGCAACGAAGCAAAGCTCCCCTACGGTTCGACCGAAACCGATTCGGCAGAAAACAGAAAAAAGTCAGTCATCAAGGTACTTACATGGCGAAAGCAATACGTCGAGTTTCTGCCCTGCGAAACTCCCGAGGATTTCCTTTGGAATTTCCGATCAGTAGATGGCGAAAACGACGAGGGCAGCACACTAAAGCACGCTTCAGATATTAAGTTGCGTTGGAAAAAGTACGTGGAATCGCAACTAGGCCTTGTTGCAGTCAACGGAGAGCAGATCCTAACGCTACAGTTGCAGGCTCTGGCACGAGTACCAGCCGATCATCCGGCACTGGCCGCTATACTAGCAGTTGTGACCAGCTTCGCGTACGGTGTTAACTCATGAAGGCTAGCGAAGTGGGTGTTGTCGACTTCTTTTCAGGTTGCGGTGGTACCAGTCTTGGTTTCCTGAACGCTGGCATGAAAATCCGAGGCGGAATTGACTTCGATGCCGACTCGGCAGGGACTTTCCGCCGAAACTTTCCGAATTCCGAATTTATCGAGGACGACATTCGTTCGGTGTCACTCGACCGGATCCGAGAACTCATGCCCGACGGGCCAACCTTATTTGCGGGGTGCGCACCTTGTCAGCCGTTCTCGCGTCAGAACAAGAATCAGTCAAAAAGAGACCCGCGCCGAAGCCTACTAGCGGAGTTCGGCCGCATCGCTACTTCACTTCGACCCGAACTGGTCGTTGTTGAAAATGTTCCCGGTCTACAAAAACCGCTTAGAGGCGGCCCATTCGACGAATTCATATCGAATCTGCATAAAGCCGGCTACGACACCAATGTGGCGATTCTACGAGCGCTCGAATTCGGCGTACCTCAGGAGCGTAAGCGTTTGGTTGTGGTTGCATCACGAATCGGACCCGCGAGCCTTCCTGCTGCAACGCATGTGCTAACCCGGAAGCGGGCCAAAACGGTTCGCCAAGCAATTGGAAAGCTTCCAGCGCTCAAAGCCGGCGAAGTGGACGCGAAAGATCCCGACCACGCTGCAATGAAGCTTGCTGACATCAACCTAGCGCGAATAAGAGCTACTCCAGAGGGCGGGGATCGACGCGATTGGGATTCCGATCTTGTCGCCGAATGCCACCGCGAACACAGCGGACATACTGACGCTTACGGTCGCATGTGGTGGGACCGACCGGCCTCCGGGCTGACAACTCGATGCATCTCCTACTCGAATGGTCGCTTTGGGCACCCTGAGCAGGATCGTGCGATAAGCCTTCGGGAGGCTGCGTGTCTGCAGACCTTTCCGAGGTCGTTTAAGTTCACCGGAACACTAACGTCACGAGCTAAACAAGTAGGAAACGCAGTACCGCCGCTTATGGCTCAGCGGATTGCAGAGGCTTTAACGGCCCCTCTGTAGAGCCGATGGTGCGCATGAGATTGCATCTGGAACAGTGCAGAGAATCAGACGCACCTTGAACGACGGAGTTTGTTCGATCGAGCACGGCCACCTCGCCGACGAGGACACCGTCGCGCATATCGGTGAGAAGGAAGTCTGGCTCTCTATGCAGCCGTTCGCCGAAGACGACCACCACTACCCGGACCCGGACCGGTCCGAAAAGAACCGTCGGATCTGCCACGGCACCGATGACGTCTACCGCTGGGCGAAGAAGCACGGCGTGAAGGTTGCTTTCGGTACGGACCTGCTTCTCGAACCGGAGTCGGCACCTCGACAAAGCGTCATGGCGGCTCGTCTCGGCGACCACTACACCAATCTCGAGGCGCTGAAGATGCTCACGTCGGGCAACGCCGAGCTGTTCGAGATGGCAGGCGAACGCAACTCCTACGCGTCGGCAAAGCTGGGCATCATCGCACCCGGCGCGTGGGCAGACATGCTGGTCGTCGAAGGCAACCCGATCGAAGACCTCTCCTTGATCACCGACCCACAGAAGAACTTCAAGGTCATCATCAAAGGCGGTGTGATCGAGAAGAATTCGCTGTAGATGCAAACCACTTCTGACCTGCAATTTCGACGACGTCAGGAATTTTCGCGTCGACGGGCCCCGTTGACCCACGTATGACTTCTATTGCGATCATCGGCGCAGGTGCCGGCCTCGGAGCCGCAGTTGCGCGCAAGTTCGGCTCGGAAGGCTTCTCCGTCGGCCTCATCTCACGCAACCAGGGACGCGTCGACGCACTCGCCGACCAATTGGGCAAGGACGGAGTGTCAGCCCGAGGGTTCGCAGCAGACGTTCGCGACCCGGCATCGATCTCCCGAGCGCTGGAACAGGTCACCGAAACCCTCGGACCCATCGAGGTCTTGCAGTACAGCCCGCTGCCACAGAAGGACTTCATGCGACCTGTCCTCGAGACCACGCCCGCCGACATGGTTGGCCCGGTTGAGTTTTCGATCTATGGGCCGATCGCTGCGGTCCATCAGGTCCTCCCCGGCATGCGGTTCCTGGGCGAGAACAAGGGCACCATCCTCTTCGTGAACGGCGGATCCGCGGTGAAGCCAGGACGGGCAGTCACCGGAACGTCGATCGCGTTCGCAGGCCAGGCCGCCTACGCGCAGCTCCTCAACGAAGAACTCGCCGACGAGGGCATCCAGGTGTCACAGCTGATCATCGGTGGCGCCATCGATCCCTCGAATCCGGAGAAGAGTCCCGAGGCACTCGCGGAACATCTGTGGGACCTGCACACCAAGCGCGACCGCTTCCGTTTTCAGGTGAGCGCAGACTGACACCGTACGTATTTCGAGCCACACCGCGAAAGGGCACCGACGAACCGTGACCAGCAACGCGCCCCGCGTCGAACTCGGCATTTGGCCGACCCCGCTCGAGCCGGCACCTCGCTTGGCCGAAGCCATCGGGCTCCGATCCTCCGACCTGTGGATCAAGCGCGACGACCTCACGGGATTGGCCGCTGGTGGCAACAAGATTCGCAAGCTCGAATGGACGGTCGGCGCCGCACTCGCCGAGGGCGCCGACGTTCTCGTCACCACCGGTGCGCCGCAATCCAATCACGCACGCCTGACTGCGGCTGCGGCCGCGCGCCTCGGACTGCGCTCGGTACTGGTCTTCCCAGGAGCACCGGTCCACGAGCAACAGGGAAATATTCTGCTCGACGCGTTACTCGGCGCCGAGATCGTCTGGACAGGACCAGTTCCCGACGGCGTGGACGTGCAAGTGCTTCTCGACCGAACCGCACGTTCGACGGCAGAGGAGCTGCGTCGCGACGGTCGTCGTCCTGCGATCGTCCCTTTCGGCGGCTCGAATGCGGTTGGCGCACTGGGATATCGCGATGCTGCGGCAGAAATCCTGCAGCAACGACCCGACGTCGACCATGTTGTGTGCGCAGTCGGCTCCGGCGGAACGATGGCCGGGTTGGTCGCGGGCCTCGGTCCTGACCGTGCGCTCGGCGTCGACGTCGGCGCTGTGCCGGATGCGGCTGCCCGCGTCGCGCACATGCTCGGCGAACTGGGTGCGACCACGACTGCGACCGATCTGAACATTCGTGCGGATCAAGTCGGCGAGGGCTACGAACATCTCACCCCTCAGGCTCAGAACGCTCTGGTGACCGCAGCGCGAACCGAGGGGTTGATCCTCGATCCGACGTACACGGCTCGGGCGCTGGCCGGTCTGAGCGCTGCGGTGTCGGATGGGTCGATCAGTCCTGGGGACACGACCGTGTTTCTCGCCAGCGGTGGCCTGCCCGGGCTTTTCGGTCACCCGGAGGTCCAGGGTATCTCGACCTGGGGATAGGGAGTCTGCCGTCCGGACGTGTCGGTGCGGGATGCCAGGATGGTCCCATGTCATTTCTCGACGAAGGCTTCATGCCGCCGGAGGCCTGTGTGCAGTGGTGCCAGCTGCGCAGCTACGACCTGCACGTGCTCGACGACGGCGTCCTCGTCGACCTCGACTGGTGGAACACGCATCTCGAGCGCGCGGGGCTCGACACCCGGCTACGTGGACGCAACCTCGACGGCGCGATCGTGTCCCACGGCGGAGCGACGGTGCAGCGCAACGACCTTCGCATCGACACCGAACTCGCCGAGGGTGAAGACAAGTCACTGGGCCTGCTCTTTCTCTGTGCGGCGTGGCAGGGCAGCCACAAGAATCGCAAAGCCATGCGACGGTTCCCCGACGTCAAGGACCCGCACCTGGCCCGCCCGGAGATGAACCCCGTCGCGAAGACGCTCGCAGTGCTCGACCGGTGCATCAAGGACCGGGTCGTACCCGAGCTTCCGAACGGTTCGTGGTCCGGCTGGCCCGACACCCCGGGCGTGGGGATGTCGCTCATGGCCACGTTCCTGTGGGCATCCAAAGCATCGGTCACTGGAGGCCGAGCACAGCTGATCGATCAGTTCGGCGTCTCCACCCTGATCCACGAAGGCTGGCTGGAGGATCCCGCAGTCACCGGCTTCACCCGACGCAGATACGACCGGTACGTCGAACTGCTCACGTCATGGGCGACCGATATCGGCACCAGTCCGGAACTGGTGGAGATGTGGCTCGTGCAGCGCTGGAGCGCCCGAGTCCGCGAAGCACGGGACGGAAGGCTTGCCGAGCCGACGTTGTTCTGAGCCGCCAGCGGCCCGAGGAAAGTACAACAACACGTCTATAGCTACGTTTACCCCCAGCAAAGTACAATAGCGGGGTCGTTATCGAACTTTCTTGGAGTCCGCCATGCAACTGCCAGCGCACGGCCATGAGGTAAGACCGTGGAGTCCGGGGCGACGGCAGGGATCAAAGGCCGACAGGACGCTCGACCGCATCGACGTCGCGATACCTCCCAGGATCGCCGACGTCGAGTACGTCGCGCCCGCCGACATCGCAGCAGTATTGGAGTCTGCGGCGATCGCGGTCGCCAGACTCGAAGCGGGCTTCGGCGAACACCTCGCGCCGCTCGGCGATTTCCTGCTTCGAAGCGAATCAGTTGCGTCGTCGAAGATCGAGAGCGTGAACGCAGGCTGGCACGCCTTCGGTCGCGCACTGGCCGGCGGCAAGGCCACCGATGACGCCAAGTCACAGCTTGCTGCGGTACATGCACTTACCGCCATGGTCGACGCAGCAGGACGTCGCGAGATCACCGTCGACGATCTACTCGAGGCACACCGACTACTGATGGCACCGGACTTCTACACAGCTCATGACAGTGGACGAATCCGCACCGTTCAGAACTGGATCGGTGGCAGTGATTACACACCGATCGGCGCGCTGTACGTGCCTCCGCCACCCGAACTAGTTCCGGGCCTACTCGACGACTTGATCCAGTTCGCGAATCGCTCCGATCTGCCCATCGTCGCGCAGGCCGCAATCGCTCACGCACAATTCGAATCCATCCACCCGTTCACCGACGGCAACGGTCGAATCGGACGCGCGCTCATCAGTGCGATTCTGCGACGTCGTCAGTTGACGCGTCGCATCACTGTTCCGCTCGCGTCCGTAATGCTGGCGGACACGAACAAGTACTTCGCACAGCTGAATTCGTACAGAACCGGCGCGGTGGACACGTTCGTCGACTACCTCGCACGAGCAGCTAAGCATGCGAGCAATGCGTCAGAAGATTCTGCGCGAGCGCTGGCTGAACTTCCGGAGCGATGGACCCTCCGGGCTCGACCACGCGCGAATTCCGCTGACGAAGCGCTGATCTCACAGCTACTCGACGCCCCGATACTGAATGCAGACTCAGCGCAAGCGATTACGGGCACGTCTGACGCCAGCACCTATCGCGCGCTCGGCCGTTTGACGGACTCAGGTGTTCTCGAGGTCATTTCGGCAAGCAAACGACATCAGATCTGGGCGGCGACGGACGTGCTTGCCGAGCTCGATGCACTCAGTAGAGCTATCGGCAGGCGCGTTCTGGATATCCCCTAGCCGCGCGCATCCCCGACGGGTGCGGACACGGAGTACGGCCGCGACACGTTGTCGACCTTGGATGCACCTGGTTCCCAATGCGAGATCCATGGCCCCGTGCCCTCACTCTGGTCGAGTACGCCTGCCTCCATCCAGGTGTACGTGCCGTCGAGCAGACCGGACGCGATGTGATGATCGGTGTCGTCGGTGTTCTTCCACAGTGCATCGAAGAGTTTCTCCGCACGCAGCGTCGACTGCTCACAGAACGCCGCAGCCAGCGCGTAGGACGCTTCGCCTTGTGCGGCGTCGTCGGCCCGCTGGCTTTCCGCGCGGACGATCACCGCGGACATGGCGAACAACTCGGCCCCGATATCCACGATGCGACCGAGGAATCCTTGCCGATACTCCAGCTTCGCCTGCCAACGCGCCATCCCGTACAGCATCGAGCGGGCAAGTTTGCGGGAACTGCGCTCGACGAAGCGCAAATGTGGAGCAAGCGAACCGAATTCGCTGTACGACGTCGGCAACTGCCCCTTGCCCGCGACGAGTTGCGGCATCCACTTCGCGTAGAACTTGCCGGCCTTGCCCGCGGCCTTCGCCTTCGTATTCAGATCCGCCTTCGGGTTCACCAGATCGCCGGCCGCAACGAGGTGTGCATCGGATGCCTCGCGCGCGACGAGCAAACGCATGATTTCGCTCGACCCCTCGAAAATCCGATTGATCCGCATGTCGCGTAACAGCTGCTCGGTCGGGACGGCACGCTCGCCACGCGCTTTGAGTGAATCGGCCGTCTCGTATCCACGTCCACCACGGATCTGAACCAACTCGTCGGCGACGAGCCACGCC
This sequence comes from Rhodococcus sp. B10, assembly GCF_011770055.1. NCBI lineage: Bacteria > Bacillati > Actinomycetota > Actinomycetes > Mycobacteriales > Nocardiaceae > Rhodococcus > Rhodococcus sp. B10. The sequence continues at coordinate 36,228 of NZ_JAAFYV010000005.1, read as the reverse complement.
ATCTCACTGGACCACAGCTTCGCGAGCGCGGCCTCGATTCTGATGTCGTTGCGACCTTCGTCGGCCATCTGCCCGGATAGGTCCAGGACAGCTTCGAATGCGTAGTTGGTGGCTGCGATGAACGACAGCTTGCTCTCGACGGCCGCATGCCGACCCACCGGCCGCCCCCACTGCACACGCTCGGCGGACCATTCGCGAGCGATCTTCTGACTGAGCTTCCCTGCTGCCGAGCACATGGCAGGAATCGCCAGACGACCGGCGTTCAACGTGGTCAGCGCAATCTTCAGACCGTCACCTTCACGCCCGATCAGATTCTCCTTCGGCACGCGGACCTTGTGCATTCGAGTGACGCCGTTCTCGATGCCGCGTAGTCCCATGAACCTGTTGCGCCGTTCGACGGTGATGCCAGGCGAGGTGGCCTCGACAACGAATGCCGAGATTCCACCGCGATGGCCCTCGCTCTTGGGCACTCGCGCCATCACCACCAGCAATTCCGCGACGACGCCGTTGGTCGTCCACAGCTTCACGCCGTCGAGTTGGTAGGCGTCGCCGTCCTCGATCGGAACGGCGGCGCTTGCCATGCGCGCAGGATCGGATCCGACGTCGGGTTCGGTCAGCAGGAAGGCCGAGATCGCTCCTTTCGCACATCGCGGCAGGAACTCTTCCTTCTGCTCTTGGGTGCCCGCAAGCTTGAGCGGCTCGGGCACGCCGATCGACTGGTGCGCCGACATGAGCGCGCCGAAGGATGCGTGCACCGAGCTGATCAGCATCAATGCCTTGTTGTAGGCGACTTGGGAGAGTCCGACTCCCCCGTACTCCTCGGAGATTTTGAGGCCGAAGCACCCGAGCTCGGCAAACCCTTTGACGTACTCGTCGGGAATGCGTTCTTCACGCTCGATCACCGAGCCGTCCACTGTGGCGCAGTACGCGGCCAGCTTATCCAGGAAGCGGTCGCCCTTCGCGGCGTCCTCGGGCGTCGGCTTCGGATAAGGGTGAACCAGATCGAGCTGGAACCGCCCGAGGAACAGTTCTTTGCAGAACGAAGGTTTGTCCCACCCTTCGGTTCGCGACTCCTCGGCGAGGGCTCGCGACTGTTCTTCGGTCACGTTCGACTTCTGAGTGGTCACCATCTCGACTCCTCCTAAGCGATCGGCTATGAAGTCGAGTGTTCTCCTTCTCGGGCAACTATGGACCCGAAATGAGCGTTGGTGTTACCGATCGGTAGCGATCGAGCACCGGACGTCAGGTCAGCTGCGCTCCTCACGCCGTGACGACACACGCTGAACCGAGTACCGCGCCGTCGCAATGAGCGTTGCGATGACGGGCACCGAGAGCCAGCACGTACCGATGAAAGCGATTGTTCCCCAAATGAAGAACCCGGCAACGCCTGCGCCAACGAACTCGCCTTGCGAGTGCGATTCGCCATCGGATGCGTACCCGATCATCAGTGCTGCAGCGAAACCAATCGAGCAAGAGCAATACGTCACCAGGGAGGCCCACAGGACAGACCGCAACCACAGGATCGGAAACGATTTCGGACTTGCACGCGTGGTCACTCCTGCGGACCCCGCAGGCGTTTGCGCAGCGGCGGCGGTGAGAACAACGCTTTCGGGCTGATTGACAACAACTCTCGACGACGTGACTCGCTCTGGTGCATCTCACGGAGAACCGACAGCAAGGCGTTGGGCTCGGCGGCCATCGCACCCACCGGTAGTTCCACGTAGTCGTCCGTGTCCCAACGGAATCGTCCTTCTAGTGGCACAGAGCCTTGTGTCATCAGTCGAATCAATGGAGTCTTCGTAGTCCCCATTCTGTGGTGAACGAGCTTTACCTCGTCAGCCACTTCGAGTATGGACGCCCAGGGCAAAACGATGTCGCCAGCGGTCCGGGCAAACAGAGAGCGCTTGGCCGTCCTGACCACAACCTCCGGATACAGCTCGACACCACACGATGAACGAAGCATCGAGAGAAGCAGCACCAAACCAGCAGTGACCACCGCGAAGAACGCAGAGATGACGTAATGATGGACTCCAACTCGCCCCTCTGGCAGTAGTGATTCGAAGCCCCACCGCCATACGAGAAGCACGCACGTGAAAAACACAGCGCAGCCCAGCATTGCTACGGTGATCAGATTTACGCCAAGCACACCGGGACCGACCCGAACGCCTGATCCGTAATCGCTACGGACACAGCTAGTTACACGGCTAGACTGCCAAATCCATCTGAAGCCCGCCATTTGCACCCCGATCCAGGAACACCCGAGGATCATTACACCCCCGCCGGCTGCGCCGATCGACCCGGCCACGCTGCCAGCATCACCCGACCATGCGAATGCGAACGCGACGACTCCCCAGAAACCAGTGAACAGAGCCATTGCAAACCACATCGGGCCGAGTCTTTGCGGCCATGTTTCACGCCAAATCGCCTCTACAGAGGATGATTCGGAGTTCGAAATCGAATCGCTCATCGCGCCACCCCATTCACTCCTTCGGACCCCACATACGTTTGCGCAGCGGTGGCGGCGAGAACAACGTTTTCGGATCAACCGACAACAGCTCTCTACGACGCGCTTCGCTTCGGTGCATCTCACGGAGGACTGAAAGCAGCGTGTTCGGCTCCGCTGACATCGCACCCGCCGGCAATTGCAGGTAATTATCAGTGTCCCAACCGATCCGGCCACTCGTCGCCATCATGCTTGTTGTCACTAGCCGGATCAACGGCTCTCGGTTGGTAAACCAGCTGTGCGAAACGAGCTTGACCTCGTCGACTACTTCGACGATGGACGTCCACGGTAAGGCGATGTCACCGCCGATACGAACGAATGGAGGATGCTTCACGGTCCTCACCACTACGTCTGGGTAGAGCTCGAGACCAGTCGAAGGACGAAAGAATCCAAGAACGAGGGCTACCAGCACCGACGCCGCCGCGCAGAAGGTCGAGAACACGTAATGGCGCAGCCCGACCCGCGAGTCAGGCAACAACGATTCGAACCCCAGACTCCACGCAACCACTACCGACGTGAAAAATACCCCGCAGGCAAGCATTGCAATTATCAGAGAATTGATGACCAGCACACCCGGCCCAATTCGTATTCCCTCGCCGAACTCAGAACTCGAACACTGCCTTACGTGGCGCGAGCTGTAGACCCACCTGACCCCAGCCGATCTGAGCGATAACCAAGCGGTGCACAGACACACAATGGCACCACCGAAATAACCGACCGCACCAATTTCGCTACCCACAGCGCCCCAGACTGCGAATACACCGAATCCGGCACTGCAGATAATGCCGATCGCAACAACCGCCACGTATTTGAAATCCAGCCTTTGCGGCCACACCTCGAGCCATTCAGCGGTTATCTGGTCAGTACCGTCCTTCTGCGAATCACTCATGCGACTACTCCCAAAGCCGTTGTCCAAGTTTCGGAACCCCATAGGAGAGCAGGCCACCCACCGCAAGCCCCACCACCAGGCCGGCCGCTGTTCCGATCCCTGGCACTGCTGATCCGATCGCCATGCCTGTTATCGCAGATGATGCGGCCGTTCCTAACGCTCCACCGATGACCGTCCCAGCAACTGTCCCCGCACTCTCCGTGACAATCGCCTTCGTGGGATCCATTCCGCCTTCGATGTCGTTCGCGATTGCCGGGACGGTGCCCAGCGCCGCACCCAAGGGCCCGAGCCTACGACCAATTCCGTACGCGAGATCGTCCGCAGACGCTGCCGCAGCAGTCCTCAGACCTTCCCCTGTAGCCTCAGCCATTCCGCTGATCACCGTGCCCGCGACAAGCGCAGGCACGTCGGGCTTCCACGAGAACCCGCCACCATCGTTCTCGACAACGGTCCCACCGACAGTCCGGACCGAAAGCTCCCGCAGGGTCGAGATCTGCGATCTGAAGACGTCGCACACTCCCCTGGCCGCGTTGTCAGCGTCGCTCAACGCCGACGCGACCGCGACGGTCGCTTCCTGCGTTCGGATCTGCAGAGCAAGTACCGCGTCCTCAGCGAGAGGACCAGCGATAGCGCGCAGAGACGCGATTGCACGATCAGCGGTCACCGACCCGGTGTCGTCGACGTCGAATCCGCGGTCGAGCAAGTCGTCGACAAGATCCAGCAGGTTCGACCGAGCCGCATTGACCGCCTCGAAGCCAACCTCGAACTTCTCACCGATTCGGCTCAGTTCATCGGCGAGTGAGGCAAGCGTCGACGCCTCCCACACGACTCGCTCGGCAGCGGCAACTGCAGCATCCCCATGCCACGATTCCGCCAGCACATTCTGCTCGGACACGACGTTGTCACGTTCACTCCGAACAGATCTCTGCACCCGCTTCAGTCCGTCTGCCGCGTCGAGCAGGAACGACGGGTTCCAGGCACGGACCTCGGCAATCGAGCCGCTCACTCGACGCTGCTCATCGCGCGAAGTCGGGCCGCGAACTCGTTCTCGGTAACGCGGTAATCCTCGGCCGACCCCCGAGCCGACCCGGCAAGCGCGTCCATCCGTTGCGACATCCCTCGCAATGAGGATCCGGCAACTCCAGATCCCTCAGTGCACAACGCCGGCAGATCAGTACCAGGCAACGCGCTCTGCGCGGACCAGTACGCGCCGACGACGTCGATACTGCGCAACGCTTCGCTCACGTCCCGCGTCACCGAGGCAAACCGTCGCAAGATCTCTGGATCTACGTCCACCACCACACCCATCGTCCGGAAAAGACCTACTTCTTCGGACGCCGCGGGGCGTCGGACGGTTCCATACCAGCCCAGAACGCACGAAAACGGCGGGGCAGGTGACTTCGTTGTCACCTACCCCGCCGCTTCGAAAACTTGCTATCTCGCCAGAGCCACGGTTCTGAGAAACACCGTCGGCACTGAACCGTTGTTGACGTACCGGTACGCCCGATCACTGCGCAGACGCGCGGACTCCCCTGCCGCGATGGTGGCGACCTCGTCGTCCGCCGTCAGCGTCAGCTCACCCGACGTCACGTGGAACAGCTCGAACGACCCCTGCGGGTCGGGCATGCCGCCGTAGCTGTCGCCCGGTTCGAGCACCCACGACCACAGGTCCGCCGCACGGACACCCGGCGTCGATACGAGCAGATGCGCCGTACTACCCGCCGGCGACGTCCACACCAGAAGATGCTCGTCTGCCGGGATCGCCTCGATGGCCGCTTCACCCGGAACCGTGTCACTCAGCAGCTCGGTGAAATCCGTTCCGAGACTGCGCGCGATCCGCGTCACGGCAACGAGACTCGGATTTGCCTGCCCGTGCTCGATCTGCGTCAGCAATCGTCTGCTGACCTGCGCCTGGTCCGCCAACTGCTGCACCGTCATATCGCGACCGGTGCGCAGAAGGCGGATACGCGACCCCACCTGATCGAGGAAGCTCTGTGTCAGAACTCCGTCTTCGGTGGAGTCGCGACCGTCGGACTCGGTCACACCGCGAAGAGCTGCTCGATGTCAGCGAACGCCTTGAACTCCAAAGCATTTCCCGACGGGTCCATGAAGAACATCGTCCACTGCTCGCCCTTCTCACCCTTGAAGCGCACATAGGGGTCGATGACGAACTTCGTGTCCACAGCCTGCAGACGTCCGGCAAGCTCCTGGAATTCGTCGACGCTCAGCACCAGGCCGAAGTGCGGAACCGGAACCTCATGTCCATCAACGGGGTTGGTGCCGCGCACACCCTGATCGGGGCTTCCGCCGACCTCATGCGTGACGACCTGGTGTCCGCGGACGTTCCAGTCGGTCCACTTCGTGTCAGAGCGGCCACGCGAGAATCCGAGAACCTCACCGTAGAAGTGGCGAGCAGCTTCGATGTCGTGAACCGGGATTGCAAGGTGAAACGGGGGGATGTTGTTTATCATGAGAGAAGAATACTGCTCATGTCATGAGCATGCAAATGCGCATGTCATGAGCAGTATCACTACCGTCGACCCGTAAGGGCTTGCGGCGACAGCAATTTCGCGACGTCGTCAGGCGTCAACAAGCCGGATTCCACGGCCAGCTCGGCGACAGTCCTGTCCGACGACAGTGCGCGTGCCGCGAGTTCGGTGGCCGCGTCGTACCCGATGTGCGGATTCAACGCGGTGACGACGCCGGCAGATCGCTCGACCGTCGCGCGCATGCGGTCGACGTTCGCGGTGATGCCAGGGACACATCGATCCGCGAGAGTGCTTGCAGCATGGGACAAGTGCGTGATCGAGTCGAGCAGCTTGTGCGCGATCAACGGCTCGAACGCGTTCAGCTGCAACTGGCCCGCTTCGGCGGACATGGTGATCGCGAGATCGTTGCCGATCACCTCGTACGCCACCTGCGTCACCACCTCGGGCACAACAGGGTTGACCTTGCCGGGCATGATCGACGAACCCGCCTGCACCGCCGGCAGATTGATCTCGCCGAGACCGGCACGAGGTCCAGACGACAGCAGTCGCAGATCGTTGCAGATCTTCGACACCTTCACCGCCGTGCGTTTCAGCGTGCCCGAAATCTGCACGAACGCACCGACGTCCTGCGTTGCTTCGAGCAGGTCGGTGGCCGTCGTCAACTGCAGACCGGTGAGTCGACTCAACTCGGACCGCACCAGTTCCGCATAACGTGGATGCGAATTGAGGCCGGTGCCGATTGCCGTTCCGCCGAGATTGATCTCGTCGATCAGACGTGCAGCCTCACCGAGTCGATGGATGTCCTCGCCGATCATGACGGCGTAGGTGCCGAATTCCTGACCGAGCGTCATCGGCACCGCGTCCTGCAGCTGCGTGCGGCCCATTTTGATGACGTCGGCGAACTCCAACGCTTTCGCCGCGAACGCCGCAGCCAGATGAGCCATCGCCGCTTCGAGATCCGCGAGCGTCGACCGCACGGCGATCTTGACCGCCGTCGGATAGACGTCGTTGGTGCTCTGCCCCAGGTTCACGTGCTCGAGCGGGTGGATGAATGCGTAGTCACCACGACTGCGCCCCAACAACTCGAGGGCTAGGTTCGCGATGACCTCGTTCGCGTTCATGTTCGTCGACGTGCCTGCGCCACCTTGGATGACGTCGACGACGAACTGATCATGCAGGGAACCGTCGGCGATCTCCATGCAGGCCGCGATGATCGCGTCCGCACGTTCCGCGTCGAGCAGCCCGAGTTCTTTGTTCGATTGCGCCGCAGCTGCTTTCGTCAGCGCAAGCGACCGCACGAGCGCCGGGTACTTCGCGATCGCAACCCCGGTGATCGCGAAGTTCTCCAGCGCCCGCAGGGTATGCACACCCCAGTAGACGTCCGACGGCACGTCGCGATCGCCCAGCAGGTCGTGCTCGCTGCGGAACGAGTCCGTCATGACACGACCGCGTCGAGCACCAGCATGTGACCGGGGTAGTGCGTCGCCGCATACGCGAGATCGGCTGTGCCGAGTGCCAACTGAGGCGTGACGCCGCAATCCCAGAAGACGGGGATCTGCCCCTCCCCCACTCCGGCGAAGATGCCGAAGTCGGGACGGGAGATGTCGTCGATACCGAGGGAGGCCGGATCGCCGATGTACACCGGTGCACCGTGACCGGTCGGGTAACGACCGGTCACGGTGACTGCCTCGTCGACCAGATCTGCATCGACCGGTCGCATGCTGACGGCGAGGGGTCCGTCGAACATGCTTGCAGCTCCGGCAGTTCGGAGGATGCGATCGGTGATGTAGACCGGCGGCGCGGTCGTGGCGACGGGAATGCCTGCGCGACGCAGCGGCCCGTCGAAGGTGTGGCTGCACCCGAGCACGAAGGCGACGGAGTCGTCCTTCCACCAGGCGCTGAGGTCGTTCGGCTCGTCGACGACGGTGCCGTGATCCCAGACTCGGTAACGCGGGAGCATCGTCGAGATGTCGACGGTGCAGCCCTGGTACGTCATGGTCGGGTCACCGGGCTGCGTACGCCCGAGGACCGGACACACCGTCGGATGCGCGGCGCAGTACTCCTCGAAAGCCGCTGCGGCACTGGCCGGCACGACGACGAGGTTGGCCTGCTGATGGTCGTCGAGCAGACCCGCTGTGGCCGTGGTCCATTCGCCCGACGCGATCCGCGTCCGCAAGTCCAGAGGCGAGGCAGGCGCTGTCACAGCAGAGCCTCCTTCGAGGACTCACGCACCGTCGTGAGGGTCACGAGCGCGAGCACCGCGGCGAAGATGAGCAGGAAGCCGGGCATGAGCAGGTTGTCCGTCTTGGAGATCAACCACGTCGCGAGGTACGGCGTCAGACCGCCGCCGATGATCGTGCCGATGTTGAACGCGAAGGACAGACCGGTGTAGCGCACCCGCGTCGGGAATTGTTCTGCGTAGGTCGGGTACGTGACCGACTGGACGATCGGCATCGGCAGTGCGAGAACGACCATAGCGCCGACGGCGAGAGCGAAACTTCCCTGATCCATGACGATCATCGCGGGCAGAACGAGGATGGCGTAGCCGAGGAAGCCGATGGTGATGATGCGCTTACGGCCGTGCTTGTCCGACAAGCCACCGAAGATCGGCATGAGCGTCGCGACGAACAGGCTGATGGCACCCATGATCCAGAAGGTGTTGGACTTCGAGTAGCCGAGGTACGTCGTCAGGTAGATGTTCATGAAGATCAGGCCGACCCAGTAGCCGGTGTTGGAGCCGATTGCCAGGAAGATGACCTTGAACAGTGCACCGGTGTGCTCGGTGAAGACCTCACGCAGAGGCGTCTTGGCCGGCTTCTCCTTCTCGGTGACGGCGAGGAATTCGTGCGAATCCTCCAGCTTGCGACGCGCCATCAGCGTGACGACGATGAGCGGCAGGGCAAGCAGGAACGGGATGCGCCAACCGAAATCGCGCAGTTGGTCGTCGGACAGGATCGTGCTCGTCAGGCCTGCGACCAGTGCCGCGGTACCGCCACCGATGGCCACGCCGACGGGGGTGAAGGCACCGAAGAATCCGCGACGGCCGTTCGGTGCGGATTCCGCGAGGTACGTCGCCGAGCCGGTGACCTCGCCGCCGGCGAAGAAGCCCTGGGCGAGACGGACGAGAAGCAACGCGAGAGGCGCGAGAATGCCGATGGATTCGGCCGTGGGCAGCAGGCCGACGACGGCGGTCGCGGTACCCATGCCGACCACGGTCGTGATCAGTACGGGCTTACGGCCGATGCGGTCACCCAGGCGACCGAGGACGATGCCACCGAGCGGACGCATCAGGAACGCGCTACCGAACACGGCGAGCGTCGACAGCAGGGACGCCGTCGGGTTGCTGCTGGGGAAGAACAGCGGACCGATGACGACGGCGAGGTAGCCGTACACGCCGAATTCGTAATACTCGACGGCTGTGCCCGCTGCGGCCGCGACTGCTGCGCGCCGCGCGTTCTTGGGCTTCACGTGGTCCTCGGGTGGGGTGAGAGACCCAGGTACGGTGGTCATGGAATGTCTCCAGTTCGGTGAAAGTCGGTGACGTTCGCGGTGGACGGGCAAGTCGAGTCGCGGGCGCACTGATGAATGGGCGACGGTTCCCTGGAGCCCGTCGGCAGGATTGCCGTCCTGCTGATGGCCTTCGGGATCGTTCTGGTTGTCGGTCAGAGAGAGTTGGAGAACGTGACGGTGGATCCGACGGCGGCTTGGCCGAGCAGATCCAGATCGTCCTCCGTGACCACCCCGATGACGGGATAGCCTCCTGTCACGGGATGATCGGCCAGGAACACGATGGGCTCCCCGGATGGGGGAACCTGTATCGCGCCCAACGCCATTCCTTCACTGCGAAGGTCGACCGAGCCGATGGTCAGTGGCTGGCCGGTCAAACGGATGCCGACGCGGTTGCTGTTGGCACCCACTGTCCAGCTGGTCGATACCAGAGCTTGTTTGTCTTCCACGCTGAAGAGCGAATCTCTGGGTCCCCACCGAAAGCGTAGCTGCACAGTACCTTCCGGGTACCGGGAGCGTGCAAGTTCGAGTGGAAGTTCTGGGGCGGTCGTCGTCGGACCGAGCTTGTATTCGTCACCCGCTGCGAGGGCGGCAGGGCCGAGACCCGACAGGGCGTCGCTGCTCGCGGATCCGAACGTCGTGTCGGCACGGATGCCGCCCGAGATCGCGACGTAGATCCTCAGGCCGGCAGCCGGACGTCCGACCGAAAGGCGCTGACCTGCAGCGAGATAGACACGCTGCGGCTCACGCACGACACGGCCGTCGACGCGCACCTCCACCGGCGCACCGGTGAGCGCAACGTAGCGCGGACTCGTGACGGTGAACGACAGTCCGCCGAACAGGTTCTCGAACACGGCAGCATTCTCGGCGTTGCCGACGAGTCGATTGGCCAGCGCTGCCGCAGCACGGTCGACCGGGCCCGACGCGGTGATACCGAGGTGGGCGTATCCCGCACGGCCCGCGTCCTGGATGGTCGTCGAGGCACCGGGGTCGAGGATGCAGGCAGCGACTGTTTGCGTTGGCTTTTCGAGAAGTGTAGTCATCGGATGACCCTTTCGAACACGATGCGGTCCCCGACGGCCAGCCGACTGGGGTTGTCCCACTCGGTGTTCCACAACACGGCATCGGTGTGCCCGATGATGTGCCACCCGCCAGGCGTGCGACCCGGGTAGACGACGGTTTGCGTGCCGGCGATTGCGATGGCACCGGCGTCGACCTTCGGTCGTGGCGACGTACGACGCGGCAGCGCCAACTGGTCGGGGCAGCCGTCGATGTACGCGAAACCCGGTGCGAAGCCGAAGAATCCGACGGTGTGGGGTGCAGCGGAGTGCTTGTCCGCCACGTCCTGGACGGACATGTTCAACGCTGCGGCAACCTCGTGGAGGTCTTCGCCGTCGTAGACGACCGGGATGGTAACGGTGTTGCCGTGATGCTGTTCCGTGGCCTGGGTCAGGCTGGGATTCTGCACGAGGCCTCGGATGTGGTTCTCCAGCACGGGCATGTCGTGGCTGCGGTGCACGATGAACAGAATCGACGCGGCTGCCGGGACGACGTCCTGCAGCAACGCTGCCCATTCGCTACGACGTACCGCGGCGATCCACGCCGGAATCACCTGCGGCTCGAGGTCCACGAGCCATCCGCGGTCGCCTGCGCGATGCAGGGTGTCGAGCTCGATCACGGGCGTCGTCCGATCGGACTCAGATCGAAACCGCTGTCGACCAGCGCCTTACGCGTCTGCGTTGCGATCTCGACGGCGCCTGCGGTGTCGCTGTGCACGCACAGGGCAACCGCGTCGTACGACGGCGGAAGCACCCGCACGGTGTCGCCGTCGACGGACACCGTTTCGCCGGTCTGCACCATCTTCACGGCCCGTTCGGCGGCAGCCTCGGGCTCGGTGATCAGCGCCGCCGGATGACGACGGCTCACCAGCCGAGCCTTGGACGTGTAGTTGCGATCGACGAAAAGCTCTGCGATCGGCTCGATTCCGGCGTCGACGGCCTGGGTCCAGACCTCGGTGTCGTACTGGCACAGTATAGGCAGCGTCGGGTCGACGAGCGTGACGGCCTCGACGATGGCGCGGGCATGCCCGGCGTTGTCCGCTGCCACGTTGTACAGCGCGCCGTGCGCCTTGAGGTACGTGACCTCGGTGCCGGCGACACGGGCGAAGGCCTGCAGGGCGCCGATCTGGTAGACGAGGTCGTTGACGAGCGTCGACACCTCGACGTCGATGAAGCGACGACCGAAGCCGGCCAGGTCACGGTAGGAGACCTGCGCGCCGATCGACACACCCCGCGCGGCAGCCTCTTTCGTCGTCCGACGCAGAATGTCGGGGTCGCCTGCGTGGAAGCCGCACGCGACGTTGGCTGCGCTGACGGTGTCGAGCAACGGGCCGTCGTCCATGATTCCCCAGACACCGAATCCTTCGCCGATGTCGGTGTCGATGTGCACGGCGGTCACAGTTTGGCCCTCCAATAGGTGTTCATGTCGTCGGCCGAGTTCTCCCAGGCCCGGTGCAGGCCGGTTTGTCCACCTTCGATGTGGGCCAGAATCAGATCGGCCAAGGCGGTCGCGTCACCACTGGAGAGCGCGTCGACCATGCCTTTGTGTTCGCACTGCACGCGCTCGTACGCGTTTGTGCCGTGCACGTAGAAACGCGAGTACGGCTCGAGCCGGTGGTACATCTGCGCGATGATCTCGTAGCGCATCGGTAGCCGCGACAGCCGATACATGTCGAGGTGGAACGACAGATTGGTGCGTGACCACGTGTCCGCGCCGGTGTCGCCGACGTTGTCCATCGCCTCGGCCATGGCCTCGAAGCGAGCGATGTCGCGACGAGAAACCCGCTCGACGACGTGCTCGGCGAAGCTGGGCTCGATCAGACGTCGGAGGTCGTAGATCTCGTCGATCTCCTCGATGTCGAGCGCGGTGACGAACGTTCCGCGGCCACGTTCGGAGCGCAGCAGACCCTCGCCCACCAGCGTGCGCATCGCCTCGCGCAGCGGAATCCGCGAGACGCCGAAGCGATCTGCCAACTCCTCCTGCACCAGCCGATGGCCGGGCGGGTACACACCCTCGACGATCGCGGTGCGCAGGTCAGCGGTGAGATCACCGCCCTCGGTGTGGTGTGGGCCACGAACTGTTGAAGCCATATACGTTGTATACACTGCATCCAGAGGGCCGCGGAACCACTTTCCCGATTTTGTCCGAATCCGTAACGGAACCGACCCGTCGCGTAACACGGGCGATACAGAGGGGCCTCGAAACACACTGGGCGGTACGCCCCGGGTTCAGTGATGCTCATGCCGACTCGATTCCTCGATTGGATCCGCCCGGCGTGGCGGCGAAGATCGTCGACCAATGGGTCATTCGTGTGAATGAACGACGACTCCGTCTGTCTCGCTGACATATTCGACGACGGAGTTTGTCGGACCCTCTCGCTAATGTCACTCGTATCGGGAGGATTCGGCCGCACTGCGGCCAACTGTTCACAAGGAGGCTCCTCATGAGCGAGGAACCTGATTTCGACACGCGAGTGACTGCGGCATGGCGGCAGTTCTCGGGCCGGCTCTGCTCGTACTTCATCGACATGAGCGAGAACGACCGGCTTACCATCCACACGGTGCAGAAGGGCCTGTCACTGGTCGTGCACCCCTACGGCGCGGACGCCGTCATCGAAGGCGAACTGCTGAACGCCGTCACGCACGAAGACCGCATCATGCTGACCAACGCCGGTTGGACCAGCGAGGGACCGTCCGAGACCGCACTGAGGCTGAGCGTCATCGGAGACCCGGACGAGGTCGTCGACGCCATCGAATTCGTGTTGCGTGAGCTACGCGGCGTGCCCCATCCGGCGTTTCTCACCGCAAGCATCAACGACGGTGCACCCAAATCGATGTTCGACGACAGCTGGGAGCCCATCAGCGCGCACACCCAACTCGTCGAAGAGGTCGACGTCATGCTCACCTCGATCATGAGCCATCCGCCGGTCAAGGACGACGACGGCGACGTGCCCTTCACGTTCGACGGGCGAACCGCGTTCCTGAGGGTCTCGACGTCAGCAGTGATCGAGTTGTTCACGGTGTTCAGTGTGCATCCCGAAAACCGTTCGGCAACAGCGCAAGCCGCCTGCTACTCCCATCGGTGGCCGGACATCAAGTTCACCGTCGGCGAGCACCATGTCGTTGCGATTCAGCGAGTCGACTGTGCTCCGCTGATCGAAGAGCACCTCGGTCGAGCCCTCGGCACGTTCCTGCGATTCTTCGAAGAAGAGGGAGGAAAGATCGCCGACGAACTGAGCGCGGAGCCACCGGACACGGGCATGCCGCCCGAACTGCAGACGATCTCGCACCTCGATACCGCAGACACGCCCCTCAGCGCTGAGGATGTTGCGTTGATCTGCGGACAGAACCGCGACAACATCCTCGGGCTCCTGGACGTGTGCGGTGACCACCATCGCGAGTTGTCGACGGCCGATCGGACGCAGGAGCTGCTCCGATCGGCTCTGCGCTTCGTCGTGCTCGACCTGCCGCGGCAGAGGTAATTCACCACGTCTCAACCCCCTGGCCTGACCGGACACATCAGTGCGACGCGCCGGGGCAATGCTTGGTTCACCAGACCGAACGACGATGATGTTGCCCGTGACCCTGTGGATTGTTGCAACCGGCGTCGAAGCCGCCGCGATCGTCGGCCTCGGCGTGTGGATGATCGTGACGCGTCGTCAACTGACCAGCACGCGTGAGGCGCTGGAACGCGCACGCAGCGATTCGCAGCACAAGCGTCGGCGACGCGGTATCGCACCGATGGCGATCAGAACAGCTTTCCAGACCGCAGACTCGCTGATCAACAAGGGGTTCGGCGCAACGGTGCGGAACTCGATCGAGGATCTCGCCGGATGGGCCAAAGTCGAACGCCCCGACCTGGCCCGGCTGACCGCGGACGGTGACGTCGTCGTCATGTTCTCCGACATCGAGGGCTCGACGGCGCGCAACGAAGAGCTGGGCGATCGAGGGTGGATGAAGCTACTGGAAAGACACAACAGGCTGATTCAGAAGCAAGTCGCCGCGCATGGCGGCCACGTCGTCAAGAACCAGGGCGACGGCTTCATGATCGCGTTCTCCGACCCCGAGCAGGCTGTGCGATGCGGGATGGCCGTCCAGGAGGCGCTGCTCGAGAATGCGGATCGCTGGAACGACATTCGAGTACGGATGGGTATCCACACGGGCAGTTCGGTGCGACGCGGCGACGATCTCTTCGGACTCAACGTGGCCATGGCCGCGCGCGTGGCAAGCCAGGCCGAGGGCGGGGAGATTCTCGTCAGCGAACCACTGAGCGTGAAACTCGGTCGTGATATCCCGCTGGGTAGGCCACGGAAAGTCGAATTGAAGGGTATGAGCGGCAGCCACGAGCTGTACCCGGTAGGGCTCCCCGCACTCACGAAATCGAAAGACGATGCGCCAGAACTCGAATAATCATCACGGGTAACGCGTGCTCAGCAATGGCCGATGCACCAGTCGACCCTCGACGATTGGACTGCATGATGATCAAGAAGGTATTTGCCGCCACGGCCCTGGCAGTCGGTGTAACGGCCCTGGCCGCAACGCCCGCGTCAGCGGATGGAATCTACGACTCTCCGTTCACCAGCGAGAGCACCGAACACTTCGTCAGCGCTTTCGATCCCGCGGCCTATGGTCCACGGGGCAACGACTCCATCATCATCAGCCCGTACGGCACTGGCCAGCCGATCTACAGCTGGAGTTTCCACGGCCAGGGCCAAAGCTGGCAGGTCGACCCGTCAGGCAACGCCCACCTGCTCCGCGGAATCTCCATCCCGACCGGATCATCGGAGGGGGACGTCCGAGGCATCGCGATCTACGACCCCTTCACCGTCCTCGACTACTGAGACAAGAAAGGTCCATTCATGTTGTCTAACAATTTGAATGGACCATTCAAGCGTTAACCCCATGTGCACGAAAATACATAACCCGCTATGTATTTTCGTGCACGTGCGGCGCAGCCGCCTCACACGCGGCGAAGCCGCCTCTCCCCGCGATGAAGTCGTGGTGGTCGTAGAAGTCGAACATCGCGCGCAACCTCGACGCCGCGCCGACTGGCATAGAGTAACCAGCAGTGTTCTGCCACTGGTCGAGAGAGATCTGCTCAACTTCGGCGCCGTACCTCGCGGCCAATTCACGGACCGAAATAGCCTCCGACCCGCCGAGTTCGTATGTCGCACCGTGATGACGCGAGCCCTCGACCAACACTGTCGCAGCGACGGCGGCCACGGCGCGCAGACTTACGAACGAGAATTTGGTGTCCGGGCTGTACGGCAACGTAATTCGACTGCATTCCCCCGCGATCACCGACGCGAAGTTCTCCAGGTAGGCACACGGCTGCAGCACAGTCCATTTCAACGGCGACCGATGCAATTCGTCCTCGCACACTGCCTTGTCCATGTGGTGAGGCATTGCAGGACTGAAAGGCCACGCAACAGAGTGGTACACCACGTGCTCGACACCCGCGGATGCCGCCGCCGTCAACGCGTTTCGTAGCAACCGAGGCTCGTCTGGATGGACGTTCGGAGCAATGAAATACACTGCACGACAACCGAGTAGTGCCTTGCGTAAACCGGCGCCAGTTTCCAGTTCCACCTCGTAGTCACCCTCGACCCGCGCCGTGTGCACCAATCGACGTGCACCCGGCGGCAACGCGTCGATCACCGCGCTGCCGGTCTTGCCCGCGGCACCGATCACTGCAATATCGGCGCCACGGGCGATCCCCGAACTCATAGGTAGTCGTAGACAGCCGACGTGTCGCCGCCGGACAGTTCCGCGTAGCCCGGGCCACGATCGAAGAACGGTTCCTCGTCGCCTCGGTCGGCTCGCAGCCGGTCGCGAAGAGCTACCGTGGCATCCACATCGACGACCGGTTCCGCGTCCCCTGTCAGGACGACGCCGTAGTCTTCGCGGGCCCCGTCGCGAGACACTTTGCGCCACAGCACGTCACGAAGGACCTCATCGACTGGTCGATCCAGTGGATCTCCCCAACCACCACCACCGGTGGTACGTATCCGAACGACCTCGCCCGCCTTGATCGGCTCCGCGTCCGTGAGCGCGTCGAACTCCCGCTCGTTGGGGCCGTTCGGATCGAGAGTCACCGAGAACGGACGGCCGGCCTTGCCGCCCTTGACACCCCAGCAGGACAGAATCGAACGATCGGCGATGGACATGAAGTGCGCGTCCTTGAGCATGCGGATGTGCTTTTCGTAGCCGAGCCCACCTCGGTAGCGTCCGGCGCCGCCGGAGTCGATTGCCAGTCCGAGCTTTTCGACGATGAACGGAAAGCGACTTTCGCTGAATTCGGTGGGGAGGTTTCGCGAATCGGGCACGACGTGAATCGTGTCCTCGCCGTCGGCGTAGTACCGGCCACCGGAACCGCCCCCGAGCACCTCACGCATCAGGTACGAATGACCGTCGAAGTCTTCACCGTAGACGCCGGTGTACCGGATCGTTTCCTGGTCGGCTGGCATGTTGCCGTCCACAGCTTTCGCGACGACGCCGGCCAGCACGCCGAGCAACCGCAAGATCACGAACGTACGAGCATTCGTCGGCGCCGGGAAGATCGGGGTGATGAGCGTTCCCTTTTCGGGAAACTTCATCTCGATCAGCGGCACGACGCCCTCGTTGACGTCGAGCTCGGCCATCCGCTCGGGCGTATCGGCAAGGTTGCGCAGGATCGGGGCAAGCCACTTGATCAGGAAGTTGCCGTCGGCGTAGTCACCGCAGTGATTGATCGGCCCCTTCGCTTGCGGTCCTGTTCCGTTGAAGTCCAGGATCAATCGTTCGCCGCCCTCGTCCTCGGCAGAGGTCTTGGTCAACGTGATCCGCTGGGTGTGCAGCATGGGCTCGTCGACGCCGTCGTGCTCCGCGTAGTCCTCCCACGTGTACTCGCCCACCGGGATCTTGCTCAAAATCTCGCGACGGTACGTCTCCGTGGTCGCATCCATCATCGCGTCGAAACAGGATTCGACCGTGTCGACGCCGTACCGCTCGAACAGCTCGGTGAGCCGCCGCGCTCCCATCAAGCATGCCGAGCATTCGGCGTCCAGATCGGCGGCCAGCGCATCGGGCATGCGGGAATTGCGCGTCATGATGCGCAGCGCAGCTTCATTGGGTACGCCCTGATCCCACAGCTTGATGGGCGGGACCATCAGCCCTTCCTCGTACACCGTCGTCGCGCCGGACGGCATCGAACCCGGGCAGCAACCGCCGATGTCGTCGTGATGGCCGAATGCCTGCACGAACGCAACGACTTTCGGCTCCGCGTCGGGAGTGACGCGAGCGAACACCGGCACCGTCACACACAGGTCGGGGAGGTGGCCGATGCCGCCTTCGGACAGGTAGACGTCGTTGTGGAAGTACACGTCGCCCGGCTTCATCGACTCCAGCGGGAAGTCCCTGGCGATGGGATGCACCAGAGCCGAGTACGAACGCCCCGTCAGCTTGCGCAGATTTCGATCGTGGATGCCGGCACGGAAGTCGTGCGCGTCGCGGATCATCGGCGAACGCGACGTCCGCGAGATCGACGTCTCCACTTCCATCTCCACGCTGGCCAGGTATCCCGCAACGATCTCGACGAGAATCGGGTCCGGGGTTGCGCCGTCGGTGTCGGTCAGCCGGTAGGGCTTGGCCGCGGTCGCGGCGGCAGCATCGAGTACAGCAGTCATCACTTCGCTCCGTTCGAGTCGGAAGTCTTGGAGATTCGGATGTTTCCGTGGGTGTCGATTCGCGCCGAGAATCCCGGATGGATCGGGACGGTGGAGCTGAACTCCTCGATGACGGCAGGTCCGTCGATCGTGTCGCCTGCTCCGAGTCGCGCGCGGTCGTACACGGTGGTATCGACCCATGAGTCGAAATATGCCTGACGCGAACCGGTTCGGGCCGAGGAAGCCCCTGAGCCGGCAGAGACGGTTCGAGCAGCCGGACGCTGGATGGGACCGATTCCGCTGACACGCAGGTTGACCCACTCGACGTGCTGCGCGGGATCACCACGGAAGTCGTAGCCGTACAGTTCGCGATGTGCGTCGTGGAATGCTTCGGCGGATGCGTCCATCAGCTCGGCAGTGATCTCACCCTCGCCGACGGGGACACGAACCTCGAACGCCTGGCCCATGTAACGGAGGTCGGCAGTGCGCGCGTAGCGACGCTGGGTCTCGTCGAATCCTTCTTCTGCCAGAGCAATTTCGGCCTTGCCCGCGAGCGAGTCGAAGAGCTCCTGCAGCTCCGACGCCTGCAGACGATCATGCCGTCCGACGTGCGTCTGCACGTAGTCGTTCCGGACGTCGACGGTCAGCAATCCGAAGGCCGATACGTTGCCCGGATCCAGCGGAACCAAAACGTCTTTCAAGCCGAGGATGTCGATCAGCTTGCACGCCAGCAGCGAGCCCGAGCCGCCGAACGTGACGAGGGTGAAGTCACGGACGTCGAGGCCACGCTTGACGGTGATCTGACGCAACGCGTTGGCCTGGTTCCACGCCGACACTTCGAGGATGCCGACAGCGCACTCTTCGAACCCGAGGTTCAGCTCGGAAGCCAACTGCTCGAGCCCTTTCCGCGCCAGCTCGGTGTCGAGTGGGATCTCACCGCCCAAGAGGTGGGGTGGGATGCGTCCGAGCAGTACGTGTGCGTCGGTGATGGTCGGTTCGCTGCCGCCCTTGCCGTAGCACAACGGTCCGGGATCGGCGCCTGCCGACTGGGGTCCGACGCGGAGCGTCCGTTCCGGCGTCATCCACGCAATCGAGCCACCGCCTGCACCGACGGTCACGACGTCGATCATCGGAATCTTCGACGGATAGTTTCCGACGCGCCCCTCGGTGGTCAGCGCGGGCTCACCGCGGACGACGACGGTGACGTCGGTCGAGGTGCCTCCGCCGTCACACGTCAGCACCTGGTCGACGCCGGCAGCATCGGCGATCAGCGCGGCGCCCAGTGCACCCGCAGCAGGTCCGGACAGAACTGTCGTGATGGGCTGGTGAACAACCTCTTTGGCCGACAGCACCCCACCGTTGGACTTCATGACGTAAAACGGAATGTCGCGAGATTCGCCGTCGGCCGTGGAGAACTCACGCAGACGGTTCGCAATGTTGTTGACGTAATTGCGGATGTTCGGCTTCACCGCGGCATCGACGAGCGTGGTGATGGACCGCTCGTACTCACGGTACTCACGCAGCACCTGGCTGGAGATGCTGACGGTGGCCTCGGGGAACATTTCGTCGAGGATGTCCCGCACACGCTCCTCGTGCGACGGGTCGGCGTACGAGTGCATGAGGCAGACACCGATGGTCTTGATGCCGTGGTCTTTGAAGAACTGTGCTGCGGCGCGGACGCTGCCCTCGTCGAGCGGGCGAATCTCGCTGCCGTCGAACGACAAACGGCCACCGACGGTCTTGACGCGGTCGGCAGGCACGATGCGGTCGGGCTTGACCCAGAAGTAGGAGTTGCCGTAGCCGTCGGGCACGGATTGACGAGCGATCTCGAGGACGTGTTCGTAGCCCTCGGTGGTGATGAAGCCGAGGTTCTCGACCTTGCCCTCGAGCAGCTTGTTGGTCGCGACGGTCGTTCCATGGCTGACAGCTCCGATAGAGTCGCCGTGTTCGCCGAGTTTTTCGAGCACCTTTTCGATGCCGGTGAGGAACCCCTCCGCGGGGTCGGACGGCGTCGACGGGGTCTTGGTGGTGACAATGGCGCCGGTCTCGTCGTCGACTGCCACGATGTCGGTGAAGGTGCCACCGGTGTCGATGCCGATCCGTATCTTCCTGGATTCCACTTCTTCCTCCGTACAATCGTTCCCGATGGGATTGATCCGATCGGCGCTGGCGTGTGATGCCATTCCACAGCGTGTGCGAGGAGGAATCTTTGGCAGATTTCGCCGAACCCGACGGGCACTCTTCGGCGCAGGCTCACGAGCACACGAAAAACGCCCCGAACCATGGGCGATTCGGGGCGAAATTCGTTGTCTACGGTGCTATCTGGAGCGCCCCAGAAGTCCACCGATCACCACGCCGGTCAGGGCGATGACGGCACCAGCCGCGGCACTGACGAGTACCGTGCGCGCGTCGGTTCCTCCTGGTAGAGGCGTCGCTCGCGGCACCTGATTCGCCTGCTCCACAACGGTTTCCGAACTGAGCGCCGCTTCGGACGTTGCAGCAGGCGTCGACGACGAGATTCCGTTGGCGATGACGCCGTCGATGCTCTTGAAGAACACTCCGGCCATCTTTTTGGCGACGCCGGTGATCATGCGTTGCCCGACGCCTCCCACCATCCCTCCGACGACTGCATCGGCGTCGTAGGACAGCAGGGTCCCTTGCTCGTTCTCCGTCAGAGTGACCGTCACGTCGGCCTTGACAGTGCCCGGCGCGCCCGCGCCGGACGCCGTCATCACGAACGAGTTGGGCCGATCTTGTTGCGAGAGAACCACTTCACCGTCGTACACACCTTTGATCGAGGCGACGCCCGCCATGATGGAGAGCTTGTAGTGATTGTCGGTGAGTTGTTCGAGCGACTGCACTCCGGGAATCGTCGCGGCCAGTACGCGTCCGTCCTGCAGGTTGTCGTACACCTCCTCGCGGGGTGCGGTGAGCTGTGCGGTGCCGGCGATTCTCATGAATTCTCCTGTGCTGACTGGTGTGCGAGCCGAAGTTCGAACAATTCCGACGGTGAAATCGGCATGGCGGTGATGGGAATGCCCTCGGCGTTCTCGATGGCCGCGGCGATGACTGCGCTGGTGGGGATGACACCGGCTTCGCCCGCGCCCTTCATGCCCAAGGGATTGAGTCCGGACGGCGTGACCGTGTGGTCCATCTCGAGTGAGTTCGGCATCTCTGTGACGAACGGCATCAAGAAATCCATGTACGACGCGTTGAGCATCTGGCCGTGCTCGTCGTAGACGATCCGCTCGTACAGCGCCCCACCGATCCCCTGCGCCACGGCTCCCATGACCTGGCCTTCGACGATGCGCGGGTTGATCACGTTGCCGCAATCGTGGACGACCACGTACCGCAGCACGGTGATCTCCGCCGTGATCGGATCGGTCTCGACGATGGCGGCGTGCACTCCCGAAGCGAATGTCGAATGCGGCGGCGAGTAGTAGCCGGTCGCCTCCAGCCCGGGCTGTTCACCCTCTGGGATCGGAGGCTTGGTCATGTCGGGGTCAGCCTTGGCGAACCCGGTCGCGAGCTTGGACTCGCGATCGAACGCGTAACGCAGCGGATTGGACAGCACCGCCACGACACTCAGCGGAACCGACGTACCCTCGACGCCTGGCTCCGTCCCGATCCGGCAGACATGGCCAGCGCGGAGCTCGAGGTCGTGTGCATCGATGTCCAGAATTCCCGACGCGATCGTGCGGGCTTTCTCCGCGACCATCTGCGCTGCAACGTGGAACGCCGATCCGGACATTACCGCTCCGCGCGATGCGAAAGTTCCGACGGCATAACCGAATCGCCGGGTATCACCGGTGACGATCTCGACGTCGGAGACATCGACCCCGAGGTCGTCGGCGACGATCTGCGCGAACGCGGTCTGGTGTCCCTGGCCCTGCGTCGTCAATCCCGTTGCAGCCTTGACCTTGCCTGACGTCTCGACAACGACGTGCGCGCCTTCGTACGGACCGGGACCCGTTCCCTCGACGTACGCGCCGATGCCGATCCCGACGGTGCGGCCCTCTGCCTTGGCCTGCCTCTGGTACTCGGGGAACCCGTCCCAGTCGATGAGCTTCTTCAGCTTGTCGATGCCCGCCTGGTAGTCCCCGGTGTCGTAGATCAAAGGTCGGCCGTCCTGGAACATCAGACCGAAGTCGTACGGCATGTCCTCAGGCCGAACGAAATTTATCTCGCGCACCTTGATCTTGTCCTTACCCAGGTGGTCGGCAATCGCGTCCATCGCACGTTCCATCGCGAAGACTGCCTGGGGTCGGCCCGCGCCGCGATACGGCGTGACGAGGACCGTGTTGGTGTAGAGCGAATAGGCGTCGACACGGAACGATTTCGGTTTGTACGGCCCCAAAACCTGTGTCGCCGTATTGATCATGACGATGATGCCGTACGGCAGATAGGCACCGTTGTCGTGCCAGAACGTGAAGTCGAACGCCAGCAGGCGGCCGTCGTCGTCGAACCCGATGTCCACCTTCTGGATCTGACCGCGCTCGTGCGCGCTCGAGATGAAGTGTTCGCGGCGATCCTCGACCCACTTGACCTCGTTCGACACGCCCGCGCGGCCGAGGCGTCGGGCAGCCCAGGTGACCATGACCTCCTCGGGCCACGGATGGACGATCTTGACGCCGAAACCGCCGCCGACGTCGGGTGCGATGCAATGAACTTTGTTGAGCGCCATGCCGAGACGAGCCGCGATCGCGGCCCGCGCCGAGGTCGACGTCTGAGTCGACGTCCAGAACGTCAGAGCATTCTCGTCGCCGTCCCATCGGGCGTAGACGCCCTTGCCTTCCATCGGCATGGACGCCGAGCGTTCGATCTCGAGATCGAGCGTCAGACGGTTCGGTGCGGCCGCGATCTCGGCGTCGACGTCGCCGAATCCGTGCTGCAGACGCGCCGCGATGTTGTCGGGGACGTCGTCGTGCACGGCCTTGGCGGCGTGACGCGCGGTATCGATTCCGACGACAGCATCGAGCATCTCGTAGGTCACGTCGATCTTCGCGCACGCGTCCTCGGCGATGTACCGGTTGTCGGCGACGACCATCGCGATCGCTTCGCCGACGTGGTTGACCTCGTCCTTGGCGAGTGGATATCCGTTGCGAGGAGCCACGATAGCCGGATGCGGAATCAGCAGAGGAAGGTTCTCGGCCATCTCTTCCGAGTCGTCGAGAAGGTCGTCGTAGACGTAGATCGCGTGGACACCGGGAACTTCCAGTGCCGGATCGATGTCGATGTCGACAATCCGTGCGTGCGCATGCGGCGACCGGACGAA
The DNA here is from genome assembly GCF_011770055.1 of Rhodococcus sp. B10. Classification (NCBI taxonomy): domain Bacteria; kingdom Bacillati; phylum Actinomycetota; class Actinomycetes; order Mycobacteriales; family Nocardiaceae; genus Rhodococcus; species Rhodococcus sp. B10. The sequence goes on along the minus strand of NZ_JAAFYV010000005.1, from coordinate 12,864 downwards.
TGCGGCGATCAACGCCCCGTGACCGAGGTCGTCGAGATACCGACCCTGGCCACTGAGTAGACGCGTATCCTCCTCACGCGGAATGGGTTTGCCGAAGAACTTGGTCGACGAGCCCAGTACGTGTTCGGTATCGACCTGCGTGCTCATGAACGCCCCGCCCTTCCGCCGACGGGCTGCGTGCTCCCCCGCACCTGGCGGTCCAGCGCATCTCGGGTGGCTTCGTCGTCGACGCCGAGCGGGAATTGCCCTGCGCGCTCGCGTGTGATCTCCGCGGCTCGAAGAACCGATGCGCGGATGTTCTGGTACCCGGTGCAGCGACACAGGTTCCCGGCAATGGCATCGGTCGCCTCGTCGTGCGTCGGATTGGGGTTGTCCTCGAGAAACGCGGCGATGGTCGTCACGAAACCTGGTGTACAGAATCCACACTGAAGTCCGTGACAGTCCTTGAACGCCTGCTGAACCGGGTGCAGCGTGCCGTCGGGTTCGACGAGTCCCTCGACCGTCGTGACGGAATGCCCTTCGAGACTGGCTGCGAGCACGAGGCACGAGCGGACCGGGTTCCCATCGAGCAGCACGGTGCACGCACCACATACACCGTGCTCGCATCCGACGTGAGTCCCAGTGCGGCGCATGTGATGTCGAATCGCATCCGAGGCCAGTGTGCGAGACGGAAGCACGACGGTCTCGGTGACGCCGTTCAGCGTGAACGTGACGGCAACATGTTGTTCGCCTGTGTCGGTTTGAAGTTCGGACAGTTGATCGTCGATGGACTTCGGCATTACAACCTTCCTACGAGTACGCGATCCGCGCTTGCATCCCGGGCCGCCGCGAATCCGACACGGCTGGTCAGTGCGGATACGAGCTGAGATCGATATGCGGCCGTCGCATGGATGTCGGCATCGGTTTCGATTGTGTTGCGGGCTAGTTCGCCGACTGCCTGCCACTGTGGGTCTCGTTCGTCGGTCGCCGACGCGCCGGCAAGCGCGTCGCTGTAATCGACGACGACGCCGAGTTCGCCGGCCGAGATGTAGGTCATCCGAGCCGTGATCACGTGCCCATCGACGATCTCTACCTGTGCGACAACGCCGACCAGAGCGTAGTCGCCGTGGCGTCGGGCAATCTCGTCGATTGCCGTGCCCATACCCGCCCGGGCCGGAGGAACACTCACCGACAGCGCGATCTCGTCGGACTCGAGTGTGCTTTCCAGTGGTCCGGCGAACAGATCGGCCGAGTCGATGACGCGTTGCCCACGGATCGACTGGACGGTGACCTGCCCGCCGAGCAGCGTAAGCACGGCGGGCATCTCTGCTGACGGGTCCGCATGCACGATGGATCCGACGGTCGTTCCGCGATTGCGAATGGTCGGGTGCGCCACCAGGTTCAGTCCGCGGCTCAGCAGGGGCTGAACGTCGCGGGCCTCGGCATGGTTGTACAGCGCGGAATGCGTGACCAGGGCTCCGAACTCGACCCCCGAGTCCGGCGAGACGGTGACGGTGTCCAGGTCGCGCACCGCGCCGATGTCGACAATGTGTGTGGGCGCCGCCAACCTCATCGACAGCAGCGGAACGAGCGACTGACCACCTGCCATCACCTTGCCCTCGTGGGAGACCTCGGAAAGGATGCGGCACGCCTCCTCGACCGTGGTCGGCCGGTGGTACCTGAGCGGCGACGGTTTCATGTCTCGATCCTGCCTGTCATAGTGCTTTCGAAATGTGTGGAGATGTGACAACAGTCACGCCCGCGAGCTGGCAAACTGCGTCAAGTCAGCTGTTTGGCGGGAGGCGCCTCCGGCGACGTGTCTTCCTTTCGAGGCGCGGTGTAGCCGTCGAGCTCGGGGTTGCGGGAGCCGATGAACCGGCAGAAGTGGTACATCACGATGACGACGATCGTGCCGAGTGAGATGCCGCCGAGCGAGAACGTGTCGCTGAACGTCAGGGCGGTGTCGCCGATACCGATGATGAGGCCGGCCGCGATCGGCATCATGTTCAGCGGGTTTCCGAAGTCGACGCCGTTTTCCTTCCAGATCTTGGCACCAAGCAGGCCGATCATCCCGTAGAGGACGACGGTGATTCCACCGAGGACACCGCCCGGTGTCGCCGAGATGAAGGCACCGAACTTGGGCGAGAATCCAAGCAGAATCGCGACGACACCGGCTACGAAGTAGGCCGCCGTCGAGTAGACGCGGGTGGCTGCCATGACCCCGATGTTCTCGGCATACGTCGTGGTGGGAGACCCACCGACGCCACTGGCGATTGCCGTCGCGAATCCGTCACCGGCGAGCGCACGGCCCATGTACGGATCGAGGTCGTCCTTGGTCATCTCCGCAACGGCTTTGACGTGGCCGGCGTTCTCGGCGATCAGCGCGATGACGCCGGGAAGAACGAGCACGACGAACGTCAGGCTGAACGACGGCGCATGGATGCCGACTACACCGCTGGCCTCGTCCGAGAACGGCGGTAGACCGAACCACGACGCCGACGATACCGAGTCCCAGTTGACGCGGAAATGCTCGGTGATCGCGCCGGCATTGGCGTCGTACGAGGTGATCGGGCCGGACACCTTGTCGAGAACCCATGAGACGACGTAGCCCAGAATCAGAGCAAGGAAGATCGCGATGCGTCCCATGAAGCCGCGCAGCGCCACCGACATCACGATCAGAGCGACCATCACCAACAGCGCAACCCATTGATCCTGTGGCCAATACAGCCCCGCGACGACGGGCGCGAGGTTGAAGCCGATCAGCATCACCACCGCTCCCGTGACCGCCGGCGGCAGCAGTTTGAAAATCAACCGTCCGCCGAGGAAGTGAACGGCGACGCCGATCAGGCCGAGGACGAGGCCGGACACCAGGATCGCGCCGGTCACTTCCGCCGACGTTCCACCCTGGGCGCGAATGGCGGCGATACCACCGACGAAGGCTGCCGACGTTCCGAGGTAACTGGGAATTCGCCCCTTCACGACCAGAAGGAAGAAGATGGTGCAGAAGCCCGACATCATCACGGCCAGTTGAGGATTGAGCCCCATGATAATCGGGAAGACGAAGGTCGCGCCGAACATAGACACGACGTGCTGGCCGCCCAGTCCGATGGTCCGTCCCCAGCTGAGTCTCTCACCGGGAGCGACGACTTCGCCGGGAGCGACCGTTTTACCATCTCCGTGCAGGGTCCAAATCGGCATGATCGGCCTTTCGTGCAGAGGAAGGCGGTTCGTACTCTGTGTTGCAGCTCACAAACCGCCCCTGATGCCTCTGAACGCTATTACAGCCGATCGGGGGCGACGTGATGACAATCTGACAGATCGAAGACCCTCGGATTGGCAGGATTAGTGATTGATGCCGCGCATCGCGATTATCTTCAATGCTAGGGACAGGTCCAGTCGCAATTCCGGCTGCGCAGTGAACGAGCCCAACATTTTCTCGAGCTTTACGACTCTGTAACGCAGTGTGTTGTAGTGGAAGTGGAGCTTGCGAGCAGTCTCCGCGATGTTGATGTTCGTCGCCAACAACACCTCCAGAGTGTTCCGCATGTCCTGCGCCTCCGCGGTGTCGTCGGTGAGTTCGCGCAGCGTCTCTCGAGCGAAGTTCTCGAGTTCGTCCTCGTCTTCCACGAGGGACAGCAAGCGATAGACGCCGAGATCGTCGAAGTTGGTCAGCGACCACTGGCCCGAAATGCGGCGCCCCACAGTCAAAGCCGTTCGTGCCTGACTGTAGAGGGCAGGCACTCCGTCGGTGGTCTCCGCTGTTCGAGACACCCCGACACTGAACGGCCTTCTGCCACCGCCGCCTTCACCCCGGACCACACTGACGAGGTCACGCACGAGTGCCATCGTGTCGTTGCCGACGCCCATGACGATCACGGTCTCGCCCGTCAGTGCCGTCACCGCCGCACCGGGATCTCGATGGGCGATCGCACCCGAGAAAGCCATGGCCTGACGGTCGACGACCGGAAGCCGGTGCGTGGAATTCGTCGACTCGTCCAGTACTGGATCGGGCTCGATACTGACGACAACCAGCGGTCGGTCGAAATCCCACCCGAACGTCTTCGCGTGCGTGACAACATGTTCGGTATCACCGGCACGGCCCACCATCAGATCGTGGATGAAGTTGGCTCGATGCCGCTCTTCGACGGAGGCCACGGCCTGTTGACGCGTGACTACAAGGGCACACACCGCTGCGGCGCGTTCGACGAGATACAGATCATGCTCGGTCATCACGCGATCCCACGTGAACAGAGCCAACCGTCCGTGATCGATGTGGTTGGCCGAGACCGCCGCGATCGCGCCCGAATGACCGTCGAACACGTGCAGTCCGAGTCCACCTTCGACGGTGTCGGTCCGCAACCTACCGGTGGAGTCGAGAGCGGGGCTCGTCGACAACCGCCTCCGTCCCGCGGCGTCACCGGCGCGGCTGATCTCGCGGCCGTCCGATGTGGTCAGCAGTACTGTTCCGTTCAGCTCACGCGCCGCGACTCCGGCCAACTCTGCCAGGCCGCCGCCGGCCATGACGACATCGACCAGCAGTTTTCGCACTCGCTCTGCCTCGAACATGGCCGATACCTGCGTTTGCTCCACTGCGACGCGGCCGCGGGACAGTGGGTGATCCCCGTCGCCGTGGAACGCGACGATGGGCAGACCGACCTGTGCGGCGGCATCGATCATCTCGGGTTCGAGGTTCCACCCGTCACCGTCGAATTGCACTGCGAGCGCGGCGACTCCGCGCGAGCTCAACCGGCCGATGAACGCCGTCGCAGATTCGGTCACCAGGCCCAGGGTGCGGGGCGTCGTGATCAGGAGTTGGCCGCGCCTGAGCCAAGGTCCGATGTCCGGGACCGCCATGAAACCGACCCGTCGCACGTCTACTCCGTCGACCTCCCCCACGACGATCGACGACGAGGGCAGCAACGCAGACCGGAGAAGTTCGGTGAGGGCCTCTGCTTCAGGAGCTTCAGGAATGGAGACGGACCTGACAGACACTGGGCGGGCACCTCGGATTTCATTTCACTCGCGAAAAGGGGGATTCGCGAAGAGACGATCCTAACGCTCACCGGCCGGCGCGGCAGGACATTGGGTTACGCGGATGAACTGAGACCGTGAATCGGACCGCGGCGGTGACGCAGTTCCTCACCGGTCGCCCGGTTCATCGTCTTGGTGACCTCCGCCAGCACTGCCAATGCGGTCTCCGCAGGGGTACGGGAGCCGAGGTCGAGGCCGATGGGTGAGTGTAGGCGCGCACACTGCTGCGGCGTGATGCCGTGGTCTTTAAGAAGGCCGACGCGTCGCTCATGGGTGGATCGGCTACCCATCGCGCCGACGTACCCGGCGTCGGAGCGCAGGGCGAGGTTCAGCAGCGGGATGTCGAACTTCTCGTCGTGGGTCAGCACCACGATGGCCGTGCGTGAATCGACGGGCGCGGTCGCCAGAAACCTGTCCGGCCACATGACGACCACCTCGTGTGCCGCCGGAAACCTCGCGGGCGTCGCGAACACCGGCCGCGCGTCGACGACGGTGACGTGGTAGCCGGCGAAGACTGCGAGAGTGCTTACGGCAGAGGCGAAATCGATTGCACCGAACACGTACATGCGCGGCAGGGGTGCGTGTATTTCGACCAGTATGTCCTGGTCGGTTCCGAGACGCGCAACGACGACGTCCGACTCGCCGCCGCGCAGTCTCGCTTTTATGTCCTCGATGTTCCGACTCGGCAGCGGCAGGTCACCCTGGTGGTTCTCGGTGTCGACGACGAGGTGACGCGACGGCCCGCCGTCGACGAGAGTCGTCAACACCGCGACCGGCCGATCCGATGCAAGACGCTCGCACACACCCCCGAAGCTCGGCCACTGTGAACCGACCAGTTCGACGAGGACTTCGATCCTGCCGCCGCACGTCAGCCCGACCCCGAATGCGTCGTCGTCGCTGACGTCGAAGGTCTCGATGCGCGAGTTGCCGTCGGCAAGAACGTCACGTGCGGTCTCGTACAGCGAGCTTTCGATACAGCCGCCCGACACACTCCCGACGACCTCGCCGTTTCGGTTCACGGCCATCGCAGCACCGGGCCGACGCGGAGACGAACGCCAAGTGCGCGTCACCGTCGCGAGTGCGAACGACTCGCCGCTGTCGAACCAGCTGTGTACAGCAGCAGAAATATCCCGCACCGTCTCTTACCTCCGCTCGCTGACCTTCGGCCTCACGGTAGCCGTAGCAGCCAGGTCGTTCGGTCACAGAAGTCGCCTAAAAGTGGGCTCACTCGTTGTGCACTGTCGCCGACGCGCCGAACCGCGCCCTCGACCATCGTCAATCCTCGACCCCGGTTGGACGAGAAGAACGAGGAACGCATCAATGGACGAACTACTCAGCGGAACAAAAGTTCTCGACCTGACCAGGGCGCTCGCAGGTCCGCTCTGCACGTCGTTGCTGTCGGACTTCGGTGCCGACGTGATCAAGGTGGAACCCCTTGCCACAGGCGACAGCTCACGTCAGTGGCCTCCGTTCGACGACGACCGGAGTCTGTACTTCACCTCAGTCAACCGGGGAAAGCGTTCTGTGGCCGTGGACTTCCGGAGCGACTCGGGTCGAGATTTGTTGCACAGGTTGGCCCTCGATGCCGATGTGCTCGTCGAGAACTTCCGACCGGGGGTACTGGCGGACATGGGCCTCGATCCCCGGGAGCTCGAACGTGAGAATCCTCGACTGATCGTCATGAGTGTCAGCGGATTCGGTCCGGTGGGACCCGACCACCTCGCCGCAGGCCTCGACCAAGTGGCACAGGGCATGTCCGGTCTGATGTCCGTGACGGGCGACGCCGGAAGTGCACCGATGCGGGTCGGAATCCCGATCGTCGACACGGTGTCCGGTATCTATGCGGCCCTCGGTATCGCAGCAGCTTTGGCGGCCCGTGAGCGCGACGGACGCGGCCGACGCGTCGAGACGTCGCTGTTGGAATCGGCCATTTCGACCATGACGTTCCAGGCGCAGAACTACATCAGCACGGGCCGCGTCGCGGAACCGAACGGCAACACGCATCCGTCGATCACACCGTACGGCGTGTTCGATACCGCCGACTTTCCGATCACCATTGCTACTGGGACCGAAAAGCATTGGTTCTCATTGTGTTCGGTTCTCGGTGCGCCGGAGCTGGCTGACCGAGCCGATTACGCCACCGGCAAGCAACGGACACAACACCGAGACCAGCTGACGAAGGAAATCCTCGAACTGCTGACCGTCAAGACGGCTGCCGAATGGATCGAGCAGATGCGCGCGGCGGGAATTCCCTGCGGCCCGATCCACACCATCGATCAGGTCTTCGACGATCCGCAGGTGCGCGCGCTCGACATGATCCAAGAAACGGAAGGGCCCGACGGACGCTCGACTTCCGTGGTGCGGGGGCCATTCTGGGTCGACGGCAAGGTTCTGCCGGTACGCAAGGCGCCGCCGATGACATTGGGTGCGGACACGGTCGAGGTGCTGACCGAATTGGGCCTCGACGCAGAGGAGATCGTCGAACTGCGTAGGAGTGCGGTCATCTGATCGTCTCTACTCGCGGGGCAAACTCGCGATCCGGGCGGCGACCGCGAGAGCGTCGGCCTCACGCCAAGGTCGGGCTACGATCTGTAGCCCGACCGGTAAACCGTTGCGAGCCTGAGCAATCGGAACGACGACCGACGGCAGACCGAGAACACTGATCGCTCGGCAGCTCGCAAGCACGTCCATCCAGGTCAGCTCTCGTCCTCGGACGGTGAATGATTCCTGCCCCAGCGGAGGCGCGAGAATCGACGCGACGGGCATGATCAGCACGTCGCCCATCTCGTCGAGGAATTGTTGAATGAGCTTTGCTCTTTCGGCCCAGAGGTTCTCGTCGAGGTGTTGGGGTCTTGCGTCAAGAGCGGCTCGTATTTCGGACGTCAACTGTTCGGTCTCGGTACCGACGAGGACGCGAATATCGGCGTGAGACTCGGTTGCGCGCAACGTGGAGAACAGCGCGTGACCGCGCGAGAGTGCGGTTCCGTTGTATTCCTTTGCCCGAAGCATGTGCGCAGCGGCGGACACAGCATCGACGATCTCGTCGTCGACGGGCATCGTTCCGTCGCCGGGTGCCCATCGGATGTCCAACGTGTTCGTATCCACTGACTTCTCTACAGGCGCGAGAGCGGGATTCGACAGAACGTTCAGTGCGAGTTCGAGGTCCGGGAGATTCCGCGCCAGCGGTCCGATCGTCTGAATGACCCCGTGCACCGTCACCGGATTCGCCAGGACGTAACCGTCGAACACGACTCCGGGAATCTGCCCGTCGGTGTCGACACGGCCCAATGTCGGCCTGATCGACACCAACCCGGTGCAATGTGCAGGCCAGCGGACCGATCCGCCGAAATCCGTGCCGAGACCCAGCACGCTCAGACCTGCTGCGACCGAGGCGGATTCACCCCCACTCGAGCCGCCGGGCGAACGCGGGATCCCGTCGGCTATCAGTGGGCTCGTCGTGACCCCGAACAGGTCGTTGCGAGTGAGTCCGCACGCTCCGAACTCCGGCGCGTTCGTTTTTCCGATGAGCACCGCACCTGCGGCCTTGAACGCGGTCACCGCGGTGGCGTCGCGCATCGGGATGTTCGACGCCAGCGCACGGGACCCAGCGGTAGTACGAACTCCGGCCGTCGTGATGGTGTCTTTCACCGTGAACGGAACGCCGGCCAAGGGACCGAGGATTTTCCCTGCTTCTCGTCGGCGATCGAGATCGTCTGCAGCGGCCAATGCGTCCTCGGCACAGACCGTGACGATCGCGTTGAGCTCGGGGTTATGCCTGTCGATCGCGGACAGATGGTCCTGAACGACCTCGCGCGCGGTGATGTGGCCGTCCCGGACGGCCGAAGCTATCGAGCGTGCTGTTCTTCCCACCCACGTGTCGACGTCCACCCGCGCCCTCTCGCTCGACTTCATCGAAACGAACCTAGGTTTCGGGCGGTAGGCAACATACGACCACAATCGACACAGAAACGTGCAAGACGCTGGCAGGTTCTGCCACATCCACAGCGTGTACGACTTGGAAGGATGACCAGGATGCCCGTGAGTTGGATTCGTGTGGTCGCCGTCGTGTTCGCCGTGAGCTGGGGCGCGAACCAGTTCGCGCCCATGCAGCTCGTGTATCGCGAGACCGTGGGCCTGACCAGCACCGCGTTCACCGCCATGTTGGGCAGCTACGCGCTCGGGCTGATTCCGTCGCTGCTGTACTTCGGTCGACTCTCCGATCGCCGAGGGCGACGGCCCGTCGTGCGGCCGATGATTGGAGTCACGGTCATGTCGACGATCTTGCTCGCCCTCGGCGCCGACGTGCCGGCTCTGCTCTATCTCGGCAGAGTGCTGGCCGGGGTCGCGTCGGGAATGGCTTTCACCGCGGGCGGTGCGTGGATCAAGGAACTGAGCGACAGCCCGGGCAGCGGTGCGCGTCGTACTGCCGTTGCACTGTCGGCCGGCTTCGGGTGCGGCGCTCTATTCGCGGGACTGATCGCGCAGTGGCTACCGGCCCCGGACGTGCTGCCGTACCTCGTGCATCTCGCGATGATGGCTGTGACGGGTGTACTTGTGTGGAGGGTTCCTGAGACCCGCACGCGCTTCGAGGATTCCGCGCGGCAGATAATGCCGGTCACCAGACAGCGTTGGTTTCTCGCCGGCGTCGCACCGTGGGCGCCGTGGGTGTTCGGTGCTGCGACAGTCGCGTTCGCAACGCTACCGCCTCACGTCGCCGACGTCACCGGCTCTCTATCCGTGGCGTTCACGGGAAGTATTGCGGCACTGACGCTCTGGACGGGTGTTGCAGTGCAACCGACCGCCCGACGTCTGTCCAGCCGCGGCGACAAGGTCCCCGTCGGGGTCGGCGTCGGGCTCGGATGTCTGGGATTCGCGCTTGCTGCGGTGGCATTGAGCACTGGCGGCGTAGTATCCGTCATCCTGATCGTTGCCGCGGCGGTACTGCTGGGATCGTGTTACGGAATGCTGCTGGTTTCAGGATTGGTCATCGTCGAAAAACGGACACCTCCGGATGGTGACCTGTCCACCGCTACCGCGGTCTACTACTGCTTCGTATACCTGGGATTCGCCGTGCCGCTACTTCTAACGCTGACATCGCCGACTGTCGGACTCACGATCGCCGCGGGACTCATGGTCACCGGGTACGTGATTGCTTCGCTGCAGGCTCGGAAGGTGCCCCAAAATGCATGAATGGCTCATTCATGTTGACAGACAACAGAATGGGCGGTTCTTGCGGTACGCGTCGTGCGCGCGAATGTATAGCGGGCTATACATTCGCGCGCACGTGCGCGAAGCGCCTACTCGCTTACGGACGCCAATGCATCGTTGAACGTCTTGCTCGGGCGCATGACGGCTGCGGTGGCCTCGGGATCCGGGAAGTAGTATCCGCCGATCTCGACCTCCTTGCCCTGAACTTCGTTGAGCTCGTTGACGATTGCCTCTTCGTTGTCGGCCAGCGTCTGAGCGAGACCGGTGAAGTGCTTCGCGAGCTCCGCATCCTCGGTCTGCGCGGCGAGTTCCTGCGCCCAGTAGAGGGACAGGTAGAACTGGCTGCCACGGTTGTCGAGCTCACCGGTGGAACGCGACGGTCCCTTGTCGTTCTCGAGGAGCTTGCCGGTGGCTGCGTCGAGGGCGTTCGCGAGAATCTTCGCCTTCTTGTTGTCGGTCTTGATACCGAGGTCCTCGAGGCTGACCGCGAGCGCGAGGAACTCGCCGAGGGAATCCCAACGAAGGTGGTTCTCCTCGATGAGCTGCTTGACGTGTTTCGGCGCAGAACCACCTGCACCCGTCTCGTACAGTCCACCGCCTGCCATCAGCGGCACGATGGACAGCATCTTGGCACTGGTGCCGAGTTCCAGAATCGGGAACAGGTCGGTCAGGTAGTCGCGCAGGATGTTGCCGGTCGCCGAGATGGTGTCGAGCCCACGGATCAGGCGTTCCATCGTGTACCGGATCGCGCGGACCTGCGACATGATCTGGATGTCGAGACCCTCGGTGTCGTGATCCTTCAGGTACGTGCGGACCTTGCCGATGAGCTCGTTCTCGTGCGGACGGTACGGGTCGAGCCAGAAGACGACCGGCATGCCCGAGTTGCGGGCACGAGTCACGGCAAGCTTGACCCAGTCCTGGATCGGAGCGTCCTTGACGATGCACAGACGCCAGATGTCGCCTTCTTCGACGTTCTGGGTCAGCAGAACCTCGCCCGTCGCCAGGTCGGTGATGTTGGCGACGCCGCCCTCAGGTACCTCGAAGGTCTTGTCGTGCGAGCCGTACTCTTCCGCCTTCTGCGCCATCAAGCCGACGTTCGGAACGGTGCCCATCGTGGTGGGATCGAACGCACCGTTGGTCTTGCAGAAGTTGATCATCTCCTGGTAGATCCGGAAGAAGGTCGACTCCGGGCTGACCGCCTTGGTGTCCTTCGGGCGGCCATCGGCGCCCCACATCTTGCCGCCTGCGCGGATCATCGCGGGCATCGATGCGTCGACGATGACGTCGCTCGGTGAGTGGAAGTTCGAGATGCCGCGTGCCGAGTCGACCATGGCGAGCTCGGGACGCTTCTCGTGGCACTTGTGCAGATCGTCGACGATCTCCTCGCGCTGCGCGCTCGGAAGGGATTCGATCTTGCTGTACAGGTCGGACAGACCGTTGTTGACGTTGACGCCCAGCTCGTCGAACAGCTCACCGTGCTTGGCGAACGCGTCCTTGTAGAACACCTTGACTGCGTGGCCGAACACGATCGGGTGCGACACGCGCATCATCGTGGCCTTGACGTGCAGAGAGAACATCATGCCCGTCTTGTAGGCGTCCTCCATCTGCTCTTCGTAGAACTCGATGAGCGCCTTCTTGCTCATGAACATGCTGTCGATGACGTCACGGTCGGTGAGCGAGACCTTGTCCTTGAGCACGATGGTCTTGCCGCTGGTCGTCAGCAGCTCCATCTTGACCTCGCGGTCGCCTTCGACGGTCATCGACTTCTCGCCGTGGTAGAAATCGCCGTGGCGCATGTGCGCGACGTGCGTGCGCGACGCGGGAGACCACTCGCCCATGCTGTGCGGGTGCTTGCGGGCGTATTCCTTGACGGCCTTCGGCGCGCGGCGGTCCGAGTTACCCTCACGCAGAACAGGGTTGACGGCGCTACCGAGGCACTTGGTGTAGCGGTTCTTGATCTCTGCTTCTTCGTCGGTCTTCGGGTTGCCCGGGTAGTCGGGAAGTGCGTAACCCTTGCCCTGCAGTTCCTTGATGGCTGCCAGCAGCTGCGGGACGGACGCGCTGATGTTCGGCAGCTTGATGATGTTGGTCTCGGGCAGTTGCGTCAGCCGACCCAGCTCGCCGAGGTTGTCCGGCACCCGCTGCTCTTCGGTGAGGTAATCCGGGAATTCGGAAAGGATGCGGCTCGCGACCGAGATGTCGGTCGATTCGACGTTGATGTCTGCTGCACCCGCGAATGCCCGGATGACGGGCAGAAAAGCGTGGGTGGCGAGCATCGGCGCTTCGTCGGTCAGTGTGTAGATGATGGTCGGCTGTTTCGCACTCATGTTCTGCCTTTGCCTCAGTGTCCGTCGACGCAACGCTTCGTGTGCTTGCGTCCTCTTCAACCCTAAACTTTGACGTAACATTACGCGCGTACTGCCAGACGCGGAGAACCCCCCGCCTGCTGCGGAAAGTTACTCGCCAGTACCGATCTTGGTCACCCGAACCGGCCGGAGCGAGGGCGCCCCCGAGTCACTCTGAGTGACCGGAAAGCCACATTCGGTCCGAAACCCGGGCCCGCCCGAACCGAACGAGGGCGGCCCTGGGTCACTCAGAGTGACCGGAAAGCCACATTCGGTCCGAACCCCAGGCCCGCCCGAACAC